>JAAYJU010000024.1 GCA_012522735.1 Clostridiales bacterium | reverse complement strand
TAGATTTTAAAGAAGATCAAGAAAAGGCAAGTAGAGTACTGGTACTTTCAGGACTTGATATCACTTGGCTTGATATTGGTGACTCACATATACAATCCTATTCTCAGATGGATGTATTTAGCGAAGGAATCTTTACTCTAAGATTATCAGATGAAACAATATGTTTTGACACAAGCGGTAAGATAATAGCTGTTGGTGATTATAATGGGATATATGAATTTTCTGACGGTATGGCAAAAGTATATAAATATATACCACGAGATGAACCTGATGTTCCGGGGAGACTTATGGCACCTCCCGGACAGGTGGAAGGATTTATAGACAAGGAAGGTAATGAAGTAATACCTCTTGGTATGCATAGGAATATGGGAGATAAATTTCAAGAAGGGTTTACAACAATTGGCGGTTATGAAGAGAATAAAGGATTTATTAATAAAAAAGGTGAAATTGTAATTCCCCAAATATATAAGGATGCAGGCTATTTTTCGGAGGGACTTGCAGCTGTGCAAAGTGTAGAAACAGGACTTTGGGGTTACATAGACAAAGACGGCGAAATTGTTATACCTATGATATATGAATCAGCTAAATCCTTTAGAGAGGAAGCGGCGTATGTAGTGAAGGATGGTCTTGCAGGTTACATTGATAAAGATAGAAATAACATAATTGACTTTAAGTTAATACCTGAGACTGATAAATATGTTGATACTAGTTTCTATGGAGGTCTTGCTCTTGCACAAGATAATACCGGAAAATATGGGTATATAGATAAAAACGGTGACTTCGTCATACCGGCAAAATACAAGGAAGCAAGTCCATTCATAGGAGAAGCTGCCTATGTTCTCATAGAAAATCATAATTACCCTAATGGCTACGGCTCAAGCTTTTTAATTAACAGAGATGATGAAAGACTTACTCCTCTTTGGCAGTATGGAAGATATGCCGGAGAGTACATGAGAGAAGGTCTTATCAGAGCACTTTCAACCTATGGACCAAGTCCAAGAGAATCCATAGTCATGTTAAATGAATATGGTGCTGAAGTTATTCCATCATCACTTAACATACAATACTTAAGCTCTTTTAATGAAGGCTATGCTCTCATGATTGCTCATAATGATGGCAAAACAGCAGCAGGTTTAGTAAAAATACCGGAAAATATTGAATCATACAAAGAGAGAAAGCTCATAAGAGTGTTTATAGATGACAAGCTTCTTGAGCTTGAGGATACAGATCCAATAATAGAAAATTCAAGAACACTTGTGCCAATGAGAGCGATATTTGAAACTCTTGGAGCAGAAGTTGATTGGGACGGTACGAATAAGACAGCTCTTGTAACAAAGGATGGTACTACAATATCTTTGAAAATAGATGATACTATTGCATATATTAACGATGAGCCGGTTGAATTGGATGTACCTGCAAGAATTAAAAATTCAAGAACCTTAGTACCTGTAAGATTCGTTGCAGAAAGCTTAAATGCAGATGTAAGATGGGATGATGCATTACGGGCAGTTTCAATTAATACAGTTTCCGCTATAGCTGAAAAAGAGAAAAATCAAATACAAAACTTGGTTAAGAGTTTTGGAGAAAATCTTAAAATGGTTTCTTTAATGGCACCGGAAGATATTGTTAAAGATAGTTTAATAGAAAATTACGGAGAATTTGTTTCAACGGCATTACTTGAGAAATGGCAGAATGATCCTGTAAATGCTCCCGGACGAGTGTCTTCCAGTCCGTGGCCGGAACGTATAGATATTGAACTGGTTGAAAAGCTATCAGATTCTGAATACACTGTAAATGGTAACATAATTGAAATGACAAGCGTTGAAATGACACAAGGAGGAATATCCGCAAGTAAGCCTGTAACACTGAATATTAAAAAGATAGAAGACAAATGGCTTATTGATGATGTAATAAAGGGAGAATATATTGACGTTAATACATTTGTATATAATAACAAGGAATATGGATTCTACTTCCCATTACCTGACAGCTGGAAGGGATACAGCATTATAGAAGATAAATGGGATGGCGTATCATTAATAGATGCAAAAGAAAATCAATCAGGTACATTAATATATATCAGACATCCTGAATGGACAGAAGAAGCCCCAAGACAGGATATACCTGTTATGATATTTACTATGGAGTTGTGGGAATCACTTAATAATGGAGAATTCAGCGTAGGTGCCACACCTGTTCTGCCAGGTAAATTAGGGGAAAATTCAAAGTATGTTTTTGCATTGCCTGCTAGATATAACTATTCATTTTTTACAGGATTTGAAGAAGTTGAAGATATCTTAGAAAGGAACCCTCTTCAAACATTTGAAATAGAATAATAAACAAACATACATTGGCAGATATAATTAGAAAAATTTGTAAGGAAGCAAATCATTAAACATTAAAATAAAGAGCCTAAAGAGATTATTGTCATTTAAACCAAAAATGTTAATCATCTCTTTTTTTTGAATGCTAAATAAAATGAATCAATTACTTCGGATAGCATTATCGTGATATGTTAAATTATAGTATTTT
>JAAYJU010000162.1 GCA_012522735.1 Clostridiales bacterium | reverse complement strand
GGCGAAGTAGCTCAGTTGGCGAGAGCATGCGGTTCATACCCGCAGTGTCGGCGGTTCAAATCCGTCCTTCGCTATTTTTTTATGCCCAAAATTAGAATCGGGCTGGTTGAAAACATTATAAGGGCATCGATGTCCCCTCACGCACTTATAATGTTTTCAACCAGCCCTTTTATAATACGTTTACAGTGCTTTAAATATATTTTGGGCATGGTTTTCTCAGTATCTTAAAAAAAATGAGGCTCCTTCATTCGATTCCATCAGTCTTTTGATGGAATTTTTGTCAAAAAGTTTTTTGCTTGCGGTGATTGATTTTGACAAACATTTTATCTTGTAGTGCCTATAATAGAGCGGCATACAAGAACAGTCTAGTAAGCAAAAAGGAGCGAAGCAAAATGAAAGGTATCAAGAAAAATGCAATTTTAATCTATCTAATAGGATTCGTTATAGCTAGGGCATCCTTCATAGGTATTAATCCAATTGCCATCGGTTTCTTTACGGCAGCATATTTGGAGAAGGTCAGCCCTGGCTTGCTTTTATTAGCTATATTAGCAGGGATTAGCTCGGTTATGCCACCTACGATGATATTGAAATACCTTCTTACCATGGTTAGCGGGATTGTATTATTGGAATCACCCTTTATGAAGAAGAGAGAGCTACCCGAAAAAATCTACTTTTATATTCCAGCGGTTTTTTTAGGAGTATTTGCTATGATGGAGGCGGCAGCAAACGGATGGAAGCCGGATTTTATTGTGATGGCTGTATTAGAAGCAATAATTGCCTATGTATCAGGAATTTTATTTAGTATGGGTATAGGATTCATAATAAAGCAGCCAAAAGGAACTAAGATGACCAATGAGGAAATGATTAGTCTTAGCCTAATGGTGGCGGTCTTAATCTATGGAATGCCAAATCTAAGTAACTCCTTTATAGCTCCCATGGAAACGGCTGTATATTTTGTTATAATGCTTTTTACATATAAGTATGGAGCAGGGCAGGGAGCGATTACCGGAGCAGTAGCAGGCTTCGCATTAAGTCTTCGGGGAGCACCTTTAAATAGTATTGCCATGCTTACCATGGTGGGAATTGTACCTGCCTTATTTCGAAGCCTAGGAAGAATACCTACCGCCGCAGTATTTTCTTTGACTATCACAATTATAAGCCTAGTTTATGATGAGCTGGCATTATCGACAAGAGAAATAGGAGCACTAAGCTCAGCGCTTATATTATTTTTGCTCTTGCCAAAGAGTATTATATACAGGGTGGATCATGATAAAGATGGCTTGGGGCAAAGCCTGCTGTCTGCCGATAATTTAAAGAAGCTGGCCAATACAAGAATGAGGATATTTTCTGACTCGTTTTTAAAGCTATCTAAGACATTGGAAACCATTACAGAAAGGCAGATTAAGATTAAGCAAAAAGAAATAGATATGATATTTGAGGATATATCTGAAAGGCTTTGTAAGAATTGTAGAAATTGTTGCTTATGTTGGGACACGCATTATAAAGAGGCATATCAGGCAACATGTGATTTGTTTGATGTAGCCGAAAAGAAAGGGTATATAGAGAATAAGGATGTCCCTGAGTATTTTCTGGAGAATTGCACCTGCTCGGATGAGCTTGTTCTAGAAATAAACAGAGGGTTTGAGATTACTAAATTAAATAATATATGGAGTAATAGGTTAGCTGAGAGCAGGGAAGTAATCGCAGGACAGTTAAAGGAGGTATCCTCGGCTATACATTCACTTACCGGAGATATATATGGTGCTGCCAGGGTTATGAAAAATGAGGAGGGTAAGGTAATAAGAAGGCTAAGAACTCAGCATATTGATGTTAGAAATAT
>JAAYJU010000161.1 GCA_012522735.1 Clostridiales bacterium | reverse complement strand
TGCTCAATCCTTTAAATTATTATCTAAGAAAAGTTGGAATATAAATTGTAGAGCCGTATACGAGACCCGTACGTACGGTTCAACGAGAGGGAAATAATTCTTAGCAATTATTTCTCTACTCTATTTTTGTGGAGGTTAAATCCTCCGTTATGTACAGCAAAATACTTATGGATAATCATGGGAGGTTAAAACCTCCGTTAAATGTTACTTTAAATTTATTATCTTTTTTGGAGGTTTTGTATGTTACCGACTATAACCATCTTTGGAAAGACAATAGCTATGTATGGACTTATGATAACCTTGGGTATATTTATCGGTGTCATGATTGCTATATTAAGGCGTAGGAAATATAATATCAGCAAGGATGATGTCCTATTCTCTTCCTGCTATGGGGGTATAGGCCTAGTAGTAGGTGCTAAGCTACTTTACATAATAACAATAACCCCAATTTTAATAAAAAACTGGAATTTCATTATGTCTAATTTTAAGGTTTTGTATAATGTACTGTCTGGTGGCTTTGTATTTTATGGAGGATTAATCGGGGCTATAATTGGATATTACTTATATTGTAGACAATACAAGATAGATTTTATTATGCTAATGGATCTTATGGCACCCTCAATTCCAATTATTCACGGGATAGGCCGAATTGGATGTTTCTTTGCAGGCTGTTGTTATGGTATACATTATGATGGACCTCTTCATATTGTTTTTGAGAACTCTATAGCTGCTCCAAATGGCATCCCGATGTTTCCAACGCAATTAGTTGAAAGTGTATTAAATATTCTAGCAGGCATATTGCTTATTCTTTATACCAGACGTGAGAGAAAGTCGGGAAAAGTGATTGGCTTATATGTTATTTACTATTCAATAATGAGGTTCTTCTTAGAGTTCCTACGAGGAGATATCTCAAGAGGCATAATACTTAGTTTGTCAACATCTCAACTGATTAGTATATTGTTGCTCCCATTAGGACTATATTTATTCTTTAAACCTAGGAGATTTTAAGCTTGCCCATATCGCATATTTGCCTAGTGCCACCAATATATTATAGTAACACAAATATGATTGGTGAAGCTATGAATAATCAAAATGACAATAATAATAACCAGATATCTGATATTACCTTATTTATAAAAATCGGTATCATTGTACTAAGTATACTAGCAGTAATAGGGCTTGGAGTAAAATTACTTCCTAATGCCATTACTGTATCAAACATTAATAGGAAGAGAGATCTTCCGATTTATTGTGTGGCAACAGATGATAATAAGGTTGCATTAAGTTTTGATGCCGCATGGGGGAATGAAGATACACAGAACATATTGGATATCCTTGCCAAGCATGATGTTAAGGTTACATTTTTTATGACTGGTGAATGGATGGGAAAATATCCTGAAGATGTTAAGAGGATTGCTGCCGCAGGACATGACCTTGGCAATCACAGCGAAAATCATAAGCAGATGTCAAGGCTGTCTGAACAACAGTGCAAGGACGAGATTATGAAAGCCCATAAACGGATTAAGGAGCTAACCGGAATAGAGATGGATATGTTTAGGCCTCCTTACGGCGATTATAATAATATGGTAGTTGGAACTGCAAGAGATTGTGGATATTATACTATACAGTGGGATGTTGATTCCCTAGACTGGAAGGACTATGGCGCTGACAGTATCATCAAGAAGTGTACCGAACACAAGAATCTCGGTAAAGGTTCAATCATACTTATGCATAACGGAGCTAAGTATACACCGGAGGCTCTTGAAAGGGTAATTACTGGACTTAAGGATAAGGGATATGAGCTGGTACCTATATCACAGCTGATTCATAAAGGAGAATTTACTATAGATCACACAGGAAGACAGCATAAGGGATAAGAATAAAGTTAATAGCATAAGTTAGAGATATTAACAATAGTCTATATACAAAATGTCGCCTGCCAGGCGACCTTTTTGTTATATAAAAGTGTTATCCTTAAGTTACTAAAACTTAAGGAGGATGATTCTAATGAAAAAGTATTGACGGAACTGGTATTTATACATAAGGCAACATAGTTCCATAATATGATAGACTTGTTATTTGTGGATGTGATATAATCAAATTAGTGCATAGTAAGGGGTGTGATTCTTTGAATAATAATGAATTGTTGTTAGCTTTATCTGATATGATGGATGAGAAGCTAAGTGTTCAACTAGAACCTATGAAGAGTGATATTACTGATATGAAGAGTGACATCGCGGTACTAAAGACGGATGTTAGTGATTTGAAGACTGACATGATTGAAGTGAAGAGTGATATAGCGGTACTAAAGACGGATGTTAGTGAATTGAAGACTGACATGATTGAAGTGAAGAGTGATATAGCGGTACTAAAGACGGATGTTAGTGAATTGAAGACTGACATGGTTGAAGTGAAGAGCGATATAGCGGTACTGAAGACTGACATGGTTGAAGTGAAGAGCGATATAGCGGTACTGAAGACTGACATGGTTGAAGTGAAGAGTGAAGTACATAAAATAAATATTACTTTAGAGAATGAAATTAGCCCTGCCATAAAGCTATTAGCCGAGAACTATCTTCCTGCAGCTATTCGGTATGAAAGCTCTAATAAGGAACATGAGGAAATGAAGGCTGACATAGAGCTATTAAAAAAGGTTGTTGCTGAACACAGTAAGAAGTTACAAAAGATATCATAGTATAATCTGAATAAAATTAGATGCCAGCATAGTATATAAATCTAAAATAAACAGCTTATATCGAATTTATGATATAAGCTGTTTTACTTCACAACTATCAAAAGGGGTAGGAAATAATTCTAGAAATCACTATATTTCTTAATCTTTTTCATGACTCTATCAGCTTCTTTACCCTCCAAAGGTGTAGGTTGATAATTGTTTCTATTACTAACCGAAGATATAGAACAAGGAATTATGTCGTATTCCTGTGAGATAAGCTCACCATTTTTAAAGTTAAACCTTTGCACATAAATCATAGTATCCTTATCATCAGGATTCTTATTACCGCCAAAGCAGAAATTAGCTAGGCTATATACAATTTGTTTTCCCTTATAATCCTCTATACCCTGAAGAACATGGGGATGGCATCCAAGCACCAAATCGGCACCGCTGTCTATAGAGAAATAAGCCAGTTTCTTTTGTACCGAATTAGGCCAATAATCCCTTTCTATTCCCCAATGGAACATAATAATAACCAAATCAGTGCCTTCATTCTTAAGCTCCTCTATAGCTTGCTTTATCTCATCCTTAAGCTTATCCGTTACCTTCATAGTATAGTAACCCAGTAGGCCTATCTTTGTATCCCTAACCTGTGTAATATATTTGTGTTCATAGCCGAAATACCCACCCCCCGCTTCATCTAAGGTCTCCAAAGTGTCCTTATAACCTTTATCAAGAAAATCAAGGGTATGGTTATTGGCTATACTTACAGCTTCAATATTTCCCTGCTTGAGTATCTCCACATAGGAAGGATCAGCCTTAAATCTAAATTTCTTTTCGGCCTTCTTTGTAGCTGTTGTTAATGTGGTTTCAAGATTTACTATAGTTAAATCATCTGCCTCAAATATATCCTTTACATTTCTAAAAAAATATCCATAATCTCCCTTCTGTAGCTCTAGCTCATGGTCAAAGGTTCTTTCCCACCCGAACTTCTCATCCCTACCCAGGGTAACATCTCCGGCTGCACTTATGGTGATAGTATCATATGTATCCACAGGTATAATCTCTTCTTCATCTACTATATCAATGGTATCGCTATCAGATATATCTGCTTGATTTAAGCTACTTTCGTCAATCTCATCAGCTACATCTAAGCTAATATCTTCAGAAGCATCCACTGTAATGGATTCATTATATGTATCTTCATTAATATCATTAATACTTTCACTGGCTTCTTCAATATCACTTTCAGCTGCTATTAGAAGTGAATCGCCTAATACAGTTGCCTCTCTATCTGGATCAGAGAGTAAATTATTATTTTGTACTAAAATAAAAAAGACTATAGATAGGATTAGCAAGCATGCTAATACAGTAATAAAGTAGATTGCTTTCTTATTCTTCATTCTTTCTCCTTAGTAAAAATACTATCTACTACTTATTTAAGGTTTCTTTATATTTTAACTAATTTTACCATGAACGAATCATATAATGCAATCAAATTAATCTACAGATGCCTGCTAACAATATTAACAGTATTGTAAGGGATGCCCTTTTTGTTATTTTAATTATAATCTTAATATATTTAAAAAAAGACCCAAATTATTTTTTAAAACTTGATTTACATCAATTTATTATATGATAACCTTTGTTAGAATGTAGTTACAAAGCAAACAAAAACAATTTGAAAGTGAGGAAAATAATATGACGACATTTAATAAAGTAAATGAAAGAAACCTAAAGACCTTGGAGCAGTATGTACCTATTGTAGATAGAGTACACGGACCAAATCATCCAGAATTCCATGATGTACGCAAGGTATTCGAGGAAATTAATCTAAAGGTAAAAAAGGCAGGAGCCGACAAACCAGAATTGGATAATGAATTCAAGCAACTAAGAGAGATTACAGATAATTATTCTGTACCCGGTGATGTATGTGAAAGCTACGAGGCAGTATATAATATGCTTTCTGAAATAGACAAAGCATACCACGGATAATTAGTTATAGACACAAATGATAAAATAATATTAGAAACCAGAGATATTTTCCAGAAGGTTTTTTGGAAGAACATAAATGGTAAGATAAGGAGGAGAAACATGCAGAAGCATTTGAACCATATATTAGGTAGGAAAAATCAAATAACATTAATAAGTGGAATATTAATCGCAGTAGCCTTTATTACTAAATGGACTACTGGCAACATGAACATCTTTACCTGGGCACTCATAATTGCATCTATATTAGGTGTTATACCTATAGCAATCCAAGCAATTCAGGCCTTAAGAGTAAAAGTAGTAAGTATAGATGTCCTAGTAACGATTGCAGTTATAGGAGCCTTTATTATAAAAAATTATGAAGAATCGGCTATAGTTACATTCCTGTTCTTATTCGGTGCCTTCTTAGAATTACGTACACTTAATAAGACCCGTTCAGCCATAAAGGCATTGACAGAGATGGCTCCGGAGAGTGCACTAAAGAAGATGGAAAACGGGGAGTTCGAAGAGGTGGAAGTCGATGATGTAGATGTTGGTGATATTCTTCTAGTAAAGACAGGCGCAAAGATCCCTGTTGATGGCACTGTTTTATCAGGCGAAGGTCATATTAACGAAGCAAGTATTACAGGTGAATCACTTCCTGTAGGCAAGGAAGAGGGGTCTAAGGTATTCGCCGGTACTATATTAGAGAATGGAACTATTCAGATTCAGGCAGACCGAGTTGGTGAAGACACGACATTTGGTAAAATTATAGAACTTGTAGAAGAAGCTCAGGATTCAAAGTCAGCAGCAGAACGATTTATTGACCGTTTCTCAAAATATTACACACCGGCAGTCCTAGTATTAGCCTTTGTAGTATGGTTAATATCAAGAGATATTGAACTGGCTATAACAATTCTTGTTCTTGGTTGCCCTGGAGCACTGGTTATCGGTGTACCTGTATCTAATGTTGCAGGTATCGGTAATGGAGCACGACATGGTATACTTCTAAAAGGTAGTGAAGTAATAAATGATTTTAGCCGTGTTGATACAATGATTTTTGATAAAACCGGTACACTAACAGAAGGAAATCCAGCTGTAGCAGAGACAGAATATTATACTGAAAATGTGGATGAGGTATTGGGATATCTTGCAAGTATTGAAAGAGAATCGGATCATCCATTGGCAAAGGCAGTATTAAAGAAAATTGGTGACACAAAATTCTCAACTGTTGAAAATACGGAGGTTGTTAAGGGTGGTGGAATCGTAGCCACCGTAAATGGTCACAGAGTAGCTGTAGGTAATGTAGCCTTAATGGAAAGAGAAAATGTTAAATTGGATGGAAAGGCTAAGGAAGATGTAGATAGTTTTGAGAAGAATGGTAACTCTCTTGTATTAACTTCTGTTGATGGTAAGCTTATAGTATTAATGGGTATTCGTGATCGGATTAGACCGGGAGTTAAGGAAGATCTTCAGAGACTAAAGGATTTAGGAGTAAAGAACCTTGTAATGCTATCTGGTGACAACCAGGGAACAGTAGATGTAGTAAGTCGTGAGCTGGGTCTTACAGAGGCACATGGTAATATGCTCCCAGAAGATAAAGCCGAATATCTTAAGAAGCTTAAGGAAAAAGGCCAGATTGTCGCTTTCGTTGGAGACGGTGTCAATGACAGTCCTTCATTAGCCTTAGCAGATATAGGTATCGCTATGGGAAGTGGAACAGATGTAGCTATTGAGACGTCAGATGTAGTCTTAATGAACTCGGATTTTGGCAGATTACCCGTTGCCCTTGGATTAACAAAAGCAATATCCAGAAATATGAGGCAGAATATTTTCATAGCAATTGGTGTTGTATTGGTATTACTTGCCAGCGTTTTCTTCAGTAGCTGGATGAATATGTCCATAGGTATGCTAGTACATGAGGGTAGTATCTTAGTAGTTATCATTAATGGTATGAGGCTACTACGCTATCGTCTTAGAAATAAAAGAAGCTAAATCAATCTTTAGTATCAAAAAACATCATAAAACTTGATATAGATCAAGGTTTTATAATACGGAATAGGGTAATATTAAATCATAGACAAGAAAAAAGTTAAATATAAACAAGATTTGGAAGGAGAATGATTATGAAAGCAGCAACAATTCAATTAGAAACCTTAACATGTCCATCATGTATGCAAAAGATTGAAGGTGCAGTTAAGAAATTAGACGGCATCGACATGGATTCATTAAAAGTATTATTTAACTCAAGTAAAGTGAAGGTGAGCTTTGATGAGGATAAGCTAGCAATAGATCAAATCGAAAGTGCAATCACCAACATGGGTTATGAGGTTCTTAAATCCAATGTAAAATAAGAAATTATGTAATAAATATTAATAAACCCCTCCCCCCTTTATTATAGATAAAAGTGCTCCCCTTAGGAAACTAATGGGGAGCATTTTGATATGGAAATATATACATTATATTGTTACTTGACGAGCCATCATCAGCTCTTGACCCCATGTCGGAATATCAATTTAATCAGTCTATGTATAAGGCGGCATATGATAAATCAGTTATATTCATATCTCACAGATTATCCACTACAAGAAGAACAGATAGAATATATATGATGGAAAATGGAGTAATCATAGAAGAGGGAACTCATGAGGACCTACTTAAACTTAAGGGCAAATATTATGAAATGTGGGATATACAGGCAGGAAGGTATATGCACTACAGTTCCTAAATATACCACTAGATATAAAGTATCACTTGTTCTAAATTCCAGTAAATGATATGCTATTTTTGTCAGTATATAATAACTAAAGGTATTTCAAGTTACAAGCGTATAAGTGATTGAAATTATTCATCTGAGGGGGAAAATCAGATGTCTAGCTCTATGAAGAGTTCTGGCACATTAGGGGCAGAGGATAAGTGTCTTGGAAATGTAGTTGATGTAAGAGCAATAAGGAAATCAAATCTACCATATATCTTTATATGGATTGTTTACTATGCATGGGTAATAGTATTTACCACATGGTGGACAGCCTCACCGGTCACCGAGAATGTAATTTCTTCAGGAGTTCGGAGTATTCTTCATTCAATTAATCTTCTTTCGTCCGCATTTTTTGTATTAATTATACGCAAGGAATGGTTTGCTAAAACAGCCAGAATTGGAGCTGTACTTATAATAGCAGCCATGAGCTTATTTATGCTGACAAGCAATACCTCTCTCCAGCTTTCTTCATTAACTATATTTGGTATTACTCTTGGCATAGTTAATATAAGTATCCTGATTCCATTTGTATTTGTAATGAATAATACTGAGAAGTTCTATTCAGTATTATTGAGTAATGCACTTATAAACCTATTTATGCTAATTGAAATTTTATATTTTGGTGATAAATTAACCAGATCTGGGGTTTATATTGTTTCATTTTCTATATTGCTGACTGCTTTATTGTCAACGATTTTCTTTAAGAAGAGTAGTCTGATGAACTGTTCGAAAGAGCTAATTGAGGCTCCGAAAATTACTCCAAGGATTTACCTGACCTTGCTAAACAATTGCGCAATAGCAATTCTATGCAAAGGAATAGGAAAGGGAATTTTAAATATAAGAGCACAAAATCATGTAGATGTTCACCTTTGGTATTATGTCGGGGGACTAATTGGCTGTATACTTTATTTTGCTCTAAATGCCTTGTATAGAAGAGCATTTATATGGCTTAATAATGTTACTTTTTCTACTATAGCCATGGGACTAATTTGTAATGCTTTTGTAGACGATATCTCGCAAATGCTTATTGTGTTTGCGATTCTTCTGGGTATCGGCGGTACTATTGGCATGATTAATATGTACTATATATTAGCTGTCGTTGGAAAAAAATATAATAGTATGTATTATGTAAAGCTATCAATATTTTTAATTGGATTATGCGGAGGTGTCTCAGGGGTAGTAATAGGAAATGTGATTTCAAGTGTCGATACAGCCCGGCTTTCAACAATTACCTCGATTGTTGCATCTGCATTTCTATTGATGTTCCTGATATTGTCGCCAAGTCTGGTAAAGGCTCAGCAATATAACGATTGGGTGAGGGATGCAGGCAGCACAGAAATAGATAATAGACAAAAGGATGTATTTGCAGGCTATCATTTAAGTAAAAGGGAATTAGAAGTGTGTAAGCTTCTATTAGAAGGATATACACTCAGACAAATATCGGGAATTTTATCTATTGCCTACTCGACGGTGAATACATATTGTACCTCAGCTTATCGTAAATTAGACATTAATAGCCGTGCTGAACTAATGATATTGTTTAAGGATTATATAAAGGAATAAGTGGAATAATGACTAATAATATACATAATACAACGCTTCATTAGAACTAATGAGGCGTATTTTTGTGCTCTCATTATAATTAATGAATAGACTATATAGCATAATTTAATGAAAATAAGATAGAAGTATGTATTTACTCATAGATATATATTTCATATCGCAGATAATGCGCTTGGGGGTGGATTAATGGCTCTGTTTGACAGACTTAAAACTATGCTGCGCACGGAAGGCAGGACGAGCGATACTGATGTCTCATTGGAGAGTAGAAAAAAGAGCAGCAAGGAGCTTGCCCGGTCTGTCTATGAAGGTTCAAAGGATGACACAGAGAAAGAGAAGCAAAATCTAGTCAGCATGTTAACACCGAGGGAAGCGGATTTGTTTAATTTACTTCTTGAGGGATACACCTTAAAGGAATCGGCTAAGGAGCTGTCGATAAAATACTCAACAGCAAACACTCATATGACGGCAATATATAAAAAACTAAAAGTAAACTCCAGAGCAGAGCTAATCATTAAGTACAGAGGTAGCGAAAGAAGTGAGTAACAAAACTATTATTAAGAAGAAAACAAGAAAGGATTGAGATTAATAATGAGTAGAAGAAAAGCTTTTAGTTTACTAATGGCAATTGTAATGTGTTTGTCACTTTTTAACGGATTAGTATTTAAGTCAGAGGCTATGGCAGCAGAGGATGGGCTAGTAGTTCATCTGAAATTCGACGACGACCTTACAGATTCCTCTGGAACAGGTAATAATGCTGCATGTGAATACGGTAAGATTAGCTATGAGGAAGGTATTCACGGTAAATCAGCAGTATTTAATGGCAAGAGTTATATTGAGATTCCCGATAGTGATAGCTTGGATCTGGGTAAATTAACTATTTCCTTATGGGTATACAAGGTCACTCCACTAAAGGACTATGAAAGAATGCCTTATGTCTATAAGGATAAGGATGATGATCATTGGTCTGTTCCTTATAACCTTTTTGAGCACGGGGATAATATGCCTCTCTTTTATCTTCATGAGGATGATTCTGAACTAGATCAGTTTAGAATGGATGGTGCATCTATTGATATAAGAAAATGGCACCTTCTTACTGCAACCTTTGACGGAAGCGAGGCAAGGATATATGAAAATGGTGTGCTTTTAAGGAAGCAGGATGTTTCCGGAGTGCCAAGTGCTACCTTAGGAGCGCTTTATATCGGCCTAGATGAGTATGGAGATGCATTTTTTAAGGGCAATATGGATGATTTAAGAATCTATAACCGTTCACTATCTGCTAAAGAAGTTCTTGCTCTATATGATGCCGGTTTAGTAGAAAGCCCTGAGCTACTTACCCAGAAGGATGCCATGATTGCTCACTATAAATTCAACGGTGACTATAAGGATTCATCAGAATTTGGTAATGATGCAGATTTAGCTGCAGGTAAGATAACCTATGTAGAGGGTAAGAACGGCAAAGCCGCTACATTCAAGAAAGGAACCTATCTTGAGGTAGCTGATAACATCAGTCTTGATTTTGACGAAGGTTTTTCGGTGACCGGATGGATAAAGCCCACTGATGATAAGAATATCATGTCCGTCCTAAATAGACCGGGTGTAAGCACTTCTGAAAATTCAGATGATCTTAATTATCGTATTTAAATGACCCATGAATATTTTGACTTTGAGTATGTACCCTTTGAATATCAGACTTGGCATAATGGCTTCAGATATGCTAGAGATAGTAGTATGAAGAATAAGTGGGTTCATCTTGGCATTACCTTTGATACCAAAGAAGTACGTTTCTATTATAACGGTAAGATGGTAAAGAAGGAAAAGGTTTCCGATTATAACGGCAATGATATGGCTCATGGTCTGGGAGATCTGATGATAGGCTCTGACGGAGAAAACTTCTTTGTGGGTTCAATGGATGAATTAAAGCTTTATAACTACACACTATCAGCTAAGGAAGTTGAAGCAGATTATAAGGAAGTTGACAGCTTATCAGCTAGTAAGGATAACCAAAATAAGATAAAATCAATGAAGAAGGGTAATACTGTTACACTGGCTGTATCTAGGAAATATTTTGAGACCGGTAAGACCTCAAAGGTAACAAGTGGTTTGACATATAAAAGCTCTAACAAAAAGGTGTTTACAGTAAGCAGTAAGGGTGTAGTTAAGGCAGTTGGTAAGGGCTCAGCTACATTAACAATTACTCATGGTGCAATTAGCAAGACCTATAAGGTTACTGTAAAGTAGTAATAATAAGGGCCTGTCCGGTGGATTCTATTCACTATATTAATAAATAGATATCTCATAAATATAATCCGTTATAAAGCTGTCATCCATAAGATTACTTGGGTGATGGCTTTATTTTGTTGACTATAATTATTCTATATAATACAATCTTATATATTGTACATCACCTATAAAAGAAGGGGTGCTAAAGTGAAAAACAAATATAATATTTTATCATTTGTTGCGGCTATAATAATATGCTTAGTTGTTATATACCTTCATCTTTTGTCTTACGATAAAACTAAGTTTATCTTTTTGGAGCAAACAAAAAATATTGTAGTTGATATGAAGAAGGATTTTCTAAAGGATACAGTTGACAATGTATTTCTTGAGCTGGATATGTTAAGAGAAACAAAGTATGAAAGCTATAAGAGAAATACAGATGTTAGGAAAAGAAGAATAGAAGAGGAGCTCTATTTGCCTGAGGAAGAATTTGTCGGTTTCTTTATAGATAGATTTAATGAAGATATTAGTTCAGATTTATGGACGCCATTCTTATGGAATAAAGAGACGGAAGAAGTACTATACGATCCTTTGGGACTTCATACAGAATCCATAGACAAGACTTTGGAAAGCTTGAAGGATTTATTATCTACATATGTAGTTATAGAAAAGGATAACATCGAGGGTATATTTGGTGTAAGCAAGGAATATATCGATAAAATAGTAAAAACTGAAATCGGAGATGTTATAAGACGTCGTAGATTTTCAAATGATTCTTATATATGGGTCAATGAGGTAATCAACTATGAAGGTGGAGAAAATTATGCAATTAGACGGATACATCCGAATCTAGTTGATACCGAGGGATATTATCTATCAACAGATATGGAGGATATTAAAGGAAATAAGCCATATTTGGAGGAGCTAGAAGGTATAAAGCAAAACGGGGAGCTGTTTTTCAATTATTACTTTAAAGAGCTATATAACGAAGTGATATCAGAAAAGATTACATATGCAAGGCTATATAAGGACTATGACTGGATAGTAGCCATGGGGGTCCATCTAAAGGATATTGATAACTATACAGAGAGTATTAATAATGAAATACTTTCATTAACAAGCGAAGCAGTTATAAGGCTTTTATCTTATATTCTTGTGGTTCTATTAGTTGGATTTCTATTGATCTATATGATTGATAAAAGGCGTTTATCAAATTCGACCAAGTCATTGGAAAAGGAAATAAATATGGATGTCTTAACCAATGCTTTTAGCAGAAGATATGGGTTGAAGATCCTAAACTCATATTATAAGAAGTATAAACTAACCGGTGAAAACCCTACCATTATGATGTTTGATATTGATAATTTTAAGAATATAAATGATACCTATGGACATAGCACGGGGGATATAGTTCTTATAGAAACAGTTAATGCTATTAAGGGATTCATAAGAAGCTCTGACCATATAATTCGTTGGGGAGGAGATGAGTTTATAGGTATATACCCGGGGCTAAAGATAGAAAGCGCTACAGAATATGGTGAAAAGATTCTAGAGAAGATATCATTACTAGATATAAAAAACTTGGAAAATGAAATTAATGTTACTATTTCCATGGGCTTTTCTTGTTTTTCTCATAAGGACCAAGATTATAATGATGTACTTAAGCGGGTAGATGACGCATTATATAAATCCAAGGAGCTTGGTAAGAACAATGTTACTATGATAGTATAAATTATGATATTTATTGACTTGACAAACAAGGAGTGCCACGCTTCGCGAGTCACTCGTATGTTAAAAAGGACTACTTGTATGGGCTTGTACCCATATAAGTAGTCCTTTCAATATAATAATTTTTGGTGATAATTCAACAGATCTACTATAACCCCAAGAGATTACATGAATATATTTAGGATTAAAAGCTCGATAAATCCAACTGCCCAAGCTATGGTTGTAGAGACTGACCATACACGTATCTGCTCTTTAGTCTCCGTGATACCGCTTAATCTGTTTACTACCCAGTAGAAGCTATCGTTAAAGTACGAGAAGAACAATGAGCCTATACAAGCTGCAAATGCACCTAAGAGCATATTTCCACCTGCTGCTTCAACTATGGGGGCTGTGATTCCTGCTGC
Source organism: Clostridiales bacterium (assembly GCA_012522735.1). Lineage (GTDB taxonomy): Bacteria > Bacillota > Clostridia > Lachnospirales > Lachnospiraceae > Mobilitalea. The sequence goes on along the minus strand of JAAYJU010000161.1, from coordinate 19,799 downwards.
TGTAATCATAGCTACAGTACCGGAGCCCTGTACGAAACGAACCAATGTCGCGATTATGAATGGAAGAATGATGATAGGAATTGCTGTAGCAGCCATTCCTTCAGCAATATAATCACCTACGCCTGCTGTCTTAATAACCTGACCTAAAGCTCCGCCACCGCCGGTTACAAATATGATAATACCCGCAGATTTCATACTATCCTCTAATTCATTAATAACGTCTTTTCTTTTTTGACCTACTGTCAATGTATAGATTGCAATCAGCAATCCTATAGCAACAGCTATTACAGGCTGTCCTAAGAAGATAAGTGCAGCATAAAATCCATCAGTTAATTTCAATGCATTAAGAACTGTATTAAGTAGTATTAGCACGATAGGAACAACAAGCGGTAAGAAGGATAAGAATGCAGAGGGGGTCTTGTGATTCTCATCAAATACATTCTCATAGGTCGGCTTCTGATAATCAGGTCTTACCCAAGTATCGACTTCTTCACCAGGTAATTGGTATATTTTCTTGTTCATAAATTTGGCATATATGGTAACTGCAATTGCCATCGGAATAGATAATACAATCCCCAAAAGTATAAACTTTCCTACATCCACCCCAAAGGTACCTGCCACACCTAATGGTCCGGGTGTCGGGGGAATAAGGGAGTGAGTAATAACAAGTCCTCCTGCTAGGGAAATTGATAGAGCTACTATTGATTTTTTGGTTTTACGAGAAAGAGCCTTAGCAAGTGGAGATAGGATAACAAAGCCTGAATCGCAAAAGATTGGTATGGATACCAAGAAGCCTGTGATTGAAAGAGCCCATTCCTCACGTCCTTTGCCAAACAGCTTTAGGAAGGTTAAAGCCATTTTTTCCGCTGCTCCTGATAATTCAAGCATTTTACCCATCATTACACCAAATCCAATAATGATACCGATGCTTCCTAAGGTGCCTCCAAAGCCTGATGTGATTGCGCCTATTGTTGCAGATGGTTCAAGACCTCCTACGATGCCTACGATTACAGCTGCAATAATTAATGCCAAAAATACATGGATTTTTGTCTTTAGGATCATAAGAATAAGTGCAAGTATTCCGATACCTAAACCTATTAGCATCTGTGAACCTGAAACGTCCATAATACCTCTCCTTTCATATAACTTTTTTATAAAGATTGCTTTGCGAAATTGGGAGAATATTTTGCTCCTAAAAGAATAGCTTCTACCATACTTATTTCACTTGCAATTCCTTTTCCTGCTATATCCATTGCTGTTCCATGATCTACAGATGTTCTGAGAATTGGCATACCACCTGTGATCGCAATGGTTCTGTCAAAATCTAAGGTTTTAGTTGCAATATGTCCTTGATCGTGATATAGGGATAAGACACTGTTAAAACGTCCTTGTAATGCCATATGAAAAACTGAATCGGCACCGATAGGACCAACAACATCAAAACCTTCTGCGCGAAGCTCTTCAACAGCGGGAGTAACATGATTAACCTCTTCATTTCCAAAGAGACCGTGTTCACCACTATGGGGGTTCAGGCCTGCAACTGCCATGGTACCGTCCTTAACACCAAGGGTAGTTAGGACATCCTTACATCTCTTTACATAATCCTTAATCCTATCCTTTGTTACCAAATCGCATGCTTCTCTTAAGGATACATGACGAGTAAGGAAAAAGACTCTCATTCCTCTAACCTCGAACATGGTTAAAGGATCCTCTGTACCTGTTAATGCTCCGAATATCTCTGTGTGACCAATAAAATCTATACCGCCTGCCTTCAAGGATTCTTTGTTAATCGGTGTGGTGGAAACAGCATCTACTTCTCTAGCGTTGGCAAGCTCAATGCTTTTGGCTATATATTCATAAGCAGCCTTGCCACACATACCACTTACCTCACCAAGCTTTAATTCATTCATATTTACATTGTCTAAATCAATAAGATTTATTACATTTTCTTCAAATATACCTTCGCTGGGCTTCTTAATTATATTTATTTTTAATGGTATTTTTGTAAATGCAATTGCATCCTCCATTACCTTTTTATCCCCGATAATAATACAACGGGCAGCTTGGAACACATCTTTATTTGCAATTGACTTTACTACAATTTCGGGTCCAATTCCGGCTGGATCGCCTATCGGAACCGCTATTAATGGCTTCATATCATTCACCCTTCCTTTCGTCATAATTACTTTCAAGTAATATACTTATTAGTGTTTACTATAGATGTCATTTTATGTTTTCAATACACTTATAGAATTACATGTATAATTTCTCCTTCAAATAATGGATACATTCATTTAAGGAATGCTTGTCACCGGCCATACCACCCTTTGTTACAACATTTAAGCCATTAAAATCACCACCGATAAACTCTCCGTATGAGGCCAAGGGAACAACCTCGTCCAACAAACGAATACCGTAGGTCTGAAATCTTTTACTTATAGCAACAGTTATATCACCACCGCTGGTATAAAGGCCTTTAAAGTCTGAATTCTTAGTTAATATCTGATATGTTATTTCAGCCAATGAATTGTTAATGAAATTACTGATATCCTCTGTGGATACATTAAAGCGTCTGGCATAGCTGTCTAAATCCAATCTATTCTCAGGCATAATACCATCGCCAATAACTGTACATACCTCATAATCAGCACAGTTATCTATAATTTCATCTACGACTCGAAATATTTCCTTGGTTCTTCTGTCTACGCTTTCTACTAGCTCTCTAGTATCTACATATACATTATAAAATCTTTGTGCCAGGAAGAGCTCGTCCACCTGTTGCTTCGCTACTTCATTTACACTACCGATCGTAGCTAGAACCTTATTCTTACTTTGGGTCTCATTAGGAGTAATAAGCTTTCTTGAAATGGCCGCTGTAAATGTACCCGGATCAACAGCAACAAATTTAACTTTGCTTTCAATAACTCCACTTGCAATAACATCTAAATCCTCCTTGGAAATACAATCGAATATTATAGTCCTAATACCTTTTAGCTTAAATTCTCTGATTTTATCGGCTAGATGTTCCTTTCCCTTCATTATGTCGCCAATAAAGAGAGATGTAACCGGATACTTTGTCTGTTTCTCAAAAACCTCTCTTACGGAGGAGGTTTTCACTGGATTCTTAGGATCTGTTGCAGCGGCAGTCTTATGCAAAGGAACTGTATTTACTAGCATATAACCACCTGAAACAATACGATTAGCTTCAGGAAAGCATGGAGCAACAATCGCTACAAATTCCTCACCCAAAGCATCTAAAATAGCGTCGGTTTCACTTCCTAAATTGCCTCTTAATGTACTGTCTATACGTTTGGAATATACCTTAACATCTTCATTTTTCAATAGCTTAGCTACATTATAAACTCGATTATAGGCTATGGATGATTCGATTGCCCTACTATCGGTGGGATATATAATACAGTCACTATCCGATAAGAGCTTTAAATCCAAGCGCTCAGAGTTTAAAACAGTATATGCGTTATAGTTAGATTTTTTCAGTAATACGCCGGTGGCATTGGCTCCGGTCAAGTCATCCGCAATCACTATACACTGCGCCATTTTCATATCACTCCTCATTTTTTATTTTTATAGCAGTACTAACAGGAGGGATTATCCTCCCTTTATTACTTTGTTTTTTATTATTATGTTTCCGATTACTAAGTATTTATCCTCTTTATATAGATATAATATTAATGTTTTGTTTTTTTATCTTTTCGATTTCTTTCTCGCTGAATATTTTGTTAGTTACAACCCCGACGTAATCTGATAAATGATTCACCTTAAGTAATGCCTGTTTTCCGAATTTAGTACTGTCAACAGCTAGGTAAGAACGATTGGTATATTTGCAGACGGTGCGCTTAAAGACTGCTTTGTTTGAAGTGGGTGTTAATACGTTAAAATCATCATCAATTGAAGCGGCTCCTATAAATGCTATTTCGGTTCTCATATTTTCCATCATATGAATTGCAAAATCCCCAACCATGCTACAAGTTGACTTTTGAACAGTTCCCCCACATAGTATTAGCCTTACGGTCGTGTCAATCAAAAACCTTGCAATTTCAATATCGTTAGTAATAATGGATATGGAAGGAATGTCATAGATTTGTTTTGCAATTTCATAGGTAGTTGTTCCTGCATCTAAGAAGACGGTATCACCTTTTCTAACCATCCTTGCGCATCTTTGTGCAATTTTTATCTTTTCATCTATTTGTAATGTTCTTTTTTCTTTATAGGACACTTCTTTTTTTAAGATTGCCCCTCCGTGGCATCTCTCTAAAATGCCTTCGTTTTTAAGCTTTTCAAGATCTCTACGGACTGTCATAAGACTGACATCAAGCTCCTTTGCCAGCTCATCAACCCGTACTGTTCCCTTTTCCTTTATTATTCCGATAATTTTGGAAATTCTTTCTTCGGCAAGCATCCTAATATCTCCTGTTCAAATGTTATATATTTATCATAATTGTTTGATTTTGTTCTTACTATTAAAATTATAAAATGTTTATATAAAAAGTCAATAAATTTTCTATTATTGTTCGTTTTATTTTTTGTTCCAATTCACATATAGAAAATCGAACAAAAATGGGACTAGAGTTCAGCATTAACAATGTATACAATATCCTATATTAGAAACACTCTTGATACAACAGATGAGTTTTATGAGAAGGAAGTGGAGTATAATGATGAGCATTTTGCAGCTCTAGGTGTTGAAACTACCATGCTAAGTAAAGCTATCTTGGAATGCAAGTTTACTGATGAGATTAATAATGAATATGGGCCCGAATATCTTGTGATAGAAAAACGAGAGGTGGATAAGTTTAAAGATGAGCTTGTTCCATATATACAGCAGGAGGCTAACCTTTCTGTACCCTTTGAGGAGGGTATGTCCAGCAAAGCTGGACTAAGCCTGTTTCCTTTTAATAGCTTCCTTTAGAGTATGCCAGGCAAGAACGGCGCATTTAACTCTTGCAGGCATATTAGATATATTCTTAAAGGCTATAGCATCCTCTAATATTTCCAGGTCACTTTCTTCTTCAATGATTTTTTTGATCATAGCAAGAAAAGTATCTGCCAATACCTTAGCTTCATCCACAGACTTACTCCTAATCAAATCTATCATCATGGAGGTAGATGCCTGTGATATCGCACATCCACTTCCTGTAAAGGCAGCATCCACTACAGTGCCATCCTTAATAATTAGCTCAATAACTATATCATCGCCACAGCTTGGGTTATGCCCCCGCTCTATACAGTTGGCACAATCCAGATGCTTTCTGTTATGGTCGCTTCGACTATTTTCCAATATTATATCGGTGTAGATTGACTCAAGACTCATAAAAACCACTTCCTTACTTTCTTAAGACTGTCTATTAATATATCAATTTCTTGGATAGTGTTATATATATAAAAGCTTATTCGTGAGCTTGCCGGGGCCTTTAGATATGCCATCAGAGGCTGGGCACAATGATGACCTGCCCGAAGAGCCACACCATAGGTATCCACTATGGAAGCCACATCATGGGGATGGCAGCCCTTCATACTAAAGGAGATTACCGGACCCCTTTGTTCAGGGTTCTTGTGTCCGTAGATAGTGACATAGGGAAGTTCCTTTAGTCTCTTTAGTGCATATGTGGTAAGCTCTATCTCATGCTTATGCAAAGCTTCGAAGCCTATTTCACTCAGATATTCTATAGCTGCTGCCAGCCCAATGGCTCCTCCAACATTTGGAGTGCCTGCTTCGAATTTGTATGGAAGCTCGGCATAAGTAGTAGTCTCTTCCTCCACATATTCAATCATATCACCACCCATAAGAAATGGGGGCATCCCCAGTAGCAGTTCCTCCCGTCCATATAAGACACCGATACCCATGGGCCCCATGAGCTTATGACCAGAAAATACCAGAAAATCAGCATCAATATACCTAACATCGGTCTTCATATGGGGGACACTTTGTGCTCCATCTATGACTACCACAGCACCCTTTTGGTGAGCATATTCTACAATTTCCTTAACCGGATATATAGTACCAAGAACATTGGACATATGGGCGATACTAACTAGCTTTGTTTTATCAGTAATTTTCCTATATACCTCCTTTAAATCAAGGGTATGATTCTCATCCAGATACATGTATTTTAGGCTAGCCTTCTTGCTTTTAGCTACATTTTGCCAAGGAACGATATTGCTGTGATGCTCTGATATACATAGGACTATTTCGTCACCCTCCTCAATATTGACCATACCATAGGAATAAGCTATGAGATTTAAGGCTTCTGTAGCATTCTTAGTAAATATAATTTCATTGCTGGATGAGGCATTTATGAAATCTCTAACTGTCTCTCTGGAGGCTTCATATAACTCGGTGGCAGTAACTCCTAGAAAATGCGCTCCTCGGTGAGGATTAGCATTAAAACTCCTGTAATAGTCAGCGACAGAGTCAAGTACCACCTGCGGTTTATGGGTAGTAGCAGCATTGTCCAGGTAAACCAAGGGTTTTTCATGGACATACCTAGACAGGGCAGGAAAATCATTTCTTATTTTTTCTATATCAAAGTTTCTCATTTATTATCCTCCCATGTATATCATCGCTTATAAGCTGACGAAGATCAGCAAAGGGTATATGTTCAATAATGGGCTGAAAGGATGCTTCAACAATCATTTTCATGGCTTCTTCTCTTGTAAATCCTCGGCTCATCATATAGAATAATTTATCGCTATCAACCTTACCGGCGCTAGCAGCATGCTGCCCCTTTACATCATCCTCTGAACATAGAAGAAGAGGGATGGCATTGGATGTTACATTCTTATCTAGAAGTATAACATATTCTTCTTCACTGCCATCTGATTGACTGGCTCCCTTCTCAAAGTCTATAGTTCCACGAAATGTTTTTACGGCATAATCCTTAAGGGCGCCTTTGGTCTGGATATTACTGATGCTTCTTCTGCCTATATGCTTCATGTGATAGCTTAAATCAATTAATCTAGTACCATCACCAAAGTATATTGATGAGATAGTAGCTTCTCCAGATTCTTTAATGCTGCCAATATAATTAGTAACACTATGCTTGGATCCTAATTCTATCTGAATGAATTTAGCTCTTGCATAAGGACTAACATAGGCTATATGTGAATCAAAATGATGTGACATATCATTCATCCTTTGTATTTTGACAATTGTTATATCAGAACCCTCTTTGGCATATATCTTCATAGCACCATTATGGTAGCTTTCAGTTTGATCTTCTGTTGCATAATCTATAACTATAGTTGCCTTACTAGCTGCCCCGGCATAGATGATATTATAATCTACTACTGAAGGGTTGCTTTTATCTAGAGAATATTCAACCCTTATGGGCTCATCTATAGTTATAGCTTCCGGTAGCTCAATAAATAATCCAGAGTTGTAAGAATTCTCACATTCGGCCACAAGTTCTTTTGATACACCGTATTCGGATGTCTTATAGGTCTGTAGGCTGGCATCATTTTCTCTAGCCTTGCTATCATATGTTGCTAACACAGAAGGATTCATTTTATCTATTATTATTCTGTTATCTCTTGTAGTATCATTCCTGTTATATTTCAGATATTCCTTATTATAAGGAATAATGTTATTTTCAAATGGAATATCAAGGGTTATATCATTAAGCTTAAGCCAGCGATAGGTGATAACAGGAAGCTTATTCATGGGGTTATGTTTTATTTTATTCATAGTATTCCTCCTTATCCTATGGTCCCTTCAAGCTCTAGTTTAATAAGATTGTTCATTTCAATCGCGTATTCAAGAGGTAATTCCTTGGCTATGGGCTCTACAAATCCCCTAACAATCATGGCTCTAGCTTCTTCCTCCGAAACACCACGACTCATTAGATAGAAGATGGCATCATCACTGATCCGGCCTATTTTTGCTTCGTGGCCTATATCTACTTCATCATTAAGCAGAGCTATGGCTGGAATAGTGTCTGATGTTGAGATATTGTCCATCATGAGAGATTCACAGGAAATCGTCGCTTTGGAATGATGGGCACTCTTTAAAACCTTCAGAGAACCACGATATACGGCACTTCCTCCATCCTTAGAGATGGATTTAGTATTCACTACTGAGGTGGTATATGGAGCAGCATGAATAACCTTTGTCCCAGTATCCAGATGCTGACCATGACCTGCAAAGGTAACTCCGGTAAATTCTGATCTTGCACCTTCACCCTTTAGAACACTCATGGGATAGAGCATTGATACCTTAGAACCGAATGACCCTGACACCCATTCTATTAAGCCATCCTTTTCTACGATACATCTCTTGGTATTAAGATTAAACATGTTTTTTGACCAATTCTCAATTGTACTGTATCTAAGCCTTGCATTTTCCTTTACAAAAAGCTCAACACAGCCTGCATGAAGGTTATTGACCGAATATTTTGGCGCAGAGCAGCCTTCAATAAAATGTAAGGAAGCATTCTTTTCAACAATTATCAAGGTATGCTCAAATTGACCTGCACCTGGCGCATTAGACCTAAAGTAAGATTGAAGAGGAATATCTACATGCACCCCTTCAGGTATATGGACAAATGAACCACCAGACCAAACAGCTCCATGTAGAGCGGCAAACTTATGGTCACTGGGTGGAACACAGGTCATAAAATACTTTTTAACAACTTCTTCATAATCCCTAAGTGCGCTCTCCATGTCGGTATATATCACACCTTGCTTAAGTAAGTTCTCCTTAAGCTTATGATACACTACCTCGGAATCATATTGTGCACCGACCCCGGCAAGGGAGGCATGCTCTGCCTGTGGAATACCAAGTCTGGTAAATGTATTCTTAATTTCACTTGGGACATCATCCCAGCTAGTTTTCATATCAGTTTTGGGCTTGACATAAGTAATAATATTATCTATATCAAGCTCAGAGATATCGGGACCCCATGGGGGAACTTCTAAATTATTATATATCTGTAATGACTTAAGACGAAATTTTGTCATCCAAGTCGGCTCGTTTTTCTTGCTGGAAATCTCTCTTACAATCTCGGGTGTAAGGCCGGATTCGGTCTTGAAACCATAGTCGAATTCATCCTTTATATCATAAATACCGCGGTCCAAGTCGTCTATAATGGTTTTCTGCTTCTCGTTATTCATTTTTCTATTAACAGTTTTACTTAAGGAGCTCTCTATATTTTTAGCTTTTGTTATATTATTAGTACTGTTCATAATAATCACATCCTTTTACATTAGGCTCTAAAGGAATCGTACCCGTCCTTTTCTATCTTTTTTATCAAGTTAATGTCACCGCTGTGGCAGATTTGTCCATCCATCAATATATGAACATAATCTGGCTTTAGATATTCTAGAATATTATTATGATGAGTAATAATTATTACAGAATGCTCACTATTCATATACTGTTTTACCCCGGAAGCAACGATTTTTACTGCATCCACATCTAGCCCTGAATCGGTTTCATCAAGAATTGCAAGCTTTGGTTCCAGCATTAAGAGCTGCAGGATTTCACTTTTCTTTTTCTCACCCCCGGAGAAGCCTTCATTTAAAAATCTAGTGGCGTACTCATCCTTCATTTCTAAAAGATTCATCTTTTCCTTTAAAGCTTTACGAAATTCCATAAACTTAAGAGGTTTATCTGTGATGGCTGCTTTTGATGAACGTAAGAAATTTTCGACTGTTATACCGGGAATTTCTTCGGGATACTGAAAGGATAAGAACATCCCTAGCTTTGCCCTTTCATTAGCCTTTAGATCATTGATAGAGACACCTTGAAACTTGATGTCACCATCTAAGATATTATATTTTGGATGCCCCATAAGGACATTAGCCAAGGTTGACTTACCTGCTCCGTTTGGGCCCATAATAACATGGACTTCACCCATACCAATACTTAGGTTAAGTCCATTAAGGATAGTTGTTTCCCCCGCAGAAACTTTTAGATTATCTATAATTAGCATTTGTTCTGACATTATTTCATCTCCTAAATTATAATCTATATTGAACTTTCTTATCTCATATATAAATGGCAATAAAGCTGCTGTCGCAATTATAAACTATACCATAAAAATAAAATGTGATTTGAATCATAATTTCTCTTTTTAATGTAAGTAGGTAAGATAAGTGATAAACTTTATCATTAAATTTATATATCAAAAAGGCTACCGAATAATTTCCGATAGCCTGTGTCTTCTTTTTCGTTTGGTTTTACAATTCTCCTGCTATACCCAATACCGCAATACCAATCATAACTAATATTATCAAGATGTAATGCTGCTTGCTTAGTTTTTCCTTTAGGAAGATTCTAGATAGTATAACAGATACGATACTATATGATGCAATTAGGGGTGCTGTCACAACGGCATTACTTGACATGGCAAATACATAGAAGAATTGTCCCGCGGTCTCAAATACTGCTGCGGAAGTCCTTATTGGCTCCTTAAATATATTGAATTTCTGCCTCTTTATGACAGTAAGATATATTAAGGCAATGATAGCATACAAAAGCCATGTAAATTCATAAGCTAAGAGTGCAGCATCTTCACTTATTAAACTAAGCTCATCTAGATAGATACCATCTGCAATTGTTCCAATGGCATCTAATACGGCATATAGGATTGGAAAGGTTATAGCCAAGACTCCAATCTGATATTTTGGATTCACCTTAGTATTATCTGCTTTAAGTGCTGCAGTCTGTAATCTCTTTTCTAGAATAGCAAGACCAATAACACCAGCTGTTATCACCACGATTCCCGCGATTTCAAGAGCACTAAGCATTTTATTAAATAAAATAATCAGTACGATAGCGGTTATAGCTCCCGAGGAATTTTGTACCGGTGAGGATATGGACAACTCAATATACCGGAGTCCCAAGTATCCAATTAGCATGGATAATATGTAGAAGAAGGATACCGGTAGGTATTTTACCATATCAAGTGGATTAAATGTTATCCCTTCAATAAGCATATAAAGTATAGCATGAAGACCCATTACAAGACCAACCATAATTCCTATCTTCATAGTAGAGTATTTATCTTTGCTGTCTGCTCCCTTTTTATAGAAAAGGTCAGCAACACCCCATGAGAGTGTAGTTAATAAAGCGAATAAAAACCACATATCTAGACTCCTTATTAGTAATTTATTTTCTAGTGTTAAAACGGTATTATTATATACGAAAACCAAGTAATAGTCTATGAAAAATTATAGTAATATATAAATCAATGGAACTAAAGAAAGCTTTAAGAGTATAAGCTTATCTTTGCATATTCATAATTTTGTATTATAATATTCACAGTAAGCGAATCAATCCAAGAGAAATTATTCGTTTTATATGACACGAATTTTCGTCATAATAAAACGTAATTAAAATTCTTAAATAGAAAAGAGGAGTTACTTATGCAGAAAATAAATACAACAAAAGCACCAGCGGCTATTGGACCTTATAGCCAGGCTATAATAGTTAACGGAGTATTATATACATCGGGACAGATTCCCATTGATCCTGAAAGCGGTCAGGTTGTAGAAGGTGGAATCAAGGAGCAGACAATTCAGGTTATGAAGAATCTGCAAGCTTTACTTGATGAAGCAGGAACATCTATAGAAAATGTTTTTAAGACAACATGCTACTTGTATGATATGGGAGATTTCGCAGCATTTAATGAGGTTTATGGCGAGTATTTTACAGGTAGGCCTGCAAGGTCCTGCGTAGCAGTTAAGGACTTGCCCAAGGGTGTCTTGGTTGAGGTTGAATTAATAGCAATAGTGGAATAATGCGAAAAAGGGCTGTAGCGATATGTAAAATTCGCCACAGCCTCATTTTCTGTTGATTGGTAAAATGAAAAAGGGTTTATATCAATATAATCTATTAAGCTGATTTAACCTTTGCATAGTTTGCAGCAACCTCATCCCAATTAAGTACCTCAAAGAATGCGCTGATATAATCACCACGGAGATTCTTATATTTAAGATAATATGCATGCTCCCATACATCAATTCCTAATATAGGGATCCATCCCTTGTTATCCATAATGGGATTATCCTGATTCGGACTGGAGGTTACCTGTAGGTCTCCGCTTTTATTGGCAGATAGCCAGGCCCAACCTGAACCAAATCTTCCGACCGCTGCAGAGGTTAGCTTCTCTTTTAGAGAGTCATAGTCACCGAAATCCTTTTCAATCCTACTTGCTAGATCGCCCATAGGTTTTTTGCTCCCACCGGGCTTTAGGGTTTCAAAATATAGATTATGGTTATAATAACCGCCGCCGTTATTTCTAACTGCTGTTCTTAAAGTTTCATCTGAAATATCTGAAAGCTTTTTCAATATATCCTCTATAGATGCATCCTTAAACTGCGGTAATTTCTCAAGTGCCCCATTCAGGTTATTAGTATAAGCAGCGTGGTGCTTTGAATAATGAGTATTCATAGTGAGCTCATCTATATGAGGCTCCAGGTCATTAAAGTTATAATTTAGTTCGATTTGTTTAAACATATAAATAGTCCTCCTTTATATAAAATGTTATGTGCTTATTTGTTTTAATATATTTTCTTATTAATAAATTGTAAACAATTAAATCGTATACTTATTATTACATAGAATAAGAAAAAAAGCAAGGGGTAATTTTAATAAAATAAATTATTCTCTGGTATGGATAGAATAAATTGGTACTAGTGACCAATTTGTGATAAAATCTTACATAGCAGGACTTAATATCTATGGGCTGGGGGGAACCATGATCCTATTGAAAAGATCAATAACAAGGACTATACTATGGACTTTTATTGGAGCCATGATATTCAATATAATTGAAGGCTTAAGTAGAATTTTTCTTGCTGCAAATACAGGAAGATTTGTTAATGTAGCATCGAAGGAAGTAGACTATAGCCTTATTAAGCTATTGATTTTAGGACTTTTGTATAGTCTCATGCTTATGGTGTCCATATACATAAAGGAGGCCTGCTATGCCAGAGCATTGGAAAAGACATTAGCTAATATTCGCACAGGCTTATATGATAGACTGGTTTCAATTGATTTTGCCTGGATGAAGAAAAATAATGTAAACGAACTTACAGCCGTCATTTCAAATGACCTAAATACTTTAACAGATGCACTAAGACCATGGGTTGTTATGAATTTCTCACAACAGGTGCTAAGAATTATGTCCACTATATACCTTCTATCTGTAAATTGGTTACTTACATTAATATTGTTAAGTATCATTCCTTTATTTACATGGATACATAAGAGGCTGATAAAGCCCCTAAAAAAGCATGCTAATGAAAATCAAATTATCATGGGAAGAATAGCTGCCACAGCTAGTTTTTGCTTTTCGCAAAGAGAACTAATAAAGGCAATGGCTCTTGAGGATATGCTTCTTGGTCGTTTTTCGCAGGAACAAAGCCTTCTATATAGAATAGGAAGGAAGGAACGAACCTACAAGGCAATATCACAATCTCTTGGGATGGCAACAAGGCTATTTACAATATTATTGTTATTTGGAGCAGGCGCTTATTTTGTATTAAGCAACCGAATGAATATAGGCCAGTTAATATCCTTTTATGCTCTAGCCTACGGGGTAATTCGTTTACCATCAGGCTTAGCCAGCTTATTTGCAGACGGTCAAAAGCTTTTAGTATGCTTGGAACGTACTAATGAAGTTTATAATATTCCCATTGAAGAGGAGTGGACAGAGGGTGAATTTAAAAATCTTCCTCATTCCTTGGCTACTTTAGAATTTGAAAATGTATCCTTTTCCTATGAAGGAAGAGATGAGATTTTAAATAATACAAGCTTTGAGATTATGCCAGGGGAAACGGTGTTACTATACGGTGAGAACGGAAGCGGAAAATCAACGATTTTTTCTCTGATAACTGGCTTTTATAGAACAATATCCGGTAACATATATCTATCTGGTTCCAATATTCGAAGTATTCCTATTAAGACTCTAAGGAGACGTATATGCTATATCCCTCAGGAACCAGTGCTGTTTTACGGTTCAATATATGATAATGTAACCTGCTTCAGGCAAGATATCAGTAGAGAAAGTGTAAGAGAAATACTTAATAAGCTTAAGTTAGATGATACAATAAATCGTCTTCCTCAGGGAATTGATTCTCAGGTTGGTGAAAGAGGGTCTCTACTCTCAGGAGGGGAAAGACAACGCATTTTACTTGCACGATGCCTTATAACCACGGCTGAAATTATACTATTGGATGAAGTGGCAGCAGGACTTGGTGAAGAGGAAGAGGACAGGATACTATCTATGCTAAAGGAGCTTCCTCATAAGCCTGCCATACTTTATATCTCTCATAGAGAGATTATTCATAGAGAGATTACTCATAGACGGAATTCACATAAGGATATTTATAAGGCAGATAGAGTCTTATATCTTAAGGAAGGTAGAATTTATAATGGCATACCCGGTGAGATAGATGAGGGGGTGTCAGATAATGAATAACTTAACCTATGCATTCTCCTGGATGAGAGGGAGAAAGATTTCTTTTTTCTTAGGTATATTACTTCAAGGTATCGTGAGCTACCTTTCTATGTTTGTGATAGCTGATTTTATAGCAGGAATAACTCGTGTTCTTACAACAAGGGAATCTGATTTACTGGGATTACAAATATGTAAGCTGATAATCGCTTATTTACTAGTTATTATAATTGGTTTTATAGGGAATATGTTGACAATGGAAGCATGCCTATATGCAGCAAAAGAACTACAGTCTGACATAGTAAGGAAAATACTAATGTCAAAAGTAGAAAATCTTAATTATAGAAATAGCGATGAAGTAATAAATGCATTTACCAGTGATATCTCCAGTATATTTAATAATTTGGCAAATGTGGTTGCAATACCTGTTAATATTCTTTTTGCAGGAGGAGGAGGGCTGATATATGCTCTTAATATAGACCCTATAATTGGTTTATTAATAGCTGTCTTTGGAATTATCAAGGTTGTATACGGGATATTGTTTTCTAAGAAGATGAAGCAAATTAATCAGGATATGCTAAGAAAACGTGCTGATTTTACGGCAGCATTAAAACAATTGTTAGATAATCCAATTCATATCAGGATGTTTGATATGGATGAAGTCTTAAAAGTCAGGTATAATAGGGTTATAGAGAGTATGGAGAAATGCAATATCAGATATGGTGATGTGTCGGGGTTACTAGGAGCTATCAACAATGTGGCTTCAGAAGTGTTTTTACGGATGCTTTTATTTAATTTAAGTAGCTCTGTTATGACAGGAGATTACGAATTAGCTGATATGATGAAGCAGAAGGAAATCGCATCGAATTCCCTATGGATGTTTAGCATATCTCGAATATTAACAGATGCTCAAATTATACTGGTTGGTACCGAGAGGGTGATTGATTTTACAAGCCATTTAGAGGAAGAAGAGTCAGGTAGCTACGAGGGTGATAATGCTGGGAACGGAATTTCTAATGCGTTTGAATTTAAGCAAGTATATTTTGGATATGGTGATAAGCTAATACTAAAGGGATTTGATGCAGATATACCTAAGGGCAGTATTACTATATTAAGTGGAAAAAGCGGTTCGGGGAAAACATCTTTACTTCGGCTTTGTCAAGGTATCTATCTGCCACAGGAAGGAACAATAAGTGTCTTTGGAAGGGAGATAGGAGAGTGGAATCTTAGTAGCTTAAGAAATAATATGGCCTATGTACCACAAGAGCCCTTATTCTTTGAGGGGACAGTGACAGCCAATATAGCCGGTGAATATAGGAATGTGGATATAGACAGAGTTAAGATGGCAGCAAAAGACGCGCAGCTATATGACGTAATAATGAAGCTTCCTGATGGATTTAATACCTATATGACGGATAATGACAGTAGATTTTCAGGCGGTGAGCAAAAAAGACTTGCTTTAGCAAGGGCATTCTATAAGGGTACTGATATCCTCTTACTAGATGAGATGACCGCAGCTGTAGATAAGGAAAATGAGAGAATTATTTATGAAATACTTAAAGAAAGACGGGGAAGGCAAACTATAATATTTGCAACTCATCGTGTCCTTGCCAGACAGATAGCGGACCACATAATTCATTTCTAATCATATACAAATCAAAACTAGGAGGTACTCAGGATGAAAGCTAATAATCACATTAGAACCAGAAAACATATGCCCATCTATTTAATAATAATTTGTCTTATGTTAGTTGCTTTTGCTTTTTCTTTCAAAACTATCAATAGGGCAGAAGCTGCTTCAAAAAAGTCCTACACTATAAAGCCCTCAGATTCACCATATAAGAACAATTACAAGAAAAATGCTAGCTACAATGATAAAACAAAGCATTATTATTTGCTAAGATCATATCTTGAGCAGCTTGAAAAGGATGGTGGAGGAACATTAACCTTAAAGAAGGGTAAGTATGTAATAACTAACACATTATATGTTCCATCTGATGTTAAGATAGTTTTAAAGGACGGTGTTAAGCTGGTTAAAGGAAATAGTACTGATTCCAAAAAACTTACTCCATCTAGCTCCATCTTTCATTTTATTTCTCCCAGCAAATTGGTCAAAAGCTCTATTGCTACAAAATATAAGGGAGAATCCAATATAAGCATAAGTGGTGAAGGTACAGCTATTATAGATCTAAATTATGTGAAGGAAGCAGTTGGGATAGTTATTGGACACAATAGTAATATTACCATTAAGGGTATAACCTTTCAGAATATGTATGGTGGAAATATGATTAAGATAGGAGCGTCAGAGGATGTAACTATAAAGGACAATACTTTTAAGAACCATAAAACATCCGAGTATAAGAATAGGCCTGCAATTAATATAGAGGTTCCTGATTCTAAGACAAAGACCTTCTCCTATACATGGAGTAAGAATGACAAGACAATAAATCGTAATCTAACCATAGAGAATAATACATTTAAAGACTTAGAGAGTGCTATAGCAACACTAAAATATACAGAGGATAAATATAATAAGAATATTACTATTAGAGAGAATGTCATATCGGATATAAAATATCAAGCAATACGTATAATAAATTGGGAAAGCTTTAGTATAGAAAATAACGAATTCTCAGATATTAGGGGTAAGGATGAGGTGCTTAGGGCTATTATGCTTTATGGAGCTAAGAATCCTACTATTAAGGAGAATTTATTTACCAGAGTAGATAGGCCAGTTCAAATATCACCCTGGAAGAACAATGGATATGGAAGTGAATATAAGGTTACATATAATGTAATAAGTGAAAAGAATAAAGAGGATATGCAAAACAACAGTGCAGTAGATGCCGGGGAATATTTTATCCGCTTTAATAAAACATATAATGAATTCTCAAAAGACACTGAGAGATTAGGGATGTATGATGCGTCAGTTAAGGATTTTATTATTAACCCTAAGTCAGAACCCCTTATGAATATGTTTCTATCCTACAATACATATACAAGCAAAACCAAGCAATATTATGTTATAAGGTCCTATCTAGAACATCTTGAGAAAATTGGCGGCGGAAGCTTAACCCTTGAAAAAGGCACCTATAATATCACCAATTCGCTATATGTTCCTTCTAATGTAACAATAACGCTTAAAGATGGAGCTATAATAAAGAAGGCAGATGATACAGGCCTAAAGGATTTTCCATTTGCTACACCAATGTTTATATTAACTTCACCTTCAAAGTCGAGAATAGAGGGTGCTTATGGTGGATATGATGGAGATAAAAACATTAAAATCATTGGTCAGGGTACAGCTATTATAGACCTAAACTATGTATTGGATGCCCTGGGTATTGTTCTCGGGCACAATAGGGATGTAACTATATCAGGAATAACATTTCAGAATATGTATAGTGGTCACTTCATTGAACTGGATGCTTCACAGAATGTTATAATTGAAGATAATATATTTAAAAACCACAAAGCCTCTTCAATCGGGATTAAAGAAGCGATCAATATTGATACCCCTGATGCAACCACCGGAGGATTTAATCACATTTGGACCAAGCATGATTGTACTCCTAATGAGGATATTTATATTAGAAATAATACATTTGATAACCTGGAGCGAGCCATAGGAACTCATAAATATTCCGGAGGGAAATATCACGAGAATGTAAACATTATCGATAATAACATAAGCAACACCTCATCAGATGCTATTCGTATTATAAATTGGTCTAAGCCTGTTATAAAGGGTAATAAAATATCCATGGTTAACGGTGGTGGTAATGCTGATAGGGCGATATATGTCAGTGGAGTAATACGTCCTGTTATTACTAAGAATATCTTTGAAGATGTTGCAAAACCTATTCAGATATCACCGTGGAAAAATAGCGGTGGAGGTTCTCAGTATGACATTACATATAATGATGTTACCTATGAGGATATCAAGCTTATGCAGGATAATACCTTAATTCGTGTACAAGAAAATTATATTCGATACAATAAATCCTATGGTGTGTATGATAGAGATACAGAGAGATACTACATTAATTAATATCTATTCCCCACATAATAATAGTTAATCAGTTACATATACAGTGCATCTTACCTTGGTTCCATCCTCCTTGGCATAGATGTAAGCTCTCCCTTTTTTTATCCCGGTTATTTGTCCCTTGGAATCTACAGTGGCTACATTGGGGTTACTGGTTGACCATTCCGGATTATTGCCTGAGGATACCTTTGCACTTAATAATTCATTCGATCCGACTCTTATAGTAAGCTCATAGGTGCCCAAGCCTATATCCGGCTTCTTAACTATGACCTCACAGGTCGTTGATACACCATCTACCGTAGCGGTTACAGTAGCGCTTCCATTCTTGATGGCAGAGATTGTACCATCAGGGTTTATAGTGGCCACACTTTTTTTGTTAGACTTCCAAGTTGGTTCTACCCCGGATGACACATGAGCGCTAAGCTTTATGCTTTGGCCCCTGTACAAGGTTACTTTTTTCTTATCCAATTTAATCGTTGGGAATTTTACCTTGACCTTGCAGCTCGCTATACTACCGTCAGCAGTTGCCGTTATAGTACTTTCACCGGGCTTTATAGCAATAACCATTCCCTTATCATCAACTGTGGCGATGCTTTTATGACTGCTCTTCCAAATGATAGGAGTTTTAGTAGATGATCTGGCAGAAAGTAAAAAGCTTTCGCCTCCTTCAATGGATATGGCGGAACTGCTGATTGAAATCTCGGTTTTTCTCACCGTAACCTTACATGAGGCCTCGCCACCACTTACTTTTGCTGTAATTGTGGCATTTCCTTCTTTCTTGGCAGTGACCTTACCGTAGGTGTTGACCGATGCAATTCGTGAGCTAGAGCTAGTCCATTTGGGCATTTTACCATTAGTAGCTATGGCAATGATATAGAAGTCTTCTCCAATACTCACTGTTTTCTTATAGCTTGATAAAAATACTAGGGAGAATGAATTGGATGCTTCTGCATATTTTGTGTGCTCTGAAAATGCGAGAAATGGTAGAATAAAGCATAGCAAAAATGAAAGTAAGATTTTCTTAATACGAGTCATAAGAATCCTCCATTCAATGAATGTGAGGAATAGATATAGGAATATATTAACATAGGCTGTAGGATATGTAAATAAAATACAAAAATATCGTAACCTTTGACAAACTATGTAAAGGAAAATATGCACAATAAACAAATAAGAAGTGGATTTATCACAAGATATCTATTACAATCCTGTCTTTGACAGTTGTAAGAGACGAAAACTCTGGAAACCCATGTAAATAGGGAAGTCCAGAGTTTTATTATTTTATAAAAAGTGAGTAATGTTTTTACTTTTTGTATCTTTAAAAATTTTTT
>JAAYJU010000023.1 GCA_012522735.1 Clostridiales bacterium | reverse complement strand
GATCATACTGCCGATTTTAGTTGTCGGAATTCCATTAGTAATCGGATTGTTCTGGTATGTACAACAAGATTATCAGGTAATACTTAGTGATTATCAGCAGGAACGGATATTATCTAGACTAAATCCCGAGGCATATCCTGGGACTATGTACCAACAGGATAATTCAATTCAAGCCATCGGTTCGGGTCAGCTAATCGGTAAACTTTTTGCAGAGAGTGAGTCTGCTATACGTGGCTACAGACATGTACCCATAGCAGAAAGTGATTTCATCTTTTCCGTAGTGGGAGAGGAGCTTGGCTTCATAGGTAGCATTTTTATATTACTTTTGTTTTCATTTATAATATATAAATGCCTGTCCACTGCACGAAAGGCACCGGACAGAATGGGGATGCTAATAGCTATCGGAATTGCTTCATTGTTTGCCTTTCAGGTATTTGTTAATATCGGTGTGGCAACAGCAATTTTACCTAATACCGGTATACCGCTTCCTTTTTTAAGTCAGGGATTAAGCTCTTTAATAAGTGGTATGATAGCAATCGGTATTGTTTTAAATATTCGTCTACAGCCTAAAAAATCAACAAGATAGGATGGGAGGTAATTTGTATGAATATTGCAATGGTAGCCCATGATGCAAAAAAGAAGTTGATGCAAAACTTCTGTATTGCTTATCGTGGCATTTTAAGCAAAAACACCTTATATGCCACCGGTACAACCGGAAGGCTAATAGAAGAGGTTACAAATCTAACGGTTCATAAATACCTTGCTGGTCATCTAGGTGGAACTCAGCAGCTTGGAACACAGATAGAGCATAACCTTATAGATATGGTTATATTTTTAAGAGATCCCCTGACTCCCAAATCACATGAGCCGGATGTAAATAACATATTTCAGCTTTGTGATAAGCATAATATTCCCTTGGCAACAAACCTAGCCACAGCAGAGCTTTTAGTCAAGGCATTGGAACGGGGAGATTTGGATTGGAGAGAATTGTTTAAATCATAAAAGGATTGATTTTATTGAAAAAACGGTATCTTACCATTCTATTAATAATAATTATATCATTTGGAGGCTGCCAGAAATCCTCCGATCAGTTTTTTTCTTACAAAGACTATGTATCAAGTACCAATATTGATTTAGGTATTGAATTATCCGAAAACAATTTTTTCGCAGAGAATATTGTTGTACTTTCGGATAATGAATATAGTAGTCAAGACGATTTGGTTACTTCTGAGGCGGCTCTTCTTTTTGATGTTACAAATAACAATGTCATATATGCAAAGAATCCGTATGAACGCTTGTATCCAGCTAGTCTTACAAAGCTTATGACTGCTTTGGTTGTCTTAAGGCGCGGAGAACTGACTGATAGCGTAACCGTAAGCAATAATGCTGCTAACATTCCTGTCGCTGGTGCAAAGCTATGCGGCTTTAAGGAAGGTGATGTAATCTCCATGGACGGGCTCTTACATTGTCTATTAATATACTCTGGCAATGATGCAGGTATTGCAATAGCAGAGCATATGAGTAAGAGCGAAGAAGAGTTTGTTAAGCTTATGAACTCAGAAGCCAAGGCAATCGGTGCTTCTAACACAAACTTTGTCAATTCTCATGGTCTTCATGATGATAATCATTATACCACTGCATATGACATGTATCTTATCTTTAATGAGCTTATACAGCATGATGCATTTATTAATATTATTAGTCAAAGCTCATATATTGCGGTTTATAAGGATATAGACAAAAACGAAAAAAGCCTGAGCTTTAATTCTACAAATCTATATCTGTTAGGAGAGAAAGAAGCCCCCGAGACCCTAACTATAATAGGCGGCAAGACAGGTCTTACTTACAGGGCAGGTAATTGCTTGATTTTATTGTCAAAGGATAGCAATAACGCCCAATATGTATCAGTTATTTTAAAGGCAACAGACACAGATGTATTGTATTCCGAGATGACAAAGATGCTATTATTTCTGACAGAACTTAATTAGTAGAATTTTTATGGATTCTACATCCGTAGAATGGAATTATTCTTGTTTTTATTGTACATCTATACTATAATTGTTATATATAGAAAATATTTTTATACAAAAACTACAAATAGACTTTATTTAATGGGCTCCAGCTAAATGTATGCCCGTCAGAAGGAGGAGATTACAATGATACAGATAATTGCAGGTGCGAAAGGTAAAGGAAAGACTAAAGTCCTTCTTGAGAAAGTTAACAATGAAGTAAGTTCCGCAAAGGGAAGTATTGTTTATCTTGACAAGAACAATAAGCATATGTATGAGCTCTCCAACAAAATCAGATTAATAAATGTTAAGGATTATCTGATTGAAAATCACAGTGAGTTTTTAGGTTTCCTTTGCGGCATCATATCTTGCGATCATGATCTACAATCCATATACCTTGATAGCTTCTTAACCATAGCGGTTGTTAATGATGAAAATATCAATGAGGTATTTGAAAAGCTTAGTCTTATTTCAAATCATTTTAAAATCAATTTATGTATTTCTATATCTTTGAACTATGATCAAATCCCTGATAATATGAAAGAAAATGTAATTGTATCTTTATAGGATATCACCGATATCCATCTTTTTGCTTCATAAATTTCAGGTTATTATAAAGAAGACAAAAGGCTCCGTAATTCGGAGCCTTTTTATGTAATAGGTATTGCTTCCTATTACATAAACATGTGTCTTGTCTTGTTTAGTCTTCATTACCTAATCTTCCAAAGAAGCTTAATGAATATAAACCTGCAATACCTACTAAGGCATAGATAATTCTTGATACCCAGGTCATTTCTCCAAAGATTGCTCTCACAAGATCAAAGTCAAAAAATCCAATCAGTCCCCAATTAATAGCACCGATAGCGACAAGGATAAGAGCAATATAATCTAATGTTTTCATATAAAAAACCCTCCTTCAAATATGGAATTACTCTGATAGTTATCTTTTTATCTTTATCTCTATTATTATATTTTCCATTTATTCCGTCTTTATGCATGAGCTAGTCGAAATATATTACTTGTAAGGCTTGGTTTTATTCAGTATAATATAGCTTAA
This sequence comes from Clostridiales bacterium, assembly GCA_012522735.1. GTDB lineage: Bacteria > Bacillota > Clostridia > Lachnospirales > Lachnospiraceae > Mobilitalea. The sequence goes on along the minus strand of JAAYJU010000023.1, from coordinate 11,347 downwards.
CGGAAGTTAGGTTCGTAAATGGAGGCGAAAGCTTGAGTAAAGATAAGAGAGTAGTAAAATTTAAAAGACGAAAGACCTTAAATATTGGTATAGTTATCTTCTTGATTCTTTTTGTCTATATTGCCATTAACATATATATTTATTTTACAAAAGAACATATCTCCATATATGAGGTTCAAGAGGGCTATAATGCAATGGATACCCGCATTACAGGACTTATCTTAAGGGATGAAGAGTTAGTAACCACCGAAAAGGCTGGCTTTGTTTATTATTTTCAAAAGGAGGGTGCTAGAGTAGCTAAGAATTCATCAGTCTATTCAATAGATGACAGCACTAATATAATGGAATTAATAACTGGTAGTGACGATATAATGACTCTTTCAAGTGATAGCTCAAAACAGTTTCAGTATGAAATAAAGAAATTTCACACCCTATATTCCGATTATGATTTCTCCTATGTATATAATTTTAAAGCGGATGTGGAAAGCAGGATGCTTGATATGCTCAATGAAACAATGATTGAAAAAGGCATGCAAATAGGAGAGGATACCGGCTTTCAGTATACATATGAGGTCTTTAGAAGTGCTACCAGCGGTGTAGTTTCTTATTATATGGACAATTATGAAACAATCACCAAGGACTCTATAACAAAGGATATGTTTGACATAAAAAATTATCAGAATACATCACTCCGTAACACTGATATGGTATCAATCAATACGCCGGTTTACAAGCTTGTTACCTCTGAATTATGGTCAATAATTCTGCATTTAACAAATGAACAATATGAAAAGCTTCAGGGTAAGGATAGGGTGAATTTTACTATACTTAATGATGGTTTTGATAGCTCTGCACCCATAGAGGTATATACTAATCCTTTAGATTCCTCATATTATGCCGAAATTACTATGGACAAGCATTTGTCGAATTATTTGGACTATCGTTTTCTGGATATTGAGCTTCACTTAGACAAGGCAGAGGGGCTAAAGATACCCTTATCTGCAATTACCACAAAGGATTTTTATCTTGTCCCTTTATCATACTTCACAGAAGGTGGAAATAGTAATGAGCAGGGCCTTATTAAAGAAGAATACGATAAAGATACCGGTGATGTTAAATTAATATTCGTTCCTGCCGATATATATAATCAGAACGATATTTATGGTTACGTAGATACGAATCAATTTTCTCCAAATACATGGGTACGGTCCACGGATGGGAGTAGGTATCAGCTAACCACAACAGATAAGCTAACAGGCGTATTCAATGTAAATATGGGCTATGCTATATTTAAGAGAATTGAAATTATATATCAAAATGAAGCTTATTGTATTGTAGATAAGAACACATCCTATGGTTTATCACTTTACGATCATATAGCTTTAGATGCAAATACGGTTGTGGAGCAAAAGATAATATATTAAGATTCTAAGAAGATTAACTATGTAGTGAGATGCTATCTTGCTTTGTGATATGACTTGAAGGGAGAGAAATGCATGATGATGGAGGAACGTATTACAGACATATTAGGGCGCATTGAAGCTTCATGTAAAAGGTCTGGGAGAAACTCCTCAGAAGTTACATTAATTGCAGTCAGTAAAACAATGCCTCTGCATATGATTGAGGAAGCATATAGGCTTGGTATACGTAATTTTGGTGAGAATAAGGTACAGGAATTAGTTAGAAAGCATGACGATTTACGAGAAGTATACGGTCATAACATAAAATGGCATCAAATTGGTCATTTACAGAGAAATAAGGTCAAGCAGGTTATTGATAAGACAGTATTAATCCATTCGGTGGATTCTATACGTCTTGGCCATATGATAGAACAGGAAGCTTCAAAAAAGGATATTGTAATCGATGTTTTAATTCAGATAAATATCGCAAAAGAGGATACAAAGGATGGTATTAGCACAGATGAATTAATTCCGCTTTTTATGGAACTAATAAGACTCCCGCATATAAGAGTTAGAGGATTAATGGCAATCGCACCATATGTTACTAATCCTGAAAAAAATAGGGAGTATTTTAGTAAAATGCGACAATTATTTGTTGACATAAAAACGAAAAACATTGATAATGGACTTACAGACATATTTTTTGACCCAAGTAGCTTTAATATTCTTTCTATGGGAATGTCAGGGGACTATGAGGTGGCAGTAGAAGAGGGTGCTACTATGGTTCGAGTTGGTACAGGCATATTCGGTGAAAGAGATTATTCTGATGCAAGATCTTAAAGCTTTAGGTATTATTTATTTTATCATGTCATTATAGATAGGAGTGTCAATACGATGCCTAATATTTTTAAAAATTTTTTAAATTCAATGAAATTAACTGAGGATGATGGTTTTGATGATTACTTGGATGACGAGGAATTTATTGAACCTAAGAAATCCAGACGCTTAGATAAAAAATCTGAAGATGACGAATTTGATGATAATTCAAAGCGTCAAAAATCCAAAGTAAGTACTAACGACTATAAAAGAGAAAGGATGAGAGGTGTGGAAAGGAGCTCAGCAGGTAAGGTCGTTCCTATCAGAACAACACCAAAGGGGCTAGAGGTCTGTATTATGAAGCCTACTTCCTTTGAAGATTCTCAGGTTATATGTGATATGCTTTTGACGGGAAGGGCAACAGTAATCAATCTAGAAGGCTTTGATGATAAGCAGGCTCAGAGAACCATGGATTTCGTGTCCGGTTCTGTCTATGCAATTAACGGAAGATTACATCGTATTTCCTCTTGTATATTCATCGTGTCTCCTGATACAGTGGATATATCCGGTGATTATCTGGATTTGATAAGAGATGATAATTTTGATCCTCCAACCTTCAATTCAAAATTCTAGACAAGGATTATAATGGACAATATAGTTGTTAAACAAGAGCAAATGTTGCTTAGACGATTCCAGGATTTAGCTAATATGGCCGAGGTAAGGGAATGTTTGTTATTTACGGATTTCTTGAATTTACATGAGCAGGATTTATTTTTAAGAACAAAAAACGAATTACAAAGGATAAAGTATTTTTCCTATGGAGGCTTTAGTGAAGCCGAAAGGAAAATACTTTGTTTTTGCGGTGATTTGATGATTAATAATGAAGATGATATAGATTTTCCTATATCCTGTCTTCATATAAAGCCACAAAACCCTAAATTTTCAGACAAGCTTAGTCATCGTGATATACTTGGTGCGGTACTAAATCTTGGTATTGATAGAAGCAAGGTTGGAGATATTATATTAGATAATAATGAGAGCTATCTATTTTGCAACACTTCCATAGATAATTTTATTATTAATGAACTGTCGAAAATAAAGCATACCATAGTAAGTGCTTCACTAATCGACAAAGATGATTTTGTCTATAAGCCCAATCTAAAGCCTATTAGCGGAACAGTCACCTCTGTACGATTGGATAGCATCTTATCCATTGCATTTAAGGGCTCAAGGAGTAATCTTTCGGGACTTATCGCAGGGGGTAAGGTTTTTGTTAACAGTAAGAACATATTATCAAACAGCTATTTACTAAAGGAAAATGATGTTGTATCTGTCCGTGGATATGGTAAATTCATCTACCTGGGAGAAAGAAATCGGACGAAAAAGGGAAGATTATCAGTAAAGATACTACTTTATGAATAAATAGGAGGAGTAAAAAATGCTGACCCCATCTGAAATCAGAGAGAAAACCTTTAAAAGCGGCTTGGGATATGACAAAAAGGAAGTAGAGCTCTTTATCCAAGAGGTATCAGAGAATTACGAGAAGCTTCTTAATGAAAATGATGCTCTGGATAAGAAAGTTAAAGATCTTACCGATAGCATTAGCTATTACAAATCCATCGAAAAGACTCTTCAAAAGGCACTTGTAATTGCCGAAAAGACAGCCCAGGATATTAAAGATAATGCACATAAGGAAGCAGAGGCCATAGAGCTGGATGCTAAGGCCAATGCCAAGATAATTGAATCTGGAGCATTAAAGCAATCAGAGATGCTTGAGCATAAAACTCTTAATTTATTAAAGCAGTACGATTTATTTAAAGCACATTTTAAAAATCTCTTAAATGCCCAGCTAGAGCTTCTTAGTAGCGGGAGCTTCCAGATAAATACTCTGGATTTTTCATACAAAGAAAACTATGAAGCCCAGCCAGAGCCCAGTGCCTTAGAAAATTCCGAAAAGGAAGCAAAGGATCATATAAAAGAAGAGGAAAAAGCCGATAAAAGGAAATCAAATTCTAGCAAGACTTCTTTAGAGGATACGGGAGCATTTGAGTTTATTGCCATAGAGGATGAAGAATTTTAAATATACATATATAAGGAGGACGCATAACCTCGTCTTAGGGTTATAGGATGTGGTTATGCAATTTTTATGTATCAGGATGAAATTATCGTAAATTATAAAGGTAAACCGGCTTATTCAATTATATTAGATAGGGATTTTACAGGTCTAACTAAAGCTCTATCTGAACTTAAGCTGCAAAATAAACGCTATATGATAATCTCCGACAGTAATGTTGGAAAGCTTTATCTTAAGGAATGTATAGATATTCTTAAGCCTATAGCAAGAAGTATTACTAGCTTAACATTTGAAGCAGGTGAGAGCAGTAAGAATCTTGACACAGTAAAGCTGGTTTATAGTAGATTGATTGAGAAGCAATTCGATAGAAAAGATATTATTGTCGCCCTTGGTGGAGGTGTAACAGGTGATTTGGCAGGATTTATCGCCGCCACATATCTAAGGGGTATAGAATTTATTCAGCTTCCTACTACCCTTCTAGCCATGGCAGATTCCAGTATAGGAGGGAAAACTGGTGTGGATTTTATGGCATACAAGAATATGGTAGGTGCCTTCCATCAGCCTAAGCTGGTATATATGAATCTATCGACATTAAGCACCCTTCCTAAAAGGGAATTTAATGCCGGAATGAGTGAAATAATAAAGCACGGACTTATTAAGGATGCTGATTATTATAAATGGCTATGTAAGATGATGAATAGCATAAAATCTTTGGATTATGATACGCTTAAGCAAATGGTTATAAACAGCTGTATAATTAAGAAGAATGTAGTAGAGGCGGATCCAAAGGAAGAAGGCGTCCGAGCACTTCTTAATTTTGGACATACTATTGGTCATGCTATAGAGAAATTAATGGAATTTAACCTTCTCCATGGTGAATGTGTATCCATAGGTATGGTGGCTGCGGCTTATATTTCTTATAAGCGTGGCTATATAAGCGGGGTCTTGTTGGATAAAATAATAGGATCTATTAAAGCCTATGATCTGCCAGTATCTGTTGGAGATTTATCCGATGAACAGATTTATGACGTTACAAAGCTGGATAAAAAAATGCAATCAGATAGGATTAAATTTATTCTTTTAAAAGATATAGGAGAAGCATTTATAGATACCACAGTATCAAAGGAGGAAATGCTGGACGCTATAAGATATATCATCAAAAGGTAGAATCTACAATTGATGATATGCTAGAGCGTACTTGCATTAAATTTATGACATATGAGAAAGGCTGGTAGGGAATATATGAAACAACGATTAAGGCATATGATTTATTTTATATTATTGGTAGCTATAGATCAGGTAACAAAATATTGGGCACGAACATCCTTACAGGAGGATGGACCCATTAGCATTATACCCGGTGTCTTAAAGCTACAATATCATGAGAATACCGGTGCGGTCTGGGGTATAATGACCGGTAGAACAGGATTATTAAGTGTATTATCAATAATATTATTTATTATTCTGCTTTTCATATATTTTAAGATACCGCAAAAAAGAAGATTTTTGCCTATCCAGATAATATGGGTTTTTATTATGGCAGGAGCCATCGGAAATATAATTGACCGTATAACATTAAAGTATGTGGTGGATTTTGTATATATTGAGCTGATTGATTTCCCAATTTTCAACATAGCAGACAATTACCTAACCTTATCAAGCATATTAATGCTTATACTTGGCATTTTTTATTATAAGGAAGAGGATTTTGAATTTATTGAAAAGCTGTTTAAGAAGAAAGATAAGAAGAACCTTATGAATGAACAGTCTCTAGAAGATGAAAAGATTAGTGAGGAGCAAGCTTTAAAAAACGAGGAGAGTAATAAGGATGATGAATCCAATTGATGATGACCTTATAGAGACATCAGATCAGGAAGAAAATATCGAGCTTTTGGTAGAGGATGAATATGATAAGGAACGGATTGATAAGTATCTAACAACACTTCTAGATGATATGTCCAGATCCTATATTCAGAAATTAATAGGAGAAGATAGGGTATTAGTAGATGGTAAAGCTGTAAAATCCAATTTTAGAGTCCTTTCAGGTCAATCCGTAACTTTATACCTTCCCGAGCTAAAAGAGGCGCAAATTGCTCCTGAAGACATCCAGGTAGATATTCTCTATGAGGATGAAGACATTATAGTAATAAATAAGCATAAGGGACTTGTGGTTCATCCCGCTCCCGGCCATGAATCAGGTACCTTGGTGAATGCATTATTATATCATTGTAAGGACAACTTGTCAGATATAAATGGTTTATTAAGACCGGGTATAGTCCATAGAATCGATAAGGATACTACAGGTGTCCTAGTAGCCTGCAAAAATGATACAGCCCATAGATTTATAGCCGAGCAATTAAAGGAGCACTCGATCACTAGAAGATACCAGGCAATAGTATATAACACCTTTAAGATAGAAAAGGGAAGAGTGGAGGCTACCATAGGAAGGCACCCCAAGGATAGAAAGAAAATGGCTGTCGATGTAAAAAACGGAAGATACGCAGCAACAAATTATCGCTTGATAGAAAATCTTGGTGATAAGTATGCCTATGTAGAATGTGAATTAGAAACTGGACGTACCCATCAAATTCGGGTACATATGGCAAGTATTAATCATCCTATAGTGGGAGATACCGTATATGGACCCGATAAAAACCCTTTTCACCTTGAAGGGCAAGCGCTTCATGCTGGGGTACTTGGCTTAATCCATCCCAGAACTAAGGAGTATATGGAATTTTACGCTCCTTTACCTGATTATTTTACGGATTTACTTGCGAGATTAAGATGACAATAGGGGAAATATAAGTGAAAAGAACAGCAATCGATAACTTAATTACATGGAATCAAGCATCAGATGTTAGACCGGTGCTTTTAACCGGTGCAAAGGGCGTAGGTAAAACATATCTTGCATATGATTTTGCCAAGGCTTTTTTTAAGTGCATTTTATATTTGAATTTTGAGCACGATCCTAAAGCGGCAGCCCTATTTCAGGATAAAGATCCTTTTAAAGTATCAAATCTTTTGCTGGAACATTTTAATTTGGATGCTGTACATAATGAATCTAAATCTAAAGCCATGAATAATATTGAATTAAAAGCTATAGATATTGATGAGGAAGCTATAGAAGATAAGATTCTTATCTTAGATGAAATTAGCGACTGTCCTGAAGCCTTAGAGATGATTACAGCCCTGCAATTTACAGGTGAATTTCCAAAAATAATAGCAATTTCTAGCCGTCCCTTAATTAAGGATGAGCTGGAATTATATTATCATATTCCTATTTATCCTTTACAATTTGATGAATTTTTAGTGGCTATAGGTAAGGATTGGTATATCGAGGCTATAATTACTCATTTTGATAACAATAAAGAAATTCCCTATATTGTACATAAAGAGCTACTTGCTCTACATAATCTCTATATACAGATCGGTGGGATGCCGGGTATTGTTAATGAATATCTTAACTTTAATAATTTATCAAATATAGCTGAGCAGCATAGCCTCCTGATGGGAACATACCAGCATTATCAGGGACTTATAAATTCTGATGACGGTCAAGCATTAAAGATGAATCAGGTGCTTAACTGCTTACCAATTCAGCTTACCAAGAATAATAAGAAGTTTCAATATAAGCTGATACGTAAGGGTACTACCCACGCCATGTATAAGGATGCAATACAGTTATTATCCGATCAAAATCATGTTATTCCGGCCTATAAAATCGTATCAGAAGAGCTTTCTACTATAAATAAAGCAATTGAAGAAGACAGGCTCAATGTTACTGATATGACTAGCTTTAAATTATATCTGTCTGATGTAGGAATGCTTTATTCACGGCTATATAGTAGCCAAACTACACCGTTTGATAAAGAGGCTAAAAAAGCTTTGCTGGAGAATTATATTGCCCAAGCATTTCAGTCAAAAGGATATCCTGTAGTATTCTGGGAATCCGATTCCATGGCGAAAATAGAATTCTTATTGATAAAGGACAAAGACTTAATTCCTGTGGAAATATTCTGCGATAAGAACACAAGGTCAAAAAGTGTAAGTGTATTAAAACAGAAGATAGATTTTCCCTATTCAATTAAAATATCATCTAAGAATTTTGAATTTTCTAATAATGTCAAATATGTTCCATATTATGCTGTCTTTTGTTTATGATTTCTTAATGTTTTTGTAAGAATATTGGTAAAAATATGTTATGAATATTCCATTTTAGGCTTGACTTTCTTATTCTATTCCTATAGAATATAATAGCAACCCCAAATCTACATGTGTAGTCGATTTTAATCGAATTTTCTACATATATAGTAAGTCGAAAGAGCTTATGATATGGAATATTTTTTTCTTGTCTTCCATGTTGATTTATTTAATATAATGGGTTGCCAATGCATGTTAAATTGCTTGTTTTTCTAAGCTCTACTATAGTCGTATGCATATTATTATTAAAGGGGTGTAACTTATAGTGGCTATTTCTGATATCAGATTACACGAAGGCGAATTGAATGTCATGGAATTATTGTGGTCCAACAAGGTGTTGGCAGCTAAGGACATTTCCAAAATCATTAAAGAGTACATCGGTTGGGAAAAAAATACTACCTACACTGTAATTAAGAGACTAATAGAAAAAGGTGCTATTAAGAGAGAAGACCCTGGCTTTTTATGCCGTGCTGCTATATCAAAAAGAGCTGTGCAAAACATTGAGACTAAGGTTTTACTTAATAAAGTATATAACGGTTCCTTAAGTACATTTCTTACTGAATACCTTAAGAACCAAGATTTATCCAGAGCTGAGTATATGGAGTTAGAAAGAATAGTAAGTGAGCAGAGATTTTAAAGGATCATATATAAGACATGAAGAGATTTCTCATGTCTTTTTTTTATTTAACAATAACCAAAATCTACTTAAGGGGATTTTTTGTTCTTATATAACTTGTAGTTTTTGCTTATATATGTTAGTTTTACTATAAATGATTTGTACATTTACATCTAAAGATAGGTGGTATAGAATGCCCAAGCATTATAAAAGTAGTGATGAAATCAAGCGTAAATTAAGAGAAATCAAAAAAATCGAGATTAAAATACGATCGGATAATAATTATATTCATAATTATAATTTTGGCAAAAACGTCCACACCGCATCTGCATCTCATAAGAAAAAAAGAGAACTTGTATGGAATAAATTCTTTGATCTAAAGGATTCGTCTGATAAGGATGCAAGATATACTCTTAAAGACCTTTCCTTAATGACTAAAGAGGAATTTACAGATGTAATAGAGGAGTATTTTTATCATGTCTATTACTGGTATTATAAAGAAAGAGGTATAGCAGATAATTCATTTATAGATATTGATATTCTTACAGAGTTAGGGCTTCCCATGGATTCGAGTTATGATGATGTTATAAGGACTTTTAGGGACTATGTAAAGGAATATCATCCGGATAATGGAGGAGATGTCGGTAAATTCTTAGAGATTATGGAAAGCTATAATAAATTTAGATCTGATATATAAGATGATAAGGGAAAGATGTCTTAAGCCGAAAGGGAATGCGAGATGAGAGCCGAGAAGGTTAATACAAACAATGCTACATATCAAAAGTTCGAGGTATTAAAAAGCAACAGAAATAAACGCCACAAGTATAGAGAATTTCTCGTGGAAGGTGTACGAAATATAAACGCGGCTATTAGTAATGGCTGGAATATCAAGTCCCTTCTATATTCTGATGAAAAGGATTTATCAGACTGGGCTAAGAAGGTTATATACACAAATCCTACAAAAGTAAACTATGAGCTTACTGATATACTTATGGATAATCTTAGTGGGAAAGAAGAAAGCTCTGAGATTATGGCTATTATAGGCATGAGAGAAGATAATTTAGAGGATTTAGTGCTCTCAGACAATCCCTTGCTGGCTTTATTCGATAGACCATCTAATAAAGGTAATCTGGGAACTGTAATTCGTTCCTGCGATGCTTTGGGAGTAGAGTGCCTTATAATAACCGGGCATGCAGTGGATCTCTATGATCCTGAGGTTGTGGTGGCTTCTATGGGCTCATTCTTTAATATGAAGGTTATTAGAGCCCCTGAAAACAAGATGGTGCTGGATTTTATAAATAGTATGAAGAAGACTTATCCGACATTTCAAGCAATCGGAACAACCGCTCATAAGGAGCATGCCATATATGATTTGGAACTATCCGGACCCCTTATGTTTATGATAGGAAATGAAACAGATGGCTTAAGTTATATGTTTGCAGATTTCTGTGATGTGCTAGCAACGATTCCTATGGCTGAATCCTCGTATGCGACATCATTTAACGTGGGATGTGCCGCAACAGTCATGTTCTATGAGGCAAAAAGACAAAGATATCTTTACTTTGGAGAATAATAATGGATTATCAATATACATAAAATGGGAATTTTGAAGATTTCGCTAATTGAAGAGTATTATATCATGTAGGTGGTGAACCCACCTTTCCTGTGAGACTTACTCTTGAGATATACAAGCGTGCTGCTAACAGTATTTCAACAAAAAAACAGATATTACTCTCTATGATTGCTGCTGCGGTGGTGGGTAAAATCTGAAACACTAAACATTTTAGTTTTCAAATTATATCCATAAATAAATAATTCATGATATAGCTTAGATTTACTTATATGAAAGAAGGTATTTTCATCAACTATTACAAAAATATAATATCCTTTATTAATGCTCTTAATAAAAAAGTCAGTGATATCACAAATAAATTCGTCAATAAAATTACGCGAAAGTACTTGATTTATAATCCAGGGACAATCATGAAAACCACCTGAAACAAGTTGAAAATCGACAAATAGTTTACCCTCTATATCAGGATCTAAATTACAATATAATTGAACGTAATTACAATAAATCCAATCATCGGTAATTGGATAATTTCTAAGAATAGCATCCAAACTTGCGTTCCAAGTCCAGGTTGTATTAATAGGATTTTTAATTGGTAATATTTTTTGAATGTTCTTTTCTTCAATAAACATATTAAACTCCATTCCATTAAAAATTATTCTTTTATATAT
>JAAYJU010000160.1 GCA_012522735.1 Clostridiales bacterium | reverse complement strand
TAAATAAACCACCGGCTATACAGGCGAGTCCCGAATAGCTTTAGCTTCAAGTAAAATACACCCAATGTTATCATAAGTGTTGGTTTACCAACTACACAAACAGCAAGGGTGTGGACCAATTGGATATGAAGCTTATCGCATACAAGAGATTGCATAAGAAATGCGACCGTCTGACTGGTCGCATAAGCTTATATATATCTATTATTATTCTTGTCTACTTTAATCTCTCTCTGATGCTATTTCCTCTTCTATTAGAGGCTTAGCCTTTCTGTTAATTACTATTCCTAATCCTATGAAGGCCCAGAATATTGGAGCAACTGCTATTATAGAGTCATTTGCTAGGCTTACTACCATATAGCTGAAGGTTGACACCAGTATTGCTACGCCGACCTGTGAATAATAGCTTTTAAATCTTCCCTTGATATATAGCTTGAAGCTTGATATAAAGTACATCCCGTATAAGGCTAGGTAAGCTATTAATGATAATACTCCGGTTTGTACACCTGTCTGAAGGTAAAGATTATGGGGTTTAGTAAGTATCACTTCTCCGTATCCATAGTTATATAGATTCACATAATCTGATTGAGGAAATGCTAATGTGTAGGTATCCGCTCCTGAGCCAATGATTAGGTGTTTTTTTAGTAGAGGCAATGTCCTAGACCAAATGTATCCACGACCGGAGGCATATCTTTCATATCCGGTAAATACTGCTGAAGAAGCCTTCTCTATCTTATCAAGCTTTCCGTATCGTGTAATATAATAATAGGTAGCGTCTTCGGTATTGTTTGTAAAAAACCAATCGTAACCGTCTATCTTAACATAAAATGAAGGCGTATCGGTATAGAAAGCATTTCCCAGTTCAAAGCCTATAAATCTATCATCTTGTATTAGAAAGCTTCCTTTCTCTTGGTTAAGCTGTAGAGGTAGTATATTGTCATCATCATCAAGTACTGAAAATTTAAATTCATTATTATCTAAATAATTCATAATTTGTATTTGATTACCCTTATAGGTTATCAGAAGTTTATCGTCTAAGGTCTGTATATCCTGTAAAGAGGGCTCTACCTTTGTAAAATTGAGAGCAGGTTGTAATTGCTTTATTAAAGCATTATCATTTGCATGGTTATAAGTGAATATCGATCCTACTATAAAAAGAACTAAGGGAATAGATATATAAAAATATTTTAGTATATATCTTGATAGTAGTATTACCATTAAAACACCTGCAGCTACAAGGCTAATAATTGAGGTTTTGGATCTAGAACCCAATAGGCTAACCAATATTCCTACGAGTGCAAGAAGATATATTGGTAGCTTCCATATTCTCTTTCTTATTAAGAGTGAGAGAGTTAAAAGCAAGGGTGCTGCCAAAGCCACATATGATCCAACATAGTTTGGATTATGCAGTGTTAGATATACTCGGTTCTTTTCAAAGTTAAACTGAATGCTATCAAGCTGATTCCAATACCTATTAGGCAGAATAAGCTTTTTACCAAAGTCAGTTGTAAAAAAGTCCTTACCAATATATTGTGTTAGTCCCAAAAGACTCATAATTATTACACTTATAACAAAGCAATTTATAATCAGCTCCAGATCTTTTTCGGTTTGTACGTATAGCATAATATAATATACGATTAGGCAATATCCCAAAAGAACAAATAATGATTCGAAATGATCATAAGTACCCCTAAGGCTATAACTTCTATATTTTGAGAATACCGACGATAATATAGCAAGAGCCCCATATGCTCCCAGTGGAATTAGTATTGGTGAATATACTAAGCTCTTTTTATCTGCTACAGCTTTAAAAATGATGATAACTGCCATGTAGGTCACGGCTAATAAAAAGTATATCTGCTTATTATATAAGAAAAAATCTGCATTACTATCATTAAATGGAAACCATGGAAACTCAGAAAAATAAGTATTGGTTTGCTTTAATTTCGTGATAAAGGGTAGCACTGACATTACAAATATAATTGGTGCCAACAGCCAGTAGTTTGTTTTTTTAGAACCGATAATACCTTTATTTTTCTTGCTACTATATGATTTCTGCTTAGCATGGTGTTTTTTGTTATAAGACATGATTTATTACTCCTTCGATTGACCTGATATGGCATAATATTTACATATTTTTGTAGACTAATTATACACCAAATAAGCTATTTGGACAAGGTAGATAAAAAAGTGCCAAGCACGGTTAAATGCATGGCACGATATATAGCCTTTATTTTGTTATTAAGTCCTTAACCTGAGGAATTCTATAAAGAAGAGGGTAGAGTATTGTCGATAATATGATGCCGAATATGTTCTGAACGACATTTAATGGGACACCTGAAAGAGCACCTCCAAAGCCATACATAAAATATTCAACTGCAAAGTAGCCTAAGGTTACAATAAAGCCACCAAATACACCGGCTACAATAACGGAGTAAATCCTTCTTTTTAGTTTCCTGAATACCAATGAACATACTAGAGCTGTTAAAGCCTTTATTATTAATGTTGCCAAGGCATATTGAGGATATCCTGCCAATATATCAGCTAACAAAGAACCGATACCCGCCGATAAAGCACCATATACAGGCCCCAGAATTATGCCCGAGAGTATGACAAAGGAATCACCTGGGTGGATATAACCAGTAGGTGATGGTACCTTAATGATAAAGGTAGTCAAGCAGGTTAATGCTGACATTAAAGCGGCGATTATAAATTTCTTAAGTTGATCAGTATTCATGAATAACATGCCTCCGTATTTTATGTATTTTTGTTATCTGAAATCATAGCACAGCAGACATCTTAGTGCAAGAAGATAATTTGTAACATATTTGTAATGGTGCCAGGCACCATTACGGCACCATTACAAATATGTTACAGCACTTAATAAATTCTTAATGGTGCCTGACACCATTAAGAAGAGCCACCGTCTAAAGAGTTTGACATGGGGTAATACTTATAATATAATTTGGTAAATGCAAATGAGTTGCAATTAGTGTCAGCTATGAGACTGAAGAGATTAAGTAATCCGAGAGCGGAGGGACTATATGAAGAAGAAATTGATTATATTAGCAGGTATCATGGCAATAATGATATTAGTGGTATTTGCCACAGCCTACTATAATAATAGAAATTATAAGAGAGTATCCAATAATGAAGAAAAGAGTATAAGTGTGGTAGCATCATTCTATCCCACATATGTCCTTGCTATTAATCTTACAGATGGCATATCTGACATAGAGGTAGATGGTTTGACGGATTTTTCTGGTGGATGTCTCCATGATTATCAGCTTACCGCCAATGATATGAGGCTATTATCAAATGCCGACGTGTTTATAATCAATGGGGGAGGGATGGAGGAATATCTTGCGAATGTCATAGATAGCTATCCCCATCTTAAGATAATTAATCTTAGTGAAGGAATAACTATGTTAGAAAGCCAGGTACATCACGGAGGAGATAACCCCCATGTATGGCTTGATCCACATTTATATATGCTTCAGATAGAGAATGCTAGAGAGGGCCTAGTTAATTACATTCAAGAGAGGGTAAATGTTAATAAAGACAATACAAACAATGAAAGTGATTATAATAAGGAAGTAATTGAGCAGTTAAATTCCAATGCAGATGCTTATCTTGAGGAAGTAGCTGCTCTTGCTGATGATATGAATATAATGCTGGATAGGGTAGAGGACCTGGTCCAAAACAAGAACATCTCTAATAAGGTAGTGGTTTTTCATGACTCCTTTGCTTATCTATCTAATAAGGCAGGGCTTGAAGTAGCATACACTATTGAGATTGATGAGGATACACCGCTTAGTGCTGGTGAGGTGGCAGAGGTTGTGGATGTTATAAGACAAGAGAATATTCTCTATCTGTTCACAGAGGAGCAGTATGATGATACAATATCTGACAGGATAATGGATGAAACCGAAGCACAGGTATATGTTATTGATTCAGCTGTTACCGGTGATGGCACCAAGGATTCATATCTAAAAGCAATGAGAAGAAATATTGAGACCTTGAAGAAGGCATTTGTGGAATAATTGAATTTTGTATAAGAGAAATCGTTTCGATTTCATCTGAGCAAGCTTGTAAAGTAAGAGCTTTAGGAGGAAATTTATGTTACATAGTAAGGATAAAGAACAGAAAAATAATATTAAGGGTACCCATGACCACTATAATGATTCGGCATGTGGTCTTCATTGTATTAAAATAAATGATATAAGTGTTAGTGTTGGGGAACATACCATCATCGAAAATGTAAACCTTCATATTCATTGTGGAAAGGTCACTGCTATAATAGGAAGAAACGGTGCTGGTAAGACTACACTTATTAGAGCTATTCTTGGTGAAATTAAGCATAGTGGCTATATTGAATTTATGGATTTGAAGGACAAGACTATGAAGGACTTAATGATAGGTTATGTCCCTCAATATGTCAACATCGAGAAAAACACACCCATGAGTGTCTATGATTTATTTGCGGGATATGTAACTAATTCTCCTGTATTCTTTAAGAAAAATAAAAAGGTATATGAAATGATTAAGGAGCAGCTTAGTATATTTGATGCTTCTGACTTAATTGATAAAAGAGCCTGTGACTTATCAGGCGGCGAGCTTCAAAGAGTTCTTCTTGCTATAGCTATTACGCCTGTACCAAATCTATTACTACTTGATGAGCCTGTATCGGGTATTGATAGAAACGGAATGGAGCTATTTTATAAAAACATTCAAACATTAAAGGAAAACTATGATTTGGCTATGATTGTGATTTCTCATGATTTTGAATTTGTAAGAGAATATGCTGATCATGTAATACTACTTGATAAAACCATTCTGAAGGAGGGCTCCTTTGAGGAAATCAGACAGTGTGATGATTTTAAGAAGGTGTTCGGGGGAAGGCTATATTAAAAAATTCTTTTTTCAATCTACAAATTTGTGCTTACAGCCCAAGGTTTGCAGGTATAGGAAAGGTATGGTTATTATATGGATACTCTGTATGAAATAATGGAAAAGCTTCTGCCTTTTTCATGGGTAGAATATAATTTTATGAAGAATGCACTTCTTGCTATTATCATAATTACACCTCTGTTTGGTATACTGGGAACAATGGTGATAAATAATAGGATGGCATTTTTTTCAGATGCTTTGGGACATTCGTCCTTAACAGGAATTGCAGTGGGCACTATATTTGGTATATCTGATACGAACATATCTATGATTCTTTATGCTATTATATTTGCCCTGCTTTTAAACTATATCAAGCGTAGAAATGCTCTTTCTACAGATACAGTAATATCTGTTTTTTCTTCCTTTAGCATGGCAATAGGCCTCATGATACTATCTAGGGGAGGGAATTTTTCAAAATATTCAAATCTTTTGGTAGGTGATATTCTTAGCATAACAACAGGAGAGATAGGCTTGCTGGCTATAATCTTTGTTATTACTCTACTTTATTGGTTTCTATACTTTAACAGGCTTAATAGTGTAGGTGTAAATGTATCCTTAGCCAGAAGTAAGAATATTAAATCCAGCCTTATGGAGGATTCATTTAGCATTCTAATAGCAATAATCGTAATGTTATCTATTAAGTGGATAGGTATATTGATAATAAATGCTTTATTGATATTGCCAGCTGCTGCAGGCCGTAACATAGCCTCCAATATGAGAGAATACCATTTATTCTCGGTCTTGATTGCTATATTTTCAGGCATTAGTGGTCTACTACTTTCATATTACCTAGGAACAGCCACAGGGCCTACTGTAGTTATTATTGCAGCTTTAATATTTTTTATAACATTTTTTATCCGTCCTAGTAAAGATAAATAAATTTATGGTACCAGGTACTGAACTTTGTACCTGGTACCGTTGTAGGTACCCTTATATGAAAAGTTACTTTTCCTATGGAAAAGTATGCATATTTTTGTTATTATATAATTAACATATTACATATACAATCGGTACTAGGCACCAACCCAGGTTTGTTCCTCAGCAGGTGCCTGGTACCGAAAAGCTATGGAGGGTTTATAGTTTGGCTAAGCTGATTGAGTATATAAAAATAATAGTAAACTTATTAGTAGCCATAGGGATTGTGCTTGTCTTATTTTTAGTGTTTCCTAAGCTATTGGGTTTCTTCTTACCCTTTGTAATAGGATGGATCGTAGCAATGATTGCAAATCCTCTTGTAAAATTCCTTGAAAAGAAGGTAAGGATTCTAAGAAAACACAGTTCTGCCATTATTATAGTAGTGGTTATAGGAGCCATAGTAGGTATAATATATCTGCTAATTTCTATGCTTATAAGAGAAAGCAAGCAGCTAGCTGGAGATTTACCTAATATATTAGAACAGATTGGTGTAGAGCTGACGCAGTTATCAACTAAGATACGAACCTTAAGCAGTGATATGCCTGAGCCTGTCGAGCAATTCATAAATAATTTACTTGATAGTATAAATAGAAATCTCATAGAATTTGAGTTGGGAGAGAATACATTGACATTTAGCGTAGCAAGTAATCTTGCTCAGAATATTGCTGAATTTTTCCTGACCATTATTATTACCATTCTATCTGCATACTTTTTTATAGCAAAAAGAGACGAGATAACTAGCAGCTTTAAGAATATCCTACCTAGCTCTGTTGTAGAGGGTTGGCATTTTATTTATGATAACTTCACCAAGGCAGTCGGGGGATACTTTAAGGCTCAATTTAAAATAATGATAGTCTTAAGTATTATAATGTTTGCTGGGTTTGAGATTCTTAGTGTTTCATATTCATTTCTACTTGCTTTGGGAATAGCCCTTCTGGATTTCCTTCCCGTATTTGGGACAGGTGCGGTACTATGGCCATGGGCCTTGCTAGATATGCTATCCGGAGATTATTTTAGAGCTGTCGGCTTGATAGTAATATATCTGATATGTCAAGTGATAAAGCAATTACTTCAACCTAAGATGGTTGGTGATAGTATAGGAATAAGTCCCCTTAGCACTCTGGTGTTTTTATATATAGGTTATCGTTTATATGGAGTTATAGGAATGATTATCGGTGTTCCTCTTGGAATGGTAGTTGTGAATCTATATAGAATAGGAATGTTTGATAGACTCATCAGAGGTTTTAAGATTATTATCCATGATTTGAATGAATTTAGAAAATTTTAGAAAAGAATATTATTATTTTAAAGAAATATATACAAAAAGGAAATTATCTGGTATGATATAGTAGAAAATTTAACAAAGTTATAAATATGCAGTCAAGTACAAAGAGTTGCACATAGGTTAAGTATTTTAAATTGAGGAGTATGGAAATGATGAGTAACAGATATGAGGTATCGGGCGAGGGTGTTATAAGCTCTGATGAAATTAGGCAAATACTTGAAAGGTATCGTATAGGAAAGAAGCCATTGGCTAAATTGCTTGGTTGGGGAGAGAC
>JAAYJU010000159.1 GCA_012522735.1 Clostridiales bacterium | reverse complement strand
TAGCTGTATATAATCCTGAAAATGAAGAAGTTACAATATTTGCAGTTAATAGAAATGTAGAGCATGATGTTGATTTTACATCTGATCTGCGTGGTTTTGAAGATTATCAGGTGCTTGAATATATCGTTATGGAAAATGATGATATGAAGGCTGTTAATACCCTAAATAGCCAGAAGATCAAGCCTGTAAATAAAACAGTTTATGCATTTGATGATGGCATTTTCTCAACTGATATGAAGAAATGCTCATGGAATGTTATTCGATTTGGAAGGTAAGTACTATTGATTCTCTATTCCAATATTAGTTAAATTATGTTATACTATTTTCGGTTAGCAGATTAGTATAGAGCTATTAATCTGCAAATTAACATGTTAGATATTACTGAAAAAGGGAGCATGCGCAATGAATATTGCATATTTTTTAAAAACTAAGGGTGAGGTTGCTTATCTATATGACAGCTTTACCTTAAGGCAAGGGCTTGAGAAGATGCGAAATCAAGGTCATTCAGCAATACCAGTGTTATCCAGTAACAATAAATATATCGGAACCATAAGCGAAGGAGATTTTTTGTGGTTTCTGATTGATGACAGGAAGGATCAGCTTCATAAGACCAGCATAAAAAGCTTTGAAGAGATTAAGATTAGAGATATTTTTAAGAAGGGTAAAAATCCTAGTGTGAGAATCACCGCAACCATGGATGAGATGCTGATGAGAGCTATGGATCAAAACTTTGTTCCAGTAGTTGACGACAGAAATTATTTTATCGGAATTATAACTCGCAGTGATGTTATGCGATACATCAGTTCCAAACTAACAGAGAATGATATAAAGTGCGACATACCGGAGGATGAATATGTCAATTGAAAGAGCAAGAAAATACTTTTCTAGATTTAATCTCCAGGATAGGATGCTGGAGTTTGATGTATCAAGCGCCACAGTTGAGCTGGCAGCGGAAGCGGTGGGCTGTGAGCCGGAGAGAATAGCTAAGACGCTGTCTTTTGTTGTAAATGATAGCTGTATCCTGATTGTAACTGCCGGTGATAGAAAGATAGATAATAGTAAATATAAGGCTCAGTTTGCAACCAAAGCAAAGATGCTTGCCCCCGAAGAGGTTGAAGATACTATCGGCTATGGAATAGGCGGTGTCTGTCCCTTTGGTATTAATGAGGGTATTAAGGTATACCTGGATGAATCCTTAAAAAGATTTTCTACTGTATTTCCTGCCTGTGGAAGTGCCAATAGTGCGATAGAGCTATCTATCTCGGAGCTGGAAAAATACTCGAACTTTACTAGCTGGATAGATGTGTGCAAGGAAAGATAATATATCATTCTATCTACATGGATAAATTAAGTGCCTATAAGTATATGTTTGATATAGAAAGGTCAGCATAATATGGAGAACATCGTGCTAATCGGAATGCCCGGTGCCGGAAAAAGTACAGTAGGAGTTATTTTGGCAAAGGTTCTGGGTATGAATTTTATTGACTCGGATTTATTGATTCAAAAACAGGAAGGAATGCTTCTTAGGGATATCATAAAAAAAGAAGGACTAGAGGGATATATTGATATAGAAAACCAGGTAAACAGGGATATATTCGTAGAGAATACCGTAATAGCTACAGGAGGTAGCGTGGTA
>JAAYJU010000158.1 GCA_012522735.1 Clostridiales bacterium | reverse complement strand
CGATATAATAAAGGAAGCGAATCAAAATGTAATTATAGTACTTGAAGTTGATGGCTTAAGAATAGCTCATATGGGAGATATAGGACAGACCGAGCTAACCGAGGAACAGTTAACCGGCTTGGGTGAAATAGATATAGCCTTTATGCAGTTTGAAAACAGCTATTCGTCAATGACCCTAAAGAATGAGAAAGGCTTTTATTTAATAGAGCAACTAAATCCAACCATAGTTATTCCAACCCATTATTCGCTTAATGCTCTTCCTCTTTTAGAAGAAAAGTATGGTGCTATAACCAAAATTGAGAATAAGCTTGATATTAATAAGGAAGATCTTCCTGAGGGATCCATGAATGTCTATATAATTTCAAATGAATATAAATACTTCTAGAAAGCACCTATTAGAAATTCCTATAATTTAATAATTATGTACAACACACCTTCTTCATAGTATAATTATGGAAAATATTATACGAGGAGCAGGTGTTTCTTTTGATTCTTAATACGGTAGGTTTTAATTATTATATTAACTATATTTTTCCTGTTTTAGTCACCACAGATCTGAATACACTAATGGTCGAGGAAGCAGGGGAATATTATAAAATCCTCCATATAAAATCAGGAATCTGTCGCTTTAACTTGAACGGGAAAGAATATGTCATAATCGGAGCCCATATACTGCATCTTAATGACCAGGATAAGATATACTTCAATGATGTGTCCAATTCAACAATAAGAATTATCCTGTTTCGTCCTAAAATCGTAAATACAAGCTTTAATTTCAACATAATTAATGATCCTCAAAACAAACTGACAGGTGCCGCAAACCAGGATTTATTCTATCTGAAGCAATTTAAACACGATTCTACCGAAGACATAAAAATCCTACCGCTTATGTCAATTAATTCAACCATTTTGGAGCATAAAATAGACTGTCTTAATAATTTATTAACCAAACAGGATACCTTGTCCTGGCCATGCCTCAGCAGATCCTATCTTTATGAGATTCTATTTGCCTTAGTAAGACAAGGGGAGCTGAAGGATGATGGGGATAGCCTTGAAAATTATAGTGGTCATTCAAAGCTCGCCGTTGATATCATATACTACATTCAGAACCGTTATAATGAGAAGATATCAATTGATAGTCTCGTAAAGGAGTTTCATACGAATCGAACAACCCTACATATGGATTTTAAAGAGCATACCGGACTGTCTATAAATCAATACTTATTACAGATTCGCATGAACATGGCTGCAAAGCTACTTCGGGACACTGGTCTTTCATTATCTGAGATATGTGAACGAATTGGATATAGCGATACTACTTATTTCGGCAAGGTTTTTAAAAAAACACTTAATCAATCCCCATCTGAGTACAGACATAATTACAGATAAATCTTTGCATTAAGGCTTTAATCCTACTATTTAAGATGAATGGAGCAAAAATTACAAATAAAAGAAAGGGATTATATCATGCAATCAGAGGTATATTTGTTTGGAATGGTTTTGGCGTCTAATAGCTTTTTATTAAAGGGAGGCTTTATAAAGCCCGATGAATACTCGGAAATAAGCCAAAGATACAGACTTCCGGGAGGAGAGACAGGAACATGCGCCACGGTTCTGGCATCACTCGGGGCAAGTGTAAGAGTTGATGGTAATCATATCGGATATGAGGTCGAGCCTTTGCTAAGGGAATTTTACAAGGATAAGACAGTATGTCTGGATTCATTATATATAGATGAAAATTATAGAGGTCTTGAAGATTATGTAATCATTGCTGATGATACCCGTTCTCCCATGGGAACATTTGTTGAGTACTATACAAGCGGTAAAAAGCAATGGAATACTCCAAAGGAGGAGGATATTACAGGCTGTAAGGTTGCAGCAATTGACCCTTATTTTGAAGAGGCCACAGAAGCAGCGGCACGCTACTGCGTACTTCATAACAAACCCTATGTAACTATTGATTGCAGATATGACAGCTATCTGCATCAAAACGCAGCCATATCAGTAATTTCAGGTGAGGGCATTTCAAACCAGTATCCTGGAAAGACTAGAGAAGATATGCTCCCCTTATTTAAAGAGAATAGCGAAGGATTAACTATTATTACAAATGGTAGTAAGCGTTTTTACTATGGAAGAAAGGGACAGGAGGTTAAAAGCTTTGATCCCTTTAAAGTGGAGGTGGTAAGCACGCTCGGCGCAGGAGATACTTTTAAGGCCGGCTCTACCTATGGTTTGCTAAAGGGTATGAAGGATGACGACCTAGTTCGTTTTGCTAGCGCTTGTTCGGCGGTTGCGATAAGTAGATTTCCTCTTCCCCTTAATCCACCTAGGCTAGAGGAAATCAATAAATTGATGTAATGAATTAAATAAAAGTATAAGCTATAATACTCATTTACAATACACCTGCTAATTAGTATAATTATGGAAATTTATTATACTTTTAGGCAGGTGTTCCCTTTTTAAGCGAGCTTATCTGGCTAAATCTTTATAACTATAAGGAGGATGTATGAAAAAAGCTGTTTTATCATGTCTACTGACCATATTCACTATTTCAGGTATTATGCTTATTAATAATAACATACCTGCTAAAGCAGATTTATCAGCCACTCTATCTACTAATTATGGAGCTGTCTTAGTAGAGAACATATTATATCAAGAAGATTTTGAGGATGGGGATTTGGCTACGGCAGATCGCCAATTAATAAAAGGAATGACCTGGACTAGACATGGTGATTTGGCAACAGAAGCTAATAAAAGCCTTGATAGTAGGATTCTAAGATTGAATGCGGGAGCATATACTCTTTCAAATGAATCAGTAAATGAATCAGAGTATACCGTATCCTTTACCAGCATTAATTGGTATAACACTCCCGCCAGGGTAATGATTGAGTATCAGGACTCTAGCAACTACTATTCCATCTGCCCGACTACAGGACAGGTATACCGTATGCTAAATGGTATTGAAAAAGAGCTGAAGGTTGAAAATGTAAGCAGAATATTAAGCTCTCCAAGGCAAAACCCATCAATAAATTATTATAAGATTTATTTTAAAAATAATGGTAAATCTATTAGGATTTCAGTAGACCGTGATGGATATGACAATGGAAAGGATTTTGAATATACATATATTGATAAAAAGTCTGAGGCTCTTAAACGTTTTAAGGGAGGCAGAATAAAACTGACAAGAGTTGATGAGGGAAAAAGTCGTTACTGGGTTAATTTTGATAATATTCTTGTGACAAAGGGAAAGCTCCAGTCTACTGTGCCAAGAGACCCTGCTAAGCTGTATGTAAGTAACTCAGGTGACGACAGCTATGAGGGTACTGAAACAAAGCCCTTTAGAACAATTAGTAGGGCTCTTGAATGCTCATATCCCGGTGATGAGATTATTGTTGAGGACGGTGTATATGATGAGCAAATCAAGTTCAAATCAAACCGTCTATATAGCGAGGAGGATCAGAGGCTGATTCTCAGGTCCCGTAAAAAGCATAAGGCTACAATAAGCTCTATTAATTTTAAATATGGTGATTATGTAATAATGGATGGGTTTAAGTTAAGAGGTGGAACCATTGACTTGGGTGGAGCCACCGGTGTTGAGGTCACCAATAATTACATACGCGATGCCGGAATAGGAATTAAAGCTGCAGGAGTAAACTGTAGGGTTGTAAATAATTATATATATAAATGTAGCTTTGGTATTAATGTGTCAGGTAGCGATATGCTTGTTGAGAATAACGAGATAGAACGCTTGATATTTAGGAAGGGCGATGCCGATTATTTTAGGTTTTTTGGTGAGGGACATATAATCAGAGGTAACTATATGCATGGCACACGCCATGAGGAAATCGGAAAAGCACATGTAGATGGCTTCCAAACCTATGATAATAATGGTGAATATGCTCGTCATATAGTTATTGAAGGTAATTTCATAGAGGATTTCTATCATCAGGGTTTTATGGGCTCGGGTCGCTACTATTATCATTCCCATGATATAACCTTTAGAAACAACGTCTTTAAGGATGCCACTTCATGGGGCATGTGTATTTCTACATTAAAGGATGTAAAGGTCTATAATAATCTCTTTATCAATATGGGCATACACGGTGTTGGATTTAGAGGAGAAGACAAAAAGCCTGCCACTGGTGAGGTTCGTAATAATATATTTTATAATGCCAACAATTGCTATTTTGGACTAGATAATAAGAAATATGCATCCAATAATATTGTGTATAAATCAGACGCTTATAAAAAATACGATCAGGAAAACTTTCCTAAGGATATAGTTAATGTGGATCCATTATTTATTGATTTTGATCAGAATGATTTTGCACTACATCCCAACAGTCCAGCTATAGATAAGGGTATGAGCTTGAGTTTCCACTATGATTATACCGGAAGCACCAGACCATATGGAAGCGGCTTTGATATCGGTCCATATGAATATCAGGGGTCTTCTCTTCCAGTCGCATATATTAAATTTTACAATTGTGTGAGTGATAATTCTGGCTATGAGCCCTTTAAGGTTGCTTTTGACGCTTCTAATTCATATGCCCCCGAAGGAAGAAGTATTGTCAGCTATGAATGGGATTATGATGATGGTAGCAGCGATTTTGGAGTTACAACATATCATACCTTTTTGGCAGGAAAGCATACAGTTAAGTTGACAATTACTGATAGTGACGGCGATAAACACACTGCCAGCCAGGAAGTTGATGTAATTCCTGCAAAATATCCCAATCTCTATCTACATCTGCCCTTTAATAAGGATTGCCTGGATGTATCAGGTAAGAATTCGACCATAGAGACTAGCAAAGATATTCTTCTTAAAAAATCAATTTACGGAAAATCTATTCGTTTTAATAATTCTAAAAGCCGGGGAATTTCAATAAAGCATAATAACTACCTCGATGGTATAGATGAGATAACAATTGCCTTCTTTGCAAAGAAGGATGCTAAGGACACAGCTGCAACAGTTATACACAAGCATACCGTATATGGAGTTCAAATAACTACAAACGGCTTTGCCGGCTCCATAAGTACGACTAGCAAAACAGGGAAGTATTCAGTAGCTAAGGTTGTAAATGACACCGATTGGCATCATTATGCTATTACCTATGATGGTTCAAACATTATTACCTACTTAGATGGATATGAATGCTCACGTACTGAACTTACAGGTATGATAAAACGAGATGCCAGTCGTGATATAGTGATTGGTCGAAACCCTTGGGGAGCCAGCTTTGAAGGGTTAATGGATGATATTAGAATATACGACAGAGCTCTAAGTAATGAAGAGATAGGGCAGCTTATTAGTGGTTCTGCTAAGAGTAAGTCTGTTAAGGCTGAAGTATCAGCGGTCATATCTACAGAAACTATAGGCACAGAAAAGTCAGAAAAGACCTATTATATCCGAGCTGATGCAAAGGGTACTAATGACGGAAGGGACTGGACAAATGCCTGGAATAGACTTCCTGATGTTTTAGAAAGAGGGGCAACCTATTATCTTGCTTCAGGTAGTTATCCACGCTACCTTTTTGATGATCCTGAAAGCGGAGCTGCTTATATCATTATAAAAAAGGCTACACATGATGACCATGGCACAGGTATTGGCTGGCAGGATTCCTATGCTTCAGGTGTGGCATGCTTTACTGATTCACAGGGACCGATTTTTAAATTTACAAGTGGATATTACATCATTGACGGGCAAACGGGACAAGGCGATTCAGGGCATGGAATAAAGCTTTATAATCCCGCTAATATTGAAGCTTTTAGAGGCGGGAATTGTATGATGATTCCAAACAATGCACAGGTTCGGTATTTGACATTAAGGCATGTTGAAATGGAAGATACCGGATGGGCAGGCTCTACAAAGGACCTTCCATATAAAACGCGGACTATATATGCCGTGGGTACTACAGCACATATTACATTTCAGTATTGTTTTGTTCATGATTCAGGACAGGAATGGATGCTATTCGCGGGTACTTTGGAATCGGACTATCTGGTAGAGCATTGCTATTTTAAAAATGGGGGTTCAGGGTCTTCCGACTATCACTCAGTTGGAGTATGGTTTAGAGGAGACAAGAAAAAATTGAATATACATCTCCGGTATAACACCTTCGAAAACTTCGCCTCTACCGGCGGTACCGGCTATATTAGTATAGGATGGCGTGGAGATGCAACTCCTACATATAGCAGCGGCTATTATATATATGGTAATGTCTTTAAAGAAACCAGTTCATTAGCAGGCCCCAGTCGAGTCATTGGTAGTAATGGAGCCAACGGAGGCCCCTTTATATCAGATATAAAAATACTCAATAATACCTTTTATAAAATGCGCGGAAAATTATCCAGTAGGATAGCACTGGCAAATAAGGGGACTGATAATTTAGTCGCCAACAATCTCTGGTATGACTGTGATTCTAGTCCACGTTTTGTAAATATTGAAGAGAAGAATAACATTATAAATGATATGGTGTATGATCCATTTATCGATGCCAAAAAAGGTAATTTTCATCTTTCTCATAAATTACCGGGGGGTATGAAATTAAACGACCCTTTCAATAAGGATATGGATGGAGCTGTCAGAGGAATGGATAAAGTATGGGATATCGGTGCTTATGAGTATATACAAGATAATGGCCAGAGTCCGACACCTTAGCCATCCCCTGCATCTAATGTAGGTCAATCCATATTATAAACTGTAAAAAACCCATCAATATAACGGGCATTACAATGCATTTTCCTAGAAGCTGCATCGCTATGCCCGTTTTACTTGTTTTATTTGGTAGCTTTGTGTCGCTTTTTACTATTATTGTCATTTACTAATTTTGCTTATTTCCATCTGTACAAGCATGTGTTATAATATTAGCTAGTGCAATTTTCTATGTTCTAAAGATGGAGGTACTTCTATGAATGAACGGGCTATCCATGATGTTTTTGAAGAGAAATTCAATGAAATGATAAGATACGCTAAAAGACAAAAAGGAATAATTGAAGCCGAAATGGTCAATGACCTTATTAATGAATTAAATCTTGACAACAAGCAAATTGATAAGGTGTATGAAAGGCTTGAGGCTTACAATATTGTAGTATTAAGCTCTCCTGATGATGATAGCGAGCAAAAGGATAAGCTGTTGGACATTGATGATGAAGATGCAGATGATACATCATCCCAAGAGGATATTAATGTATCATCCTCTACTATTATTTCGGACGACCCTGTTCATTTATATTTGAAGGAGATCGGTAACTACCCACTCTTAACTATGGAGGAAGAGGTAGAGCTTGCCAAAAGGATTGAGGAGGGAGACGAAGCTGCTAAGCAATTACTGGCAGAATCGAACCTCCGCCTTGTAGTAAGTATCGCAAAAAGATATGTAGGAAGAGGTCTTTCCTTCTTAGACTTAATTCAGGAGGGTAATTTAGGATTGATTAAAGCTGTAGATAAATTCGATTATTCCAAGGGCTTTAAATTTTCTACATATGCCACCTGGTGGATTAGGCAGGCTATTACAAGGTCTATAGCCGACCAAAGTCGTACTATACGTATTCCTGTACATATGTCTGAAATAATAAACAAAACCTATAGAGTCTCCAGAACCCTACTTCAGGACCTTGGAAGAGAGGCCACCGAACAGGAGCTGGCAGATGCCTTGGATATGACTGTGGAAAAGGTTCGTGAGGTCTTAAAGATATCCTCAGATCCTATCTCTCTTGACATTCCCATTGGAGAAGAGGAGGACAGTCATCTCGGTGACTTTATTCGGGATGATAATATTTTAGGTCCGGAGGAAGCCGCATCATATTCTATACTACGAGACCAGATTTCAATGCTTCTTGATACCTTAACAGAAAGGGAGCAAAAGGTATTGATACTTAGATTTGGTCTGACTGACGGTAGAACAAGAACCTTAGAAGAGGTAGGTAAAGAATTTAATGTTACAAGAGAGAGAATTCGTCAAATTGAGGCGAAGGCTCTTAGGAAGCTTAGGCATCCTAGCCGTTCCAAGCACTTGAAGGGCTTTGAAGTCCTTTGATAGTGTAAGTTTTTTAAAGAAAGGGCTACCATATGAAGAGAATTATGTTGATGGTGTTTCGAAGCTTACTTATATTGCCCTATTGGCTTATAAGAATATTTCAACTTTGTAATATAGAAAAATACGATTCACATACCAGATATGCATTTTTGCATAAAATTGTCCCCATCGTAATACGACGTGGCAGAATCAAAATACATGTAACAGGCCTAGAAAATCTGCCCTCAGAAAGCGGATATGTAATGTTTCCAAATCATCAGGGCCTCTTTGATGCTTTGGCCTTCATACAGACACATGAAAGGCCTCTAGTTACTGTTATGAAAAAAGAGGTTAAAAACACCTTTCTCTTAAAGCAGGTAATTACAATGCTACAAGCAGAGGTTATTGACCGGGATGATATCAGACAATCCATGCAGGTTATTATGAATATGACCCGCCGTGTCAAAGCAGGAGAAAACTTTATAATATTTGCTGAAGGAACAAGATCGAGACAAGGTAATTCCTTGCTTGAGTTTAAGGGGGGTAGCTTTAAGAGTGCTATGAATGCTAAAAGTCCCGTAGTTCCTGTAGCTCTAATTGATTCTTATAAGGCCTTTGATACTGGATCAATAAGTAGGCTAACGGTTCAGATACATTATTTAAAACCTCTTTACTATGAGGATTACAAGGGAATGAAATCGACCGAGCTTGCTAATAAGGTATCAGATATTATTCGTGAAAAAATCAAAGATGAAACTTCAAGCATAGAATAAATTAATGGAAAAATGTATACAATACTACCACATTAATCCATTAAGCTTAAAATTTGCTATTATAGCCTTATTGGGATATAATAACAAAAGATACCGAAACAATATTATAGTAATATACTATTGAAAGGTGAATCATGAAAACAAAAAGAACCATATTTTCTATAGTAGTGTTCTTATCTGTCTTTTGGATTTCCACTCTGCTAGGTTTTGATATCCCTGCAGACAAAGAAGATGATAAACAAGAAAATGAAAACACCCTTATTAATACTGATAATTCGGATTCAAATGCAGCATATGACGCAAGATTAAATTCATTAACTAATAAGTACGGAGCCAGTGTGGCATCAGTCAGTGAACGACTGTATCTATATGAAGAATTAGATACTGATATACAGACCGATCAAGACACGGACTTAACAGAAAATGAAGAATCTGAAGATATTGATATTAATGATATGACTGGCATAAGCCAAGAAGACACAATCCAAGATATAGAACCCGAAGTTATAGAGCCAGAAACTATAGGACCAGAGACTATAGAGCCAGAACCGACACCATCCCTTTATGCTGATATAGGCATTTCGATAGCAAATTCCTATGTAAATATCAGAGATAAGGCAAATACAGAAAGCGAAATAAAGGGTAAGCTTTACAGGGACTCTGCTGCCAAAATACTTGATATGGTTGGGGATTGGTATTATGTCGAATCAGGTAGTCTTAAAGGATATGTTAATACCGATTATATAAAAACAGGCATACCTGATGATGAATTAATCGAAAAATACGGAAGACTTCGTGTATCCATAAGTACAGAAGGTCTAAATGTTAGAGAAAAGCCTGATATTGAATCCAATAAGTTAACTGTAGTATATAAAAACGAGATTTATCCTGTAATCGATCTGCATGATGAATGGCTAAAGGTAGACATAAGTGATGATAGGGTAATAGGTTATGTAAATAGGGAATATGTTGAATTACTTGTAGATTTTGAAAAGGCTGTATCTAAGGAAGAAGAGGAAGAGCTTAAAAAGCTACAGGAAGAAGAGCGAATTAGGCAGGAGAAAGTAAAAGAAGAAGAAAGAATTAAGAAAGAAACTGAAGTTAAATACCGTGAAGAGGTGGATTATACCCAGGAGGAGCTTAAGCTGCTAGCCTGCTTAGTTCATGCCGAGGCAGGCAATCAAAGCTATGAAGGAAAGCTAGCAGTCGCAAATGTGGTTCTAAACCGGGTTAAATCCAGTAAATATGCAAATACAATTGAGGCCGTTATATATCAGCCCGGCCAATTTACAGTGTCAAGAAGTGGCTCCTTAGAAAAACAATTAGATAGATACGAAAGCTACTCTACTAAGTCACAGCTTCTTACAATTAAGGCAGCAAAGGCCGCCTTATCCGGTGCCAATAACATCGGTAGCCGACTATACTTTAATGCATATGAATCAGCTGTAAGTAAAGGGTACGACCAAAAGAAAACTTCAGTCAAAATCGAAGACCATTTATTCTGGTAATAGCAAAATCCCCACTAAAGGTGGGGATTTTTATTTTATATTAATATAATTTATACTGCTTGGGAATACCATTCTCGTATTTGAGATTAGTCTCTCCTATAATAAGGGGCTTCAGATATGCCATCATTTCTTCTGTTACATCGTTACCCTCCGGTGTAATCCAGTCCATGGGTACAATCTTCTCGTGGTTTGCTACTTCACTTACGGGAACGGATGTGAACTCCACACGATAAGGAGCATCGCTTAATCGTTTTATGGCTGCCATCTTACCGGTCTCACAATTTACAGCACATTCAAATGCCTTAAGTCCAAGCAAAACAGACTCAACGATATCTGTTTCACTGGCAATATGAGCTGCTGCTCTTTGCATCAGGTTAAGCTCCACTGCTCTTACCTTACAACCGATTTTCTCTCTGACCAGCTGTTCTAATGCTCTCGCAGAACCTGCTATATATTTATGGCCGAAATTATCTACAGCACCACTTGACATGGTATCTGATACATATGCACCTGTACTATCCTTGATGCCTTCGCTGATAGCCACAATTAGACCAGGTTTAACCTTTAGCTTACCCTTAACATCCTCTATAAATTTATCATAATCAAAAGCTTTTTCACATAAATAAATTAAGTCAGGTCCAGCGCCCCCATTAACCCTGGCTAAAGCAGAAGCCGCTGTAAGCCAGCCTGCATTTCTTCCCATTATTTCCACTATAGTTACCGCAGGAATATCATATACATTAATATCTCTTTCTAGCTCTGAAATAGTAGTTGCAACGTATTTAGCCGCGGAGCCAAAACCTGGACAATGATCGGTAAGATTAAGGTCATTATCCACAGTCTTTGGACCACCTATAATATATACTTCATAGTTATGAATCTTGCAATACTCTGAGAGCTTATCTACAGTATCCATAGAATCATTTCCACCTATATAGATGAAATATCTAATAT
>JAAYJU010000157.1 GCA_012522735.1 Clostridiales bacterium | reverse complement strand
GCATCCTATAATCACTTCTTGCAAATGCATTAGCACTGCAAGAGGGTTTTATAAGATACCTGTTCGTTTCTTGAAAATCTATATGAGATACTCTTAAAGAATACCTCTGAAGTCCCATGTGTAAGACCTCAGTTTTTTAGAATTTTCAGGGTTGTTTCACTGTTCAATTATCAAGGTGCTATTTGTTGCTTTGACATCTTGTTCTGATGTTTTTTTGTCGACTCGGAATTTGGTGCCGACAAGTGAATACTCTATCATACTCGACAAACGATGTCAACCACTTTTTTAAATTATTTTTTATTTCCAATTTTTCTTCAATTTTCTCTAAAAAACAATCTCTTTTATGGTTACCCCTATCAATAGCGGCAAAGATTATTCTACTACATTGACAATGCCTTTGTCAAGCACAATTGTTTTAATTTTTTGCCCAATTGCTACCAATTTGAACAATAGCATCAAACTACATAATGAGACAGGAGAAATCAAAAATGATATATGATCCTCCTGTCATAGTTTGTCTTCTTATCAGATACTGATTACTTTTGAACTAAATGAATAGCAAAGCCACCAAGCTCTTTACCTAAGTATATTGCTACTAATTTACCCTTCTTATCAAGCTTCTTGCAATCCTCATTAAAGGTATAGCCTTGCTGACTAAGATGGAATACAGCTCTATCTATATAATTTGTCTGGATTGCGATATGACCCTTCTCACCTAAGTTAGGCTCCTTCATTACTTCTATTCCTGTTCCTGCAAAAATTGAGCTGTTACCAACCTTTTTAGTAAATCCGAACAGCTTCTCAAAGGAGTCCGCAACCTGGTCTGCATCCTTCTCATTATCCATATTTATACCGATATGGCGAAGCTCAAAGCCCAGCATCATTGTAACTGCCTCCTTGGTTAGTTCAGTTATCTTATCAAAATCACCTGCTTTAACCAGATCGTCTTTAACCATCCAGCTTCCACCACATGCTATTATCTTAGGAAAATCCAAATAAGATGTAAGGTTAGTAGCATTCA
The DNA here is from genome assembly GCA_012522735.1 of Clostridiales bacterium. GTDB lineage: Bacteria > Bacillota > Clostridia > Lachnospirales > Lachnospiraceae > Mobilitalea. The sequence continues at coordinate 8,341 of JAAYJU010000157.1, read as the reverse complement.
CACCACCGGTAGGCATAAACTTCATATTTACATAAGGTGCGGCCATTGCTTTAATCATGGGCAGCCCACCTGCTGCCTCCGCAGGAAAGAACTTAACCACCTCAAGACCTAGCTCTATTGCTGCCTCTATATCACTGGGAGTTGAACACCCTGGTGTAATAGGAATGTTTCTCTCCACACAATAGCTTACTACCTTAGGATTTAATCCGGGACTTACCATAAAGGTTGCACCGGCATTTACCGCTTTATCAACCTGCTCTGTTGTAAGAACCGTTCCGGCTCCTATAAGCATGTCAGGAAATGCTTCCCTCATAAGTCTTATGGATTCCTCGGCCGCTGCGGTACGAAATGTTACCTCTGCGCAAGGAAGTCCTCCGTCACACAAAGCCTTTGCCAAGGGAACTGCATCCTTTGCATCGTCAAGCTTAATTACGGGTACAATACCCATCATTTGAATTTTACTTAATACCTCGTTCATTTTCATTCTCCTTCATATTATGTGTAATCAATCCAAGTCATATAATTCATATTTATTGAAAAGTGGATATTAAAACATCTTTACTGCATCCAGAACAATATTCAAAAGAAAATTCTTATCATATAAAAAGCTTAATATCACGCTGCTCTCGATCTGCTCAGAAGCAGTCCCTCCTAATTCGGTACCGCTAAATATAGTTATTATTATAAATAATATCCATACAATAATTACTCCCTGCAGGCCACCAACAAGTAGTCCGGTCAACTTATTCAGTTGATTTAATATAGGTAGCTTGCTAATAATATTTAGAGCTATACTTATTACCCAGAGTCCTACAAATACTACGGCGAATGTAATCACAAATGCAAGTGCATTAATTGCAATGTCAGTTACATGAGCAGTTATATATGATTTAATATTAGCTTCCTGCTTAGCTTTATTCTCCAGAAGAGATTCCTTAATAGATTTGGGTAATGGCAAGCTTTCTATAATATCCTCCTCATCGGTAGCCTCTGCCTGTTCCTTAAACAACATATCCTCTACCCTCTGAGATGCCTTCTCATAAAAGGATTCATTGTTTTTTAGCATTCCATTAACCGATGGACTTATCCATGCCGTTATCATTAATGCCATTATAAATGAAAATAAAGAGAATACGATCTTAACAAAACCAATCCTACGGCCAATAAATGCATTTACAATTATTATTCCTAAAACTATAATCAATAACCAATTCATATAATTCTTCTCCCCTCTTTTTCGGTGCCTGGTACCAAAGAATCTACTCCACCAACTGTATCTCCAATATCTCCTTTGGATTAACCATAAAATAACGGTCCAGATTATTGATAGGATATAGTGCAGATATATTTGTGGCAAATGTATATCTGAACTTCTCCTTACCATCAGCCTTATAAATCACACATGAGAGATCATTATACATTATAACTTCATCTCTCGAAAGATATATACTTTCATATTCAAAATCTAATTCCTTATCTAAGACCTTTTTACCCTTTAAATCATATAGGAGTAACCTCTGATCACTATCCCCGTCTTCCTTTAGGACAATACCTGCATACTTTTCATTATGTAATACACTTTTGATTTTGCCTTCTATTGTTTCCTCTATGGCAAGCTCGGCAATCTCTGGCATAGTAAAGATAAGTAGACCATCCTCTTTAAAGGCGCAGACTGTGTCATTATCAAGAAATGTTATTCGAGCTACTACAGCGTTATTATATATTAAGGCCCCGGCGGTGCGATCTGTAAAGTTCTTACCTACCTCTCCGTAATTTAGGAACAAGATGTTATTAATGATTTCACCCCTACTAATACTTAGATAGGTCGCAGCCACCTTCTCTCCGTTATCTGAAAGGGATATATCCATAGGATATCCGTCCTTGACCATATTTGTTACCTTTTCTCCAATGAAATCGCCTTCCTTACTCCATAGCTCCACATAGCTTACATCATCCTCAGTCATAAGTACCGCAACGACACCTTGTCGAGCAACCTCAGCCTTAACTATAGGATGGTTCATGGTTAAGGATCCTGCCAACCCCTTCCTATTAAATATCTGTACCTGCTTACCTCCCCTGTCAGCTATGACAACATAGTCATCACAGGTGTCGGCAATAGGGTCTGCCATCTCAAAGGAACCATTCCATAACAGATTCCCTTTATTATCAACTGCAACAGCCCCGTCTCTACTATATCTAACTACCGCACCCTTATACTCAAGATAACCTCCAAGGTTCTCCTCAGTATTGGTAACCCTGTCCATTACCTCATAATCCTGAAAGCTACGATTATATAACCGAACCAGATATATGACTCCGATTATTACAATAAGGACCAGAAGCAATGAAAATATAATCACTCTGTTCTTACGGTATCTATTTTTTCTATCCTCGTAATTCCTCACTGCTTGTCCACCCACTTCTTAGTTGTTGTTTACCTTAAACCAATCTGCTTATTTTCGTACATTATACCTCATTTTAATAATAATGGCACTAGGTATTTTGCATGGAAATAATGCCACAGCATATTAACCTATCCGAGGGGTTATATTCTGCGGCACTTATATTTATTGCATATAGATGTTGTTTTTTACGGAAGAATTAGCTTTTGCCCAATATAAATCATATCCTCGTCCTCGATATTGTTGAGTTTCTTAATCACAGAGATATAGTTAGCAGAATTATAAAGTCTATGGCTTATGCCTGCAAGAGAATCGCCTGCTTTTACAGTGTAATATTTAACCTCTGCCTGTGTATCACTTGCTGAAATCTGTCCAGCGGAGGCTTCTTTATCATCACTAACATCATCACTTATGTCACTTGGCGGATTAGAAATAGGCTCCTCATCGCTTAACTTATCTTCTTCATCCTTTTCGGGTAGCGGAGATACTCCCCCTGGAACCACCTCGACATTTAAGCTTCCATCTGTACTTACAGGAATATCTGTCTTCGGTTCAGCTGTATTATCTACAATCGCCTTATTGTTCTCATTTCTTATAAATACAGATTCTATCTCCTTTAAATTATTCGATAAGGAGTCCAAGGTGTCTTGCATACTCTTCATATGGTCGTAGTTACTTAACATAGCCGCCCCTACCACCAGAATAATTACAGCCAGTAATGTACCTGCTGCATACATAAGATAGCTTATATTCTTGTGCTCATTTGCAGGCTTCTTGTTCTGGAGAATTGTGCGTATCTCTCTGGATACCCTGTCATCATATTGTTCTTCTTCACTAGGCTTGCCCTTGTTCACAATCATATAAATTTGCATTTCTTCATTTTTCTCGTAATATATGTAAAAGCCCTCTTGCTTAGAAAGTGACCCATTCTCATACAAGTAGAAGGATTCCTCTTTCTCCATATTATCAAATGTAAGTAAGGTCTTGTCCTGTCCAGCAAAATTATCGATATGTGCCTTTAGAATTTTTTCCTTATCCTCCAAAAGATACCCGGGTCCTCCTATAAACCATCCGACGATTTCCGCTTCTACAAAATATTTTTTAATATTTTCATAAATGGCTGTCCAGTGGTCATTGGTAAAGACAATACCGTCCGACAGATCCATACCCTCTACCTCAAGGGCACCGGATATGAAGATACATCTGCCCTGTGGGGTCTTAACATATTGGCCCACCAACACAGCCACACGGCATGTCGAATAATCCTCCCCGGGTAGCTGCTTTGTAAAGGTCATCACATAATCTTCTACATATATCTTTTTGCTGTTATTACTTTTTCCGATTTGCCGAATGTTTTTTGGCATCCTAAAGTCTGTATGTACTATGTCTGTCCGATTTGCATCTGCATTATCATTGCTGTATACCGATTCTATCATAGGCCCCTCTCCTATCAGCTCTACTTTACTGTACAGCTTTCTACTTATCTTAGCATAAATCAGACATGCATTATGTCGTAATAAGTATCGATAAGACAAGAAGTTATCTTCAAAGTTCTACTAATAGTCCGTAAATCCGTTTCTTTTTCGAGTATTATCCTCTTATGAAATCAAATCATTTGCGCATTTCGTAGTATTTTCAGGCTTGTTTTTTATATTGGTCTGGTTTTGAATGTCTATTTTTAAAGTATTTGGTAATACTTAACCTAAGCTTATATTTAACACGATTATGGAGGTATTATGAGCATTTTCTTTAAAAGCAAAAATCGTATCATCTACTTTAACTCAAACGAACAAAATTCAGCCTATGAACTGGGGTTAGCATTATCAGCATTAATTAAGAAGCATGTACTTTATAATAAAAATATTGTTTTTTTATGCATTGGGTCTGATCGCGCAACCGGAGATTGCCTGGGGCCAATAATCGGATATAAATTATCAAAATACATTAACCAACCAGGTTTCCATATCTATGGCACCTTAGAGCACCCGGTACACGCGAAAAATTTAAAAGACACCGTTACAATGATAAATCAAAAGCATGATAATGCTTTTATCATTGCGATCGATGCCTCATTAGGTAAGTCGGATCATATCGGTTATATAACCCTGGGCGAGGGACCTCTAAAGCCCGGTGCCGGTGTTGATAAGGATTTGCCCGAGGTTGGTGATTTGTTTATCACCGGTATCGTTAATTTTTCAGGTATGCTAGATCATATGCTCTTACAAACTACCAGATTAAATGTTGTTATGTCCATGGCAGATCAAATTTGTCTCGCCATTAGCTATTGTATAAATCAAATAAAGTCTCTTCTATTAAATGAGGTATATTAAACAGAAAAATAAATTATCCCATGTTCTGTCTGTGAAACTGTACTGCTTCGGATATATTGGCTGCATTTCCAGCCTCAATAATATTAATTAATGATTCAATTCTATCAAGGGTAATAAGGTCTTTACCAATAAAAGGCTCGTATTCACTGGCTATTTTTAAGGTTAAGGCTTTTATTTTATTCTCTGCCTGAGCGGTATTTCTAGCTAACGCTTCATTATCTGCCTTTAGCTTAGCAATCTTTTCTTCATATTGCTTTCTTATTTCTGAGGCAATAACCTGAACGGTCGTATTCTCAAATGTAAGAAGGGCATCCTTCTTCTGCTGGGCTATATCAGCCACCTCATCATCAAGCTTTTGCAGACCTTCATCAAAATTCTCTAAGCCGTATGAGCTTTCATCCCTATCCTTTTTTATATTCTTCTTAATTACCTTGATTTTCTTCTTGTTATTAATAATTTCATGGCGTAGCTCACGTATCTGCTTAAGTATCTCACTGTGCTTATCCTTTGTTCTATTTCCAATAATCAGGTATAGTCCTCCGAATATTATAACAGTTGCTATATATATAAGAGCAAGATATAGGATTCTTTCCTCAGGAAGAAGAAAGAAATATATGCCACAGGGGATAATAAAAAGCGTAAGTAAAAGGGCAAAGATTATAATTAATACATCAGTAAAATATCTAGGATAGAATAGGGCATAATAAAGCTTTGTATTACTATAAGAAGGAACATGCTTCTGCTTAAGTAGCGTCTTTACTTCTAGCTTAAGCCTACGGTTATCCTCCCGAAGTGATGCCGTCTCTTCCTCAATTCGCTCAGATACCTTCTTATTCTTACGCTTGTCCCTTTTATCCTTAATCCTTTTAATAGAGGCTTTAGTCTTATCAAGCTGCTTGTCATAAGCGCTTTCTATCTCGGTTCTTCTCTTCTTTATTGTTGCCGCAACCTCATCTGATGCCGCCTTTTCCAAGCTCTGGATGCTCTTCTCATTCTTATCCTCTTCTATTACAAGGCTCTCATAATTTTCCTGATAACCACGAAGCTCCAAAAGATCCTCTTTGATCTCATTTAATTTATCTACACCACCGGTTAATAAATTCCCTTCATCCATGATATCTCCCCCTGGTATTTTAAATATTTATATGGCAAGTCATATGTTATACATAAATTCTAACCTCATTTTTCCACTTGGTCAAGACCAGTCTTTGCACATTAGTATTTCTTTTCGGCCATTGCCTTAAGCTCCTGGACTGTAGGATATTCTAGACCCTCATCCATAGCCAGATCCTTATATATAAGTATACGAACACAGTCCTTTAACTCAGGAGTCAGCTTAACAAATCGCTTCTTCTCGACATCGACGGCAATAGCTTCATAATCCTTAACCTCCGAATCTATCATTGCTTCCTTGATAAGGATATAGTGCATCATAAATTGATTTCCTTTGTTTTTATTCAAAAGGTTAATAAGTAGTTCCTCTACCCTTTGTTTTTGTGGCTCACCATAGGGAAATATTTTATAAAAATATTCCTGATATTCCTTTTCTCGCTCTTCCTTACTCTTAAAATTAAGTCCAAAAAAATTGGCCATGTTAATCACCTCTCTCTATAAATCCTAGTAGCCCTATACTCCTTCTAAGGATTCATCGATTTCAACCCTCTCTTCATCATCAATGGTACATAATCTGTCATATATTTATTTTATACGAATCCATATTATAAAGATAGTACTTTTCTAAATTTAATATATATATTATTGCATTTTTTAATCCATTTGACTCTAGCCACCATTCTGTGATATGATATACAAGCATTTCCGAATATCTTTAAGGTAGTGGGGGACCCAATCTTCTGGGGTGAATCCTAATCTTTAGGAGGGGTCACTTGGTAGCCCTAACCCGTCAGCTAATCCCATAGGAGAAAACCAAGCGAATGGCAAAGCTCTATACGAGTTAGTTTATCCGCTTTTTTATTGTGTAAAATTATAAGACAAAGGATAAAAGCGCTAAACTACATCATAGAGCAATATTATGATGTGGAGGTATAAAAATGAATTTATTATTAAAAATCAGTATTGTATTATTAGTTGGAGCTATTGGAGGTAGAGTGGCCAGAATCTTTAAGCTACCTAATGTATCAAGTTATCTGGTTGCCGGCCTATTCCTAGGCCCTTCCTTTTTCAAATTTATCAGTGGTCAGGATATAGAAAGCTTTTCTGTAATTAATGAGTTGGCTTTAGCAGTTATTGCATTTAGTATTGGAAGTGAATTTGTAGTAAAGGATATGCTTAAGCTGGGTAAATCCATTGTTATTATTACTTTAGCCGAGGTAGTAGGGGCAATATTTGTTGTATTTACTCTTATGTACTATATATTTAATCAGCCCTTTGCCTTCAGTATAGTTATAGCCTCTATGTCTGCTGCTACAGCACCGGCTGCAACTCTACTTGTTATTAAGCAATATAAAGCACACGGTCCACTCACAAAAACCATATTACCAGTGGTAGCTCTTGATGATGTGTTTGGCATAATAGCCTTTGGAATTGCCATGTCATTAGCTACACTTACAACCGGGCAAGAGGCCTTCTCTATCTACAGCATGATAGTTGATCCTTTAGTAGAGATTGGTGGTTCATTAATACTTGGGCTGATAATGGGTGTAATGCTTGTAGGCATATCAAAGAAATCAAAAGGCCGTGACGAGCTTCAGGTTATTACTTTTGTTGCCATAGGTATAGCCACCGGGTTATCAAATCGTTTAGGCTTATCTCCTTTATTGACCTGCATAGTGATGGGTACGGTTTTGGTTAATTTGAAGCAAAACTCTAAAAGAGTTTTTGATTCTGTAGATGCATTTGTATCACCAGTATACGTTCTGTTTTTTACCTTGGCAGGTGCAAGTCTAGACTTAAATATCCTTCTAAGTGTCGGTATATTAGGTGTGGGTTATGTAATAGCTAGGGCTACAGGAAAAATGTTTGGTGCATGGGTAGGTGCAAAATCTGTTAAGGCAGATCCTGCAGTTACCAAGAATCTTGGTTATGCATTATTTCCACAGGGCGGCATATCTATTGGCCTACTTGTAATCGTAAGGCAGCAACTACACGAATATGCAGCAGCCATAAGTACAATAATTATGTTTAGTGTATTAATATATGAAGTAACCGGCCCCATATTTGCTAAGTTGGCAATCCAAAGAGCTGGGGAAATTAATGGTCTTAATAAAGTAGAAAAAAAACAAAAAAAGAGCAAAAAAATTCTTGTAAACAACTCACAATTAGATGGGTAAATATGATATAGTCATATAAGGAGGTGCGCTATGTATGCATTATTTGTTGTATTAAATGGGATAGATTATATGGAGGATATTCTCTCCGGCTTTATTGAAAATGAAATAAGCGGTGCTACTATATTGGATAGCCAAGGAATGGGAAGTGCTATAGCAAACAGTAATAATGAAGATATGCCTTTGTTTAGCAAGTTTCGCATGCTGATAGGTGATTCTCACCCTTATAGTAAAACCATATTCACAGTACTGGAAAATGAAATGATGGTTGATAAAGCTGTAAGCGTAGTCCAAGAAGTACTTTCGGATATAAATGATTCAG
>JAAYJU010000156.1 GCA_012522735.1 Clostridiales bacterium | reverse complement strand
TGTAGGCTGTGGCTGCTTGCGCTGATTAGCCTACGATACCTTCGGTATCGTAGGTCAGTTGCACTGATCCAAGCTAACCACAACATTTTATTATGACATAAAAAGCATGTCAAATAAAATGTTATGATTATCTTGACTAATCTGCTTATATGGACATTATAACACTTTTTGGGTGTTTTTATATTAAATATATTTTAAATAATGTAAATTATATTATTCACGTTGACGAAAGTAATAAAAAATTATACAATTAATCAAATATTTACGACTATAATATATTGAATGTTTTAAATGCTGAAGAATGGAGAATGTAAATGAGCTTTGAATTCATAAGAGAGGTAATCTCGCCAAGGGAACTATTGCAGACATATCCCTTACCACCGAAGGATGTATTAAGAAAAAAAGAAAGAGATAGAGAAATTAAAGATATTATTACAGGAAAATCAGATAAATTTCTTGTCATTATCGGACCTTGTTCTGCTGATCATGAGGATGCAGTATGTGATTATATATCAAGACTTGCTAAGGTGCAGGATAAGGTTTCGGATAAATTACTTCTGATACCAAGAGTATATACCAATAAGCCAAGAACCACAGGGGAAGGATATAAGGGGATGGTTCATCAGCCCGACCCAGAAAAAGAACCTGATATACAGGAAGGACTAATTGCAATGAGGAAAATGCATCTTCGTGCAATAGCAGAATCAGGACTAACCGTGGCAGATGAAATGCTTTATCCTGAGAACTGGCCTTATGTAGAGGACGTTCTTTCATATGTTGCTGTAGGTGCTCGTTCTGTAGAAAATCAGCAGCATAGACTTACCATCAGCGGTATGGACATACCTGCTGGAATGAAGAATCCCACTAGCGGAGATTTTTCTGTTATGTTAAATTCTGTTGTTGCCGCTCAGAAAAGTCATAATTTTCTTTATCGTAAATGGGAAGTAAATACCTCTGGCAATCCCCTTGCTCATACAATACTTCGTGGAGCTGTTAATAAGCATGGCCAAGCTATACCTAATTATCATTATGAGGACCTAATTCGCTTGCTTCAGATGTATGGAGAGCGGGAGTTACAATATCCTGCAACCATCATAGATGCCAATCATGCTAACTCTAATAAGAATTATGCTGAGCAACCTCGCATTGTTAAAGAGGTTCTTCATAGCAGAAGAATTAGCCCTGATATTGCCAAGCTTGTTAAGGGTGTAATGATAGAAAGCTATATTGAAAGCGGAAGTCAAAAAATATCCGGTCATGTATACGGTAAATCAATAACGGATCCTTGCCTCGGCTGGGACGAATCTGAAAAACTCATATATACAATCGCAGACCATCTATGATTTCTCTACGAAATCATAGTGGTACCTGGTACCGTAATCATTCGGTGCCTGGCACATTCATATTGTTGTGTGCCTGGCACCGTTTTTCTTCGTTGTTTAGGCTCTGGGATGTGTATTAGTATATACTTCACGGCTATTCTGATAATTATATGATAGATATAACTGAGTGGTACTTATATCAGTATGGCCAAGAAATTTCTGAACCACACCTATATCAGCTCCGTTCTCAAGCATATGTGCAGCAAAAGAATGTCTAATCATATTGGGATTAATGTCTTCTATCCCTACTTCCTTAGCATAACCCTTTAATATTTTCCAAAATCCCTGTCTGCTAAGCTTCTCCCCCTGGTTATTTAGAAACAGATATTTATTATTTTTCCTATCAAATATGGTTTCTCTAATATGCATATAAGATTCTAAGGCAACTTTGGCTGCATTTCCAAATGGGATACTTCTCTCATTCTTATCACCACATGTAAGATATTTTCCTGATAAATTAATATCTGAAAGCATAACATTAGTTAGCTCAGAAACCTTCATACCTGTGGCATACATAAGCTCCAGCATGGCTTTATCTCGTATTCCTTTACTTGTATGCAGGTCAGGCATATTAAGCAGCGCCAATATCTTGTCCTCCTCTAAGACATGAGGAGGCTTCTTAACAACCTTAGGTGCTTTAATACGCTCCGATGGGTCTCCATTTATACTTCCCTTCTTTAAGAGGAATAATAGAAAGGCTTTCATGGAAGCGATATGTCTTGATACGGTTGCAGGTGAAAGTCCTTCCTTTTCTAGAGATAGAACATAGGAATTGAGGCTTGTCTCTGTTATCTTTGACGTACTCTCGATTCCCTGTTGGCTAAGATAGGACTCCAATTTTCTTAAGTCATTCTGATAAGCTCTGATTGTGTTCAGTGAAGACTGCCTAACTTCCTGAAGATATCCACTAAAATCCTCAATCTGTTGATTCATGCTATCCTCCTCATAAACTTATTTTTATCTCATTGTCTTTAACGGAGGATATACCTCCCTATGTAATCAATCCAAGGGTCTTTTTCAGTAGAAAGGAGCCCACATATGCTTCTAAAAAGCTTCCCAACACTAATAGTACGGCTAATAAGAGCCACAAAAGCAAATATGATTTTATTTGTCTTATTATGGTTCCCATATAGTCTCTATTTTCATAATATATGGACCGGGTAAGGTTATACCCCTTATGTATACACAATATAATGATAGGAAGATAAATAATGCCATGGGGAAATTTATAAGTAAGAATCAATAAAATACCTTTAAACCCATATTGCATTGCAATTGCGGATATAAAAAAACCGGTTGAAAACCCAAAGGCTATTATCTTAAGAATAATGTAGGGGATTCCCAAAATAGTAATCGAAAGTAACCAGAAGACAATAAATTCTCTAATATTGTTCCCTAGTATATAAAAGAAAAGGCCTGAATAATTAATATCCTCTCTAACAATCTCAGAAAATATAACATTATGATAGCTCATCATCCTATCATAATAAAAGGATCTAAACATATTGGCTGAAAATATACCAAAAAATAATCCAATAATTATGAGGAGGATTGAGATATGCAATATATTAAGTCGCTGTAGTTTAAATTTTATATGTTTGATAACTCATCCCGCCTTATCGCTTATTAGACAATCAATATTACCCATTTGGGTTTTATAGTATTGTCAATAGATAGATATGACAGGATTCATGAAAATAGAACAAGCTATTCCATCTTTGTTTTATATGCTAGCAAGGCTGCTATCGTCTTAGCGTCTGTAATCTTTCCCGAATAAATCATAGAAACTAATTCTTCTAAGGAGTACTTCTTTACATCCACAAATTCATCCTCATCAAGATTCTGTTTAGATGGAGTCAAGTCATTTGAATAATATACCTTAATAAGTTCGTTACTAAAGGCAACAGTTGTATGAATATCAATTAAATGCTTAACATTGTTTGGAATATAGCCTGTCTCCTCACTACATTCTCTAATAGCACATGTAAGGTTGTCCTCTCCGGGATTTAGTCCACCGGCAGGAAGCTCAAGCGTATAGCTATCAATTGCATTTCTATATTGGCGAACCATAAGAATATTGCCATCCTTATCAATAGCCAGCATAGCTGAAGCTCCCTTATGATTAATAAAGTCAAATGCAACCTCTTTATAATTATTTATTGAAATAGTATCTTTATAAAAATCTATTATACTTCCCTTACATGCCAGTTCTCTTTTTATTCTAGCAAATTGCTCCATTGTAGCCTCCAAATTATTAGTTTATAGATAGCGCATTAGCCCTTTTGAAGCATGCATCTGTTGCTTTCATTATGGCATTTCTAAATCCGTTCTCTTCTAGGGCTTTTATGCCAGCGATGGTCGTTCCACCGGGTGAGCATACTCGGTCCTTAAGTACTCCCGGATGTTCTTTTGTCTCCAACACCATAGATGCCGCTCCCGCTACAGTCTGGGCAACAAGTGCATAGGCCTTATCCCTGGGAATCCCTAGACTAACCACACTATCAGCTAAGGCTTCAATAAATGTATATACATATGCGGGCGAGCTACCGCTTGCGCAGGTAACCGCATTCATCAAACTCTCATTAAACACATCATATTCTCCGAAGGAGCGAAAGAATCTATCTAATTGAGACATCTCATGCTCATCATATTTATCCAAAGAAAAGCTTATCCCTGTGGATCCTTTAAAGATAAGCGCGGGTGTATTAGGCATTGCCCTGACAACCCTTGTTCCTGATCCTAAAGCCGATTTAATCGACTCGATATTAACGCCGGCTGCGATAGATATAACAATATGCTCCGGTGTAACCAATCCATTAATCTCTTCTAGAACATCCGAGAAATACTGTGGCTTTATAGCAAGTATCAGATACTTGCATTTCTTAATTACCTCAGTATTGTTAGTCTCAGGTGATATATTAAGCTCTTCATATATTAATGAGCATTTTTCCTTAGAAGCATCATAGTATACAATTTCATCCTGCCCAAAGGCTTTATATGAAGCCTGAAGTATTGCAGATCCCATATTACCTACGCCTATAAATCCAAATAAAGCCATAGCCTACCTCTTTTATTTCAAAATTTATCTTACTAAAGAAAATTGTAACATAGAAACAAGAAAATAGGTAGTATTTTCTTAAAATACTACCTACTTAGTTATATTATTAAGCTTAAGCTAATTCTTTTAGGAAGGCATCTATTCTGTCTAGTCCCTTTTCAATCTCATCAAGTGATATGGCATAAGAAAGGCGAATATGATCATCAAATCCAAAATCATCACAAGATATTACTGCTACCTGATAATTCTCAATAAGAATTTTAACAAGATTATCGACATTTCCAACCTTCTGTCCCTTATATGATTTGTCAAGAGTTTTACTTATATCCACAAATAGATAAAATGCACCATGTGGCTTAACCACTGATATATATTCCATATCCTTTACACGATCAACCATGTAATTTAATCTTGTTTCAAATTTATCCCTCATAGCATAGACAAAATCCTGTGGTCCGACTAGTGCTTCATATGCAGCCTTTTGTGCAATAGAATTTGGATTTGAGGTCTGATGGCTCTGCACACTGCTCATAAGCTTTGCAATTTCTTTTGTTGAGCCTGTATATCCTATTCTCCATCCTGTCATAGAATAGCTTTTGGATACTCCGCTACAGGTAATGGTTCTTTTAAATATTTCATCATTTAATGATGCTATGCTGACATGAGCTTCTCCTCCATATATTAAATGCTCATACATTTCATCGGCTATAACATAAATATCCTTATCTACCACAACCTTAGCAATTGCCTCAAGCTCCTCCTTGGTATATACCATACCTGTGGGGTTGTTAGGTGAGTTTAATATCAAAGCCTTTGTCTTGTCTGTGCAGGCATTCGCAACTTGCTCGGCAGATATCTTATAATTCCCGGATTTCTCTGCTCTAACATATACAGGAACACCATCTGCAAGCCTTACGATTTCAGGATAGCTTAACCAATAAGGGGATGGAATTATAACCTCGTCACCGGGATTTAAAATAGCTTCAAATATATTAGTTAGGGAGTGCTTTCCGCCGTTACTAACAACTATTTGATCAGGCTCATAGCTTAGATTATTAAATTGCTTAAATTTTTCGCAAATTGCTTTACGAAGCTCTAGTGTACCTGGTACTGGTGTATACTTTGTAAACCCATTCTTTAATGCTTTAATAGCAGCCTCACAGATATTATCAGGTGTGTTAAAATCCGGCTCTCCTGCACCAAATCCCACAACATCGATACCATTAGCTTTCATTTCATTTGCCTTAGCAGTAATTGTTAGTGTAGATGAAGGTTTAACCGCCATTGCCTTCTTAGATAATGTTAACGCCATTTTATACCATCCTTATTCTTTTTATTTTCCCTTTCAAGAATTTGAGTATCATTGTAATATAATTATTTTTAAATTACAAGCAAAATATCAAAAATTCTTCAAAAAGTATTTTCCCTAGCCATCATATGTCCGTCTACTGAGGATTTGTTGTACAATTTGCTCAATAATATAAGCAATACCATTAATAATATAAGCAAAATGTGCATGTCTACTAATCCGCTTTAACGAGTCAGTAGCCCTACACATTCTTTAAAACTAATTTATAATGCTTTTACGATATTGTGATGGTGTCATATCTACCTGCATTTTTAAAAACCTAGAATAATTACCTGAATATTCAAAACCACAGGATGCAAATGCTGACTTCCATGACTTTTTTTATAATATCATATTTGATTATATTTACAACTCTTTTCAGTCCATAATAAAAAGGGTGTTGGCCATGCCAACACCCTTCTAATTACTTCGCATAATCTGTAACTCTGGATTCTCTAATTACATTTACTTTAATCTGACCCGGATACTCTAATTCACTTTCAATTTTCTTTGATAAGTCACGAGCCAATAAAACCATGTCTGCATCACTTATCTGATCCGGTACTACCATTACCCGAACTTCCCTGCCTGCCTGAATAGCAAAAGACTTATCTACTCCCTTAAAGCCGTTGGTAATATCTTCTAATTGTTTCAATCTGTTGGTATATGTTTCCAAGGTCTCACGTCTTGCTCCCGGTCTGGCTGCGGAAATAGTATCAGCCGCCTGAACGATACATGCAATCAATGACTGGAACTCTTCATCTCCATGATGGGCACCTACTGCATTAATAACAACAGCAGACTCTTTGTATTTTCTACAAAGATCTATACCTATCTGAACATGAGTTCCTTCAATTTCATGATCAACCGATTTGCCGATATCATGTAACAAACCGGCACGTTTCGCAAGTCTAATATCAACTCCAATTTCGCTGGCTAATAAGCCTGCTATTACGGATACTTCTATCGAATGCTTCAAAGCATTCTGACCATAGCTAGTCCTAAATTTCATCTTGCCTAGAAGTTTGACAAGTTCAGGATGAATTCCATGTACCCCCACTTCGAGTGTTGCAGCCTCACCGGCTTCACGAATCATCACCTCAACTTCTTTTTGAGCCTTTTCAACCATTTCTTCAATTCTTGCAGGATGAATTCTTCCATCAACAATCAGTTTTTCAAGTGCAATTCTTGCAATTTCTCTTCTGATTGGATCAAAGGCTGATAAAATTACAGCTTCAGGTGTATCATCAATAATTAAATCAACACCTGTCATAGTTTCAAGAGTACGTATATTACGTCCCTCTCTACCGATAATTCTCCCCTTCATTTCGTCATTAGGAAGCTGAACAACAGAAATTGTTGCTTCAGCCACATGGTCTGCGGAACAACGCTGAATAGCTGTTACCACATACTCCTTGGCCTTTTTGTCAGCTTCTTCTTTTGCTTTATTCTCTAATTCCTTAATGAGAATAGCGGTTTCATGTTTAACATCTTCTTCAACAGTCTTTAATAGATATTCCTTAGCTTGTTCGGAGGTTAGTCCAGAGATTTTTTCTAGCTCCTGTAATTGTTTTGCATGGAACTCTTCAACCTCTTGTTTGGTTTTATCAAGTTCCGCTTCCTTTACAGAAAGTTTTGCTTCCTTTTTTTCCAGTGCTTCGGTTTTCCGATCCAAGGTTTCTTCCTTAGTCAGAACCCGCTTCTCATAGCGTTGTAATTCCGCTCTTCGTTCCTTAGTTTCTCGCTCGAATTCGTTCTTTGATTTCAAAGATTCCTCTTTGGCCTCGAGCAAGGCTTCTCTCTTCTTAGTTTCAGCTGTTTTTAAAGCTTCATCTATGATTTCTCTTGCTTTTTCCTCTGCGGTACCTATCTTAGCTTCATAAACCTTAATACGATAGGTAGTAGCAAATTTCCAAGCAAGAGGAGCCACTATCACGAAGGTAGCTACAATAGCAATTACTACTTCTATTGGCACAGGAGCACCTCCTTATTTAATTTTCATTGTACAATTACAAATGATTCCTTATATATATAAAATACATTTGTTATTTATAATACAATATTTAAATTTTAAACTGTAAAAGGAAATATGTCAAGTATAGGCTATGATTATTTTAACCCACCGGATTACCAATATAATAAAATCCCTTACTTTCTTTTAAATATACAGGAATTATATTTCCAATAAGGCTCTTATCTCCTTGAAAATGAACAAGCATGTTATTGCTAAGTCTTCCAGTAAGCAATTCTTCATTTTGACTATTAACTTCCTCCACCAAAACATCCTGAATCGTATGCTCGTCTCTTCCGGCTGCATCTGCAGAAGAGACCTGGATAGCATTAAGTAGTCTGTCAAATCGTTCCTTAGCCACGCTTTCCTCTACCTGATTATCCATGTTAGCTGCTGGAGTTCCGGTGCGTTTTGAATATAAAAAAGTAAATGCACTGTCAAAGCCAACTTTTTCTACAACATCAATCGTCTCCATGAAGTCCTCTTCAGTCTCTCCCGGAAAACCCACAATAATATCTGTTGTAAGGGAAATATCAGGTACTACCTTTTTAATTCTTGATACCAAGTCCAGATAATCCTCTTTAGAATACTTTCGATTCATAATGTTTAATAGTCTTGTACTCCCTGATTGCAGAGGAAGATGAAGATGTTTGCAGATCTTTTTAGAGGCACCCATCACATCTATAAGCTCCTGTGATAAATCCTTGGGATGTGATGTCATAAACCGAATTCTTTCAATTCCCTCCACCTTCTCAACCTCTTGTAAAAGCTTAGCAAAGCTTATCTGAGGCTTTAGATTCTTACCATAGGAGTTAACATTCTGTCCTAAGAGCATAATCTCTTTAACACCATCATTGGCTAACACTTTAATTTCATCTATAATATCCTCTAAATTACGGCTTCTTTCTCTTCCACGAACATATGGCACTATACAATAGCTACAAAAGTTATTACATCCGAATATAATATTTACCCCTGCTTTAAAGGGATACTTTCTGTCATTTGGAAGACTTTCTACAATAATGTCAGTATCCTTCCATAGATCGATTACCATTCTGTCGGAATGCTTGCCTCCGCTTATATCATTATCAAGACGGGTCTTGATTAGCTCTGCAAGCTTAAATATATTATGAGTTCCAAATATGATATCTACAAAAGGATAGCTATTTTTTA
>JAAYJU010000155.1 GCA_012522735.1 Clostridiales bacterium | reverse complement strand
GCTAAAGTTATAGGTGAAAACCTTAATATGAAGCTTACCTACAAAACAAATTATTATCGAATATATAATAATAATCAAACTGACTTTGTAAAAAGGGCCTTCTTAGTTTATCAGCCTGAGCTTTCCTATATATCCATAGATGCTAATACAGGTGAGGTATATCTGGACAGATCCGAATGGGTCGAGATGGATTTTTCACGAAAAGAAGCCGAAAAAGCGGCTACAGAAGATGATATGGCTATGGGTGCAGATTCTAATGTGTTGACAGAAGAGGAGATTGCTAAAATTCGTGAGCTAGAAAAGCTTATAACTAAGGATAAGGCAATAGAGATAGTTACATCTAATAAATATCTTCATATTGATGATAATCTTCTTACCTATACAGCTAATTTGAATCAAGCCTATAATACAAGAAAAGATAAGGATAGGTCCTATGTATGGAATATTACACTTAGGGATAACAGACCTACAGATTACAATAAAGAAGAGGACCATTACCGTGCATATGCTAATGCAACTGTGGATGCAAAGACCGGAAAAATACTCAGCTTTAATGCCAGTATTAAGAACAGCTATGATTACAATACCGGTAAATGGCTTCCCGTCGAAGTAAAATATGATAGAGCATATGGTCAGACTGTACTTGAAAAATTCCTAAACAGTCAGGTAAAGAGCATTTTTTCTAAGACTAAGCTTGCCCTCCAAAGAGATGATTATGTTGCATATTACAAGGAAGGGGATGTACCAGTATACGGAGGCTATTCCTATCAGTATAATCGCTTTAATGAAGGAGTAGAGTTTGATTATAATGGTATCTCTGGGTCTGTCGATGGTGTTACAGGAAAGATTTATTATTATAATACTAATTGGGATGACGATATAGTCTTTGAATCACCAAAGAATGCCATGACTCCAAAAGTAGCATTTGAACATTATATAAGTAAGGAAGGCTATAATTTATTATACGAGATTAATATTATTAATCAATATGATCCTAATTATAAGTCAAAGGAACGGTATTATGATTATTCAGAAGCATACAAAGTAGCATATGAAATACGACTAGTCTACCGTCCGGATATCAATCCTAGCTATATATCACCCTTTACCGGGGAGCAGCTGGATTATAAGGGAGAAGTATATGCATCATCAAAACCTTATCATTATAAGGATATAGCTGACACTAAGGAGAACAGGGAAATACTTCTATTGGCAGATATGAATATTGGATTTGAAGGAGAAAGTTTTAGTCCTGATAAGCTGATAACAGAAGGCGAGATTAATCTACTGCTTGAGAAGCTTGGATACTGGATTTCGGATAGTGAAAAAGTAAATGCCTCTACTAAATTAATTACAAGAGAAGAGCTAGCCTACGACTTTGTCAAAAGACTTGGTTTTGAGAAAATAGCAAAAATCTCAGGTATATACACTACTGGATATTCGGATGAGAATACAATTAACCCGAATTATCTTGGTGCTGTAGCTTTAGCTAAAGGCTTAGAGCTTTTCTCTGACCAGGCTAATAATCATTTTAGTCCAAAGAATAATATATCCAGAAGAGAAGCTGTTAATCTACTATTCAATTTTGTAAAAGCAAATAATGTGAACTACCTAGACGAGATTACCTACTAAGTTAAATCATTTTGAGTAAATTTAGTATGAATCAATATTAAAAGAAAGGGCTGCCTAGATTGGCAGCCCTCTTATATAGTGACTTATTCTTATGCTCTTCTTATGCTAATTTATTTACATTTCTGGTTATACGGGATACTTTTCTTGCAGCTGTGTTCTTATGCATAACGCCCTTTGAACAAGCCTTATCGATTTCTGCAACTGCAACAAGAAGATTTGCTTTAGCCAGCTCTTTATCCTGGGATGCTACTGCAGCATCAACCTTTTTAATCATTGTCTTAACCTTGGATTTAATCGCTTTATTTCTTTCTGTTTTCTTTGCAGTAACTAAAATTCTTTTTTTCGCAGATTTAATGTTAGCCAATATTACACCTCCAATATTATAATAGATAAACAACCATAACTCCAAGGACAAACATTGAGAGAGTGTAATGTAACTTGGATTGGTGGTTCTAATTTTGTTTCATTAAATCCGGACACGGTCGTATTAATGAAAACATACTATTATATATTATTATATCGAATTAAGAATGTCAATACATAATTTCCAAAGGCTTGTATAAAATAATTCATGTTATACCTAATAAAGATAACGGAGGCTTAATATATGAAGTACAAAACAAGAACAGACCTCGCTCTCGAAGTCAGAGAGAGCTTTCCTGAGGATGATGTAGAAATAAAAGGTGTTATATTAACTGAGGACATTGATAAAAAGAACAAAATCCGTGTCTCTACAGTAGTAATTAAAGATGAAGCCGGATCAAGGGCTATGGAAAGGCCAATAGGAACATATATTACTATTGAAGCACCTGAGCTTAATAATTCATCTGATGATTATCATAGATCAGTTTCGCATTATATAGCAAAGAATTTAAAGAAGCTCACAGGAAAGCTATACAGGGATGAAATTCTTGTTGTAGGTCTTGGAAACCGGGAGGTTACACCGGATGCACTTGGCCCTCAGGTTGTTGATAATTTATTTGTTACACGACATCTTATCAGGGAATTTGGAGATGAATTCAAGGAAAAAAATCATCTTGGCAATGTCTCTGCCATAT
>JAAYJU010000154.1 GCA_012522735.1 Clostridiales bacterium | reverse complement strand
TTGTGATGAATTAATTTTACTACAAAACAGAGAGGATTTCCTTAAGTTTTGGGCATTTTCTAAAAGTTGTTTATAACAAATCGCCTAAAATGAGTACTTGTGGATAAAAGTGCGGAAACTCAAGATATATATATGCCCTTGGAGTAATTTAGCAACAAGCTTTATATTAATATAATGGGTATTTATCTGTAAGTCCTTTAACCATGCTCATGGCTTTTTCCTTGTTAGCCTTGGCATCCTTAATTAGAAGGTAAATCGCCTCGGCAACTATATCCATGTCCTCGGTATTAAATCCTCTGGTGGTAACAGCTGCGGTTCCAAGGCGAATTCCGCTGGTTACGAAGGGTGATGCGGGATCATTGGGTACTGTATTTTTATTACAGGTGATATTGGCTTTTTCAAGAAGCTTCTCTGCATCCTTACCGCTTACACCCATATTCTGAAGATCAACCAGCATCAGATGATTGTCTGTACCCCCTGATACAAGATTAAAGCCTCTCTTCATTAATCCACTGGCAAGAGCCTGTGAATTCTCTATAATTCTCCTGGCATAATCCTTAAAGCTAGGGTCAAGTGCCTCCTTAAAGCATATTGCCTTAGCAGCAATAACATGCATAAGGGGACCTCCTTGGATTCCAGGGAAAACAGACTTATTGAGCTTATACTTATCGGCAAATTCTGCGCTGGAAAGGATCATCCCGCCCCTGGGTCCTCTTAAGGTTTTATGAGTTGTGGTCGTAGTTACATGGGCATAAGGAATAGGGCTTTCATGATAGCCTGTAGCCACAAGACCTGCTATATGAGCCATGTCTACCATCAGTAATGCGCCTACCTCATCTGCTACTTCCCTAAATATCTTAAAATCTATCTTTCTGGCATATGCACTGGCACCGGCAATTATCAATTTAGGCTTGCTTTCAAGTGCAATCCTTCTAACCTCATCATAATCTATAAATCCCCTGTCATCCACGCCATAGGGTACAATCTTAAAATAAGAGCCGCTCATATTTACAGGACTTCCATGGGTCAAATGCCCGCCATGGTTTAGATTCATTCCCATAACTGTATCGCCAGGCTTAAGTAAGGCAAAAAAGACCGCCATGTTAGCCTGCGCACCAGAATGAGGTTGAACATTGGCATAGGTACAAGAAAAAAGCTCCTTTGCCCTGTCTATAGCCAGATTTTCAGCGATATCTACAAATTCACATCCCCCATAATATCTCTTTCCAGGATATCCTTCGGCATACTTATTGGTTAATTGACTTCCCATAGCTGCCATAACCGCTTTACTTACAAAATTCTCTGAGGCTATAAGCTCAATATGATCTCTTTGTCTTCCAATCTCTTGGGTTATTGCATCAGCAATCTCAGGGTCATACGCTTTCACATCATCAAATGAGTACATTCTAATCATTTCCTTTCCGGTGGGTTTCGTAAGATAGCTTACACCAACATATGGTGTTCGCTGTTTGGTAAAAGTATACCATACCCATCTAATCTTTGAAAGCAAAAACATAAAGATAAAATTCTAGTATTCATTACTTTATCTAATAATTATCCCTGCAAAATATTATAACTGTATCCCACGCAATATAAGTTATGCGATTTGTTCATTTGAACTTATATCCAACATTACCATTGCAGAAAATTCATTACCAAGATCAATTAGCTTCTCCTGCCCCTCATATCTATTTACTATTTCCTCAACTATTTTTAAGCCGTAACCATGCAGCCTCTTTTCCTTTTTCCTAGTGATATATCCTTCTAATCCTTTTTTAACTGCTTCATCCTTTGATTTACTGTTTCTGATTTTAACCATAAGATAATTATCGATGATCGCTGCCTTAATATGAATATATTTATCGGTTACAGAATTACGCAAGCAGCCCTCTATTGCATTATCAATTAGATTTGAAAATATGCTCATTAAATCTATGTCCCTAACCGGTATTGTATCAGGTAATTGTAAATCAATTTCATACTTTATGCCATTCTCATCGCAGAGCTTCATTTTCTGCATAAGTACAGCATTAATCACCCTATGATTGCTGTAATAATCCTTTTTAATACCATGATATTGCTGCAGGAGATCCTCAGCATAGTCCTTCGCCTCCTGTATGTCTCCATTGATAACCAATAGCTGTATCGTCTTAATATGATTACCAATATCATGATAAAGCTTATGTATCTCCATTCTCTGCTTTTGTAGTGCTAGATAATTCTCATACTGCTGCTCATTATTTTTCATTAATAGCTCGTTTTCGATTTTTAACACTCTTTTATCTGTCTGGTTAATGCCTATTAGCATTACTATTATCATTGCCGTTATTACTACAATTATCCTTTGATAATCTGATACCAATAAAACAAAACTACTGTCGGTAACAACGAAGTAATCTTTTTCGGCCTGAAGTAGCAATGCCAAAAACATTATATATATAATGTACCAAGTCCATTTTGAAATTTGATCTATTTTCTTTACTTTTTGCATCCTTCTTCCCGGTATTAGTAATATCAATCCCATGACTATGGCCACTAATATTGGTAGCAGATATTTGGGAAGTGTATGTATGTCTACAGTCTGAAAGATAAGACCCTTAATCGGGTCCGAGCTCATAAAATACTCAATATATATGGCCAGTGTCATTGGTAATATGGTTGATAAGAATATGATCCACCAAAAACACCTATACCATGCTTTTTCTATTACATGTATGACAAAAACCAGCATAAATAGTGTTTGAATTATGATATTTACCTTTAAAAATATATAAACAATACCTGTATGGGGAATGATTCTTCCTCCCACATAGATTATTGCCAGGGTATCTGTAATCGGTAAATACTGTGCGTATAAAAACGCCAAAACATATGCTTTCTTCTTACTTACCCTAAGCTTAAAGCTGTTAATCATTACAATATGAGCCATAAATAAACCAACAAACCCCTGTAAATAGATATTAAAGAACAATACTACACTCTCACCATCCATACTATCTTCCCCCATTAATTTAACAAAAATGCTAAATATTTATCACAAGTATTCAGGTCCAAAGCTCATAGGTAATAGTTCCTCTAGAAAATAAACCAGATATTCTTCCTCTGATTTTGCTATAATAACAAGAAATTTACGGGGATCCACGAATTCTCTTATTACCTGGCGACATACTCCGCAGGGCGGGCAGTAATCAGTGATAAGACCATCCTTTCCTCCTACAATGGCAATTGCCGCAAATTCCTTCTCCCCTTCACTAACTGCTTTAAAAAAAGCAGTTCTTTCAGCACAATTGGTCGGTGTAAAGCCAGCATTTTCTATGTTACATCCAGTGTATATCTTTTGCTTGGTGGTCAGTAAGGCTGAACCCACTTTAAATTTAGAGTAAGGTGTATATGCATGCTCCATGGCTGATATTGCTTCTCTTATTAAATTCTTTATAACAGACCGACTCACCAGCTCATTTTTTGCTAGCAGCTCACCTTTCTCCTGGGGTATTAGGCTGTGATTGTGTTCCTTATCCATTCTTAATATCCCTCCGTCTTTTGATTCTTTGCAAGCTTAACAATTCTACTGGTACCAAGCCTATCGGCTCCAAGCTTTATAAATTGCTCTGCATCATCAAAAGAGGCTATACCTCCTGCTGCCTTTATTCTAACATTCTCACCAACATGTTTTGCAAACAAGGCAACATCCTCAAATGTTGCTCCCGCCTTGGAAAAGCCTGTAGATGTCTTAATAAAGTCAGCACCAGCCTCAGTTACAGCCTCACACATTCTAATCTTTTCATCCTCATCCAGTAAGCATGTCTCAATAATTACCTTTAGTATCCGATTGCCGCATGCTGCCTTAATTTGCTTGATTTCCTCAATAATCTTATGGCATTCACGATCCTTTACTGAGCCAATATTTATAACCATGTCAATCTCGTCAGCACCCTTTGCTATAGCATCCTTAGTCTCAAACACCTTTACCTCTGTAGTCTGATACCCATTGGGAAAGCCTATAACCGTACATACTGCCATTTTATCCTTAACATATTCCTTAACCCTTTTAACATATGAGGGTGGTATACATACCGATGCTACCCCATAACTAATAGCATCATCACATATCTCTTTAATTTCATTCCATGTCGCAGTCTGTGTAAGCAAGGTATGGTCTACCCTGCTAAATATCTCTTTTCTATCCAAATCTTAAACCACCTCTCTATTTTTTATGCTAGCTCTAAAGCGATTTCCATCATATCACGGAAGGTATTTTGTCTATCCTCTGCCGATAATGCTTCACCTGTAAATACATGGTCTGAAATCGTAAGTACGCATAGAGCTTTCTTTCCGGCTCTGGCTGCATTCATATATAATGCTGCTGCTTCCATTTCTACGCAAAGAACATTCATTTTTCGCCATAGAGAATTAGCCTCGGAGTTATCATCATAGAAGGTATCTGAAGACAGAATATTACCTACTACTGTCTTAATGCCAAGCTTCTCTGCCGTCTCCACTGCCTTACGAAGAAGTCCAAAATCAGCAATCGGTGCAAATGTTCCCGGAAGCTTATATTGATCCGCGAACTTGGAGTTAGTAGATGCGCCCATACCGATAACGATGTCTCTTAGCTTAATATTCTCTGCTATTCCGCCTGCAGAACCAATTCTTATTATATTATCCACATCATAAAAATTGTAGAGCTCATAGGAATATATTCCAATAGACGGTATGCCCATGCCGCTTCCCATAACCGATACTTTTTTTCCTTTATAGGTTCCGGTAAAGCCAAGCATGTTTCTAACTTCATTAAAGCATACAACATCCTCTAAATAATTATCTGCAATAAATTTTGCCCTTAAGGGATCCCCGGGCATAAGGACGGTTTTCGCTATATCACCTGCTTTTGCTCCAATATGCGGTGTTGGTATATTCATATACATTTCCTCCTTCAGATTATATAACTAAGTATTTTTAGTATTTACAAATTCTTTTAAAACTACTAATTCTATAAATTATTTTAACATTTATACATAAAAAAGGCAATTAACTATGGAAACTATGGAAACATTTAGCATTATTAGTTTAGACATTGAATTTTATTTGTAAAATGATATAATCTACAATATTAATGTTTTTTAGCAGGATGCGACATATATAGAGGACTGGAATTGGAGATGATTTGAATTGAAGAAATTTTTTACTGTAAATGGAATGATAAAGCCTAATCAAATAATAGGAGAATTGCCTACAACAAAAACCATTTATAATAACTTTTTTAAAATGGCGTGGCCTTCAGCGCTTGAGGCACTACTTGTAGGCCTTGTAAGTGCTGTTGACACCATGATGGTTGGAGGCTTAGGTAAGAATGCTATTGCAGCAGTCGGTATAACAAATCAACCGAGGTTTATACTGCTTGCCATGATTTTCTCACTTAATGTCGGTATCACAGCTGTTACAGCCAGAAGAAAGGGACAGGAGGATCAGACGGGTGCAAATAATACCCTTAGATCCGGTATAATGCTTGCCACCATAATTTCTCTGACCATGGCTGTACTTGGGTACTTATTTGCTAGACCTATCCTTTTATTTGCCGGGGCAGAGGATTCATATATTAAGGATGCAATGACATATCTTAGAATTCTAATGTTTAGCATACCCTTTCAGTCACTAAACCTTACTATAAATGCTGCTCAAAGAGGTTGTGGAAAAACCAAGATATCTATGTGGACTAACATAGCAAGTAATCTAGTTAACATAGTCTTTAACTATCTTCTGATTAACGGTATTGGTATATTTCCAAGGCTTGAGGTTGCAGGTGCTGCTATAGCTACTACTATGGGAGCCTGTGTTGCTTTCTTAATCTCAATCGCAACACTATTTAGAAGGAATAATTACCTCAGCTTTTTTCATAAAGCTACATGGTCACTGAAAAAATATATATTACAGCCTATCTTAAAGGTAAGCTCCAGCGCATTTGTCGAGCAGGTATTTATGAGAATTGGATTCTTTGCATATGCAGCTATAATAGCAAGATTGGGTACTACAGCGTATTCTACCCATTTAATATGCATGAATATACTTTCTCTATCATTTTCCTTTGGTGACGGCTTATCAATTGCTGCATCAGCCTTGGTAGGTCAAAATCTAGGCGCAAAAAGACCGGATTTATCCATAATATACGGTAAAACCGGTCAAAGACTGGCCTTTATGATATCCACCGGAATATTCTTTGTATTCATGTTCGGCGGAAAATATTTGGTTTCGCTTTTTAGTAATGAGGAGGCAATCATAGCACTTGGGTCTAGCATAATGGTTCTTGCGGCTTTTTCTACTCATGCGCAGACCTCACAGGTAGTTATGTCAGGATGTCTTAGGGGTGCCGGAGACACCACTTATATTGCTGTTACCTCTTTTATCAGTATTGCCCTAATAAGACCTTTACTCACCTGGCTCCTATGCTTCCCTGCTGGACTTGGATTATACGGTGCCTGGATCGCCTTAGGTCTCGATCAGGTCTTTAGGCTATTTGTAAACTTTAGACGTTTCTCAAGCGGTAAATGGTCCATGATAACCCTATAGCCGCAATCATGAGGCTATTTAAAATACTCGCTCAATCTCATTTATGGATATTCCCACATGCTGCCTGTGTTAGGATCGACCCAATACCAGCCATAGGTTACTGTATGGCCGATTCCATTATCTATATCGTCCAGTACGAATTCATAGAGATGAAATAGATACTGACCGGTACTTTCATCGGTATCTTCATATACTAAATAATAGTCTGCAAAATCCAGCTTATAGAAGTAATCCTCCGGATTCTCCTCTAAGCTGATTTTTATGAAATTGCTAGCGTATGTCTCCTTAACTAAATCCAAAGCCTCCATAGGTGCTAAATACTTAATTATATTGACTTCATCTGGAGCTGTTAATCCAGTTACTTTTGGAATCCCCATAATCACCAACATGAAAATAATTGCTATCAGTCTCAAAATAAAATCTCCCCAATCGATAAGCTGTTCCTATACGGCGTCTTCTTAATCCTAACATTATCACCCATATATTTCCAGCTTATTCGAGCGGGGAGAATCGATATTATTCATCTCTAATATTTATAAAACTTATTTATCGGACTCAGTCTCCTTTATTCTATCCTCTGCTCCCGAAAATCTTCTATTCTTATTCTTACTCTTTCTCAGAATTCTTCTGGTTATAATCACAACAGCTGTTATAATAACCGCCCATATAATCAGATAAGGAAGATTTACAACAAACCATACTAAGAAGTTCTTTAGCCCCTCAGTAATGTTAAATATTGATTCGCTAAATCCGTTCTTGATTCTTGTAAGAACAGTTTCCTTCTCCTCCGTAGGAGTCATCCGTTCAACCTCACTAACAGATATGGTTACAGTAGAGTAATCCACCTTGTTATCAATGGTTCTAATCTCAGTCTCATACATTTGAATTTCATAGCGAATAGAGCTTAAACGACTCTCCAGAGTTACAATATCCTCTAGCTTCTCAGTCTTTTCTAAAAGAGCCCATAGTCTTTCCTGTTCAATCTCAAGAGACTTTTTGCGGCTTTGAGTATCCACATATTGAAGCGTGACATTATCAGACGAGGACGATTCATTTATAACATTTCCATTCTCCTTCACCACTTCAACAAAATCATTCAGCCTATCCTTAGGAATTCTGGCAACAATATAGCCATTTCTAGAATTACTGCGACTATAATACCTTTTTCCGCTAACTTCAGTCCTTTCATCATAGCCACCAAGTCTTACAATCTCATCCTTAATAATACCTATAAGCTCGTCAAATTCTTGAGTTTCTACCTCTAAATTTACCTTAGTTATAATCTTATCCATAGACAGGTCAGCAGAATAACCTGTAGTAATTCCACTTGTACTTGTAAGTCCGGATTCGTTTTTTAAATTATTATACTCCTCGCTGACAGCATCCTTAGTATCTTCCATGTCATATTCATATGCCATACCCCCATCTGCACTGTTTGGGTTTGGCGATGCCATATCGTATTTATAATCACCTTTGCTGGCACAAGCAGTAAATACAAATCCCATAATTAACCCTATAACAAGTATTGTAGCTATTCTAATTTTCTTCATAATACCTCCCCTTTACTATTATTCTCCTCTTTATTTGTTACTCATTAGACGAAATGGACCTCCACTTGGTTCCAAACTCCTCATCTATTAAGTAATATAAAAAATCAATATAAAAATATTCTACCAATAAGCCTTTTTCTCCCATAGCTTTAATATCATCCTGATCCACCCACTTTGCCTCCACCACTTCAGTCGGCTGCAGGGTAAGCTCCTCTATGGATACATCAGTCTTAACCAGCCATACAGCACAAAAGCTATTATGTCTTCTATACATCATGGCTAGGCTTGCGTTTTCTCTTGTGGCCTTAATTCCAAGCTCCTCCCATAGCTCCTTCTGACAGGTTATCCAGGCATCATCTCCAGCTAGAGCAGAGCCTCCTGTATTGGCCCAATAACCCGGTTTCCAGCTTACTGTATCAGTTCTTTTTTGTATCAAGATCTGTCCCTTACTGTTAATCGGGTAAATATGCACCACAAGATGATAATCCCCCTCTTTTAGGGGCTTTCCTCGTTCGTGCGTTCTTCCGGTTTTTATAAAGCATTTATCGTATATATCCCAGAGTTCCATCCTTCTTGTACCCTCCTGTCATCTATAGAAGTATAATATTCCCTAATCCTATTATATAATAGGCAAGCCAAAATAGCAAAATAATAAGGAGCACAGTCTTTCTTACTTACAAGAAACCCATGTGCTCCCTATTTTCTAATATTTATTGAACTTTACATAGTTTATTTTAAACTATTTTTTTATAACGACTATCTTTACCAATGGCCCTCTTCCAGCCTTATTGGTACCCCAAAGCCTAATAGGTGTTCCCTCTGCTTGCTCTGGAATATCAATAGTAAAATTACCCTTGTTATCAATAGTTCCCTTATATGTCTTCGTACCAATTTGCGCATATACTCTGGTCTGAGTCTTTGCAACTTCAGAAGCTGCATTCTTAAACTCCTTAGGAAGCTTTACCTCGGTCTCTGTTCCCTCTTCCTGTGCTATAACATAATCCAGAAGCTCTATGGTACCTTTAATAGTTTTATCGCCCTCATATACAGTATTAACAGTAGGTGAATCCGGTGAAGCCTTCACAAGTTGTGTTACTAAGGCATCAC
Source organism: Clostridiales bacterium (assembly GCA_012522735.1). Lineage (GTDB taxonomy): Bacteria > Bacillota > Clostridia > Lachnospirales > Lachnospiraceae > Mobilitalea. Next base: position 5,877 of record JAAYJU010000154.1, on the reverse strand, counting down.
TGGTTCCGGAATCGTTTGATGCTGTTACCGTAACTCTTGTCCCGGATAAATCCCTGTCCGTTGCTAATGTGTATATATACTGGTCATTAGCCTCGTCATATACATATTCTCTGGTAGTATATAGCTTCTTGCCTATGGTAAGGGCTATCTCACAGTCCTTTATAGAAATTACCTTTACTACTTTATCTGTATTGGAAATCTCATTAAGAAGCATAGGCATATCTGGTCTTCCTGCTGTCACTGTAAAGGACCTGGCCAGTAGAATTCTGCCATCCACGAACCTAACCATAGCATAGATCTTAGTTCCAATATCCACCTTTTCATCCAGATAATATACAAACCTAGAGCTTTCATCGGTTTCTGTACTATATATTCTACTTAAAAAGTTCTCACCTTCGCCAGTTGCGAAGGCTATATTTACCGTACCACCCGCATAATAAAATCCTGAAATTAAGTTGGATTTATCTGTTACGCGATTCAAAATTAAGTTGGTGGACTCCGATCTCACATAAGATTCAATGTCATTTACAATAACCTCTACAGGATAACTATGCCTTTCCTTTCCATCCTTTATATCAGATGCTATAACTAATAATGACTGTCCCGCATAAAGCTGGTCATTAAAGGTATAGGAGAACCTGCCATTATTATCTGTCTTTGTAGTATAAACCTTATCTGCTATATGAAGTTCAACATTGATATTTGATGATGAAGGTACATATCCCACTATTGATTTTTCAATATTACTTACCTCATATACAATAGGTGCATTAGGAGCCGCTTCCTTTACAGTTGTAGTACTAACTCTACTATTACGTGAAACATGATCTATTGCATATACATTAATCGATGTTCCATCCTTCTGCGGTGGTAGCATAATTACAAATTGTCCGTCGAAGGATACATGTACTAATGTCTCAACAATCTTCAGAGAAGGATCATAAATCTCTTTATTTGCCTCAAACAGTTGTCTACCACCATTATCGGATACATAGACAAGGTTATCAATAATGGCGATTACTGAGGTGACATTCTCACGTGCATTACCAGTCAAGAAACTCACATTATTATACATAGGGCTTATGAGAGGTTGGTTTGGTCCGGTACGATTTATTCTAACAGGGACACGTTCACTCTCTAGACCTCTTTCATCATCTCTGACATATAAGGAGATATAGGTTTCTGCTAGCTGACCGGGTAAAGCTACCGAAAATGTACCGTTGGCATTTATCTTCTGCTCATATATATTATTCGGTGTCTCAATCACCAAAATTGTATTTGGCTCAGCTTTTCCGCTTATTCTTTGTTTTCTATTAGTGTAATTATCTACAATGGGTCTGGGTAAAAGATTATCATCAAAATTATCGATGATAATTTTCTTTACAGCCTTATTTCCATGTATATCCTCAGCATAAATTGTATATGTATCATTCTTATGCACACTAAATCCCTTACTGGGGACATTATTAGCTACTTCCCATGCTACGTAATTTATATTCTTGTCACCGCTGACATACTTAAAATACTTTATCTCTGATTCATCTACTGCTTGAACCGCTATCTCATAAGAGCTTGCGGTCGGATTAGTTACTAAAGGTGCTACAACTATATGAGGAGCAGTTGTATCATCGGAATTGCTTAAATATTCAGCTACAAAATAACCATAATTGTCTTTCTGTGTCAGTGACTTCTTATACCAAGGTGTTTTTTCAAACATTGCACTTGTATGATATGGTAGCTTTACAATAAATTGATAATTATAAGGTAATATCAAATTCCAGTTATAATCAACCTGAGGTAGTATACTGCCGCTTTTTGCAAGCTGACTGATGTATTTTCCAAGTATTGATTGACTCCTATTAAATCCCCTAAGAACTGATTGTTTATCTATGTCCTTATTTGCCTGGGAAGGATTAGTAATCTTATTTGTAGCTATTAATAGCTCCATATCATCGGTTACTTCTTTTCCATTATAGGTTACATTGGATACTCTTTTATTGCTACTAATACGATTTCCAGAAAAATCGTACCTAGGTTCTCTGGATGGATCAATATCATAACTAATTCCATCAAACACATAGAAATTGCTCCAATCATTCAGCCAATCCTCACGGATTAGGGATTTTAGCTTGGTTTCCTTCATCAATGACGACATGGTTTCATCCTGCCAAGCTGTATCTCTGAGTATGGTTTCATAAGCACTGGCAGACCATTCCAACCATTCCAAAAGCTGAGCCCCTTTTATAGTATATACATAGAGGTAGCTATTATAATTCTGTAATGTGGTTAAATTAGCTTCTGTAATATTATTCTGAATATCAACAAAATCATATATAGATTTAACCCCAAAGCTTTCATAGGTTGAAGCAGCAATTATAGGATAATCTATATACTTTTTCTCATTGGATTTGATACGTTCCAAAGCATAATGAATCTTTGAGTCATTGAGTAATTGAATTGCTGCATTGTCTGTAAAGAGACCATAATAATTCTGTAATGCAGTATCAGGCTCTAGCTTAGCAAGAACATCCGATGCATAGTGCTTAAGCTGCTCTTCCCATTCACCAAACATGGCAGCAACCACCGGGTCTTCGACTGTGTTCTTCTCAGTAACCATACGTAAACTGGATTTACGATTAGTTATCCTAACTGTATCACCCTTAATCTCAAGAGCTAAATCAACGATACCTATTGCCTTGCCCCTATCGCCAGCCATTACTACATTTTTCCCGTTCATTAAATAGGTTTCTTTATCAACACCTGGAAGCTTATAATAAGCAGATGACTTATCAGTTGTAGGGTATAAATTGTGTTCATGTCCAGCTATAACAACATCTATATCAGGTATTTTAGTCAATGCATAGGCTACATTCTTAAAATTAATCTCAGGATTCTCGGGACCTATTCCAGTATGGGATAGTGCAATAATAACATCCGCTCCCATTTCCTTTAATTTTGCTGATTGAGTTTTCGCATTCGCTACCATATCCTCGCCGGTTAATATACCGACATAGCTATGGGTTTTACCTGTCATGTGTGGTATCGTCTGTCCGATAATTCCTATCTTTACCTCTACTTCCTTCCCGGACTTAGTAGTAAGATAACGTGTAATTAGCATGTTTTCTAAAAAAGGATAATCCCCAGTTCTCGCATCTGTTACATTAGACACAACAGTAATATCACGAAGTCCTGAACCATCCAGCTGTCTTAATATATAATCATAACCATAGTCAAATTCATGATTTCCCAAGGTTATCGCATCATAACCAATATACTTCATCGCCTGATAGATTGGTTGTATAGCTTCCTGATTTGATGAAAATATGTATTCGGTTGTATAATCGAATAAAACATCTCCTGTATCGAGGATAATGGTGTTATTCTTAGGTAGCTCTGCCTTAGTCTTTTTTATAAGATCAAACACCCTGGCCAGACCACCATTATTATAATCTACACCTAGCTCATAGTCGTTACTGTTAAGCTGCCCATGCAGATCCGTAGTACCTATAATTCTTATATCAACTATTTCTGATTCATTCTCTGCAGCTAATACACCCCTAAACTGATTAGCACCTAGACCAATTAACAAGCCAAACACTAGTAGAGTCAGTGTAATACTTGTCAGAAAACGAAAACTCACTTTTCTTTTTGTCATTCTTCCTCCTTACTGAAAAGAATAAATATAACAACTCATTCTTCTAATATTAGTCAACATTGCCAGCGTTTCACATCCTGGGTATAAATTAGCAAAATTATAAGGCAAAAAAATGGCAAAATACTTAAGAAAAACTTACCAATTATTAATTTATATTATGAAGGAAACCCTCATAAGCGACACAAACTCATTCGCCGATTTCAGGTTTCCATTACAGTATTACGATTATTTTTATATCAAAATTTGGTAATTATAGTATAAGTTTATTCATTAAAAACAGGGTAGATTAGTTCTAGGAGACGGGTGGTTTGGTCTGTTAGGTAGAGGTAGCCGATTAGGGCTTCAAATCCTGTAGCGGTACGGTATTCTATTATGTCCGCATTTTTTGCAGAGGTAAAGGATTTAGCGTTTCTTCCTCTTTTATATATAGCCTCCTCCTCCTCTGTAAGCATATCCTGTATAGTATGATAAAGTCTTGCTTGTGCAGAAGCTTGAACCAGTTTAACTACCTGCTTATGAAGCTTATTAACTGGTGCATTGCCGTGCTCTACAATATAGGTACGTATCACCAAATCATATATAGCATCACCAATATAAGCCAGGGTAAGACCGGAGTAGGATTTAATGTCCGTATCCGGGAGCTTCCAGGCCTTTTTTATATATGCTGATAAGGATATTAGGTTCTGCTCATCTAGCTTCTTCTCCATTTTATACCCTCTCTTGTATCCTCAAGAATAATGCCCTTTTCAAGTAAAGCATCTCTGATTTGATCTGATTTGGTAAAATCCTTATTTTTCCTGGCAGCCTGTCTTTCTTCGATAAGTCGTTCTATTTCTTCAGGAAGAATCTCCTCCTCCTTCTTGGCATTGATACCAAGTATATCGGATAAAGATATTATCTTGTCCATAATGGCTGTGATAAATTCCTTACTGCTATTTGCAGTGCAATTTACATTGGCAAGCTTTACCAGCTCAAATATTGCTGCTATAGCATCCGCTGTATTAAAATCATCTTCCATAGCTCCAATAAATTTATCCTGTAGCCTATCCGCTTCCTCTAATATGGCTTTTTCTTCTTCGAATAATTCTTCTCTCTTTATGGCTCCGCTTTTTAGAAGATACTCCAGCTGCTCAACAGATGTTAAGATTCTTGTCAGTGAGTTTTTTGCTGCTTCAATCAGGTCCCTGCTAAAATTTAAGGGGCTACGATAGTGTGCATTGAGCATGAAGAAGCGTATAACCTGTCCAGAATAATCATTAGTGATATCTCTAACAGTAAAGAAATTACCTTCTGATTTTGACATTTTCTTATCATCTATATTTATGAAGGCATTGTGCATCCAATACCTGGCAAATGGCTGGTCGGTAGCGGCCTCACTTTGAGCAATCTCATTCTCATGATGGGGAAATATCAAATCCTCTCCGCCACCATGGATATCAATCTGCTCTCCCAGATACTTACTGCTCATAACAGAACATTCAATATGCCAGCCGGGACGACCGTCTCCCCAAGGTGATGACCAGAATGGCTCCCCGTCCTTCTTCGGCTTCCAAAGCACAAAATCCATAGGATCATTCTTCTCCTCACTTACTGCTATCCTTGATCCTGCTTCCAAATCATCTATTTTCTTTTTTGAAAGCTTTCCATATTCCTTAAAGCTCCTTGTTATAAAATAAACCGTCCCGCTTTTCTCGTAAGCATGGCCCTTCTCGATTAGGGTTGTAATCATCTTAATCATACCATCAATTTCTTCGGTTGCTTTAGGATGATGAGATGCGGGAAGAACATTAAGAGTATCCATATCCTTCTCAAACTCTTTAATATATCGCTCGGAAATCTCTGCTGATGATGTGCCCTCCTCATTTGCACGTTTGATGATTTTATCATCCACATCCGTGAAATTTGATACATAATTCACCTCATAGCCCCTGTATTCAAAATACCGTCTCACCGTATCAAAGAATATGGCAGGCCTAGCATTTCCGATATGAATATAATTATATACGGTTGGTCCACAGACATACATTCGGACCTTATTCTTCTCAATAGGAATAAATTCTTCCTTTTGCTGTGTTAAAGTATTATATATTCTCATACAAACCTCCTCGTATTATATAGTCATAGCTTTCTTTACCTTTTCTTAGGTATAAGCTATGCTTGTTTTAGATACTGTGGATTAGTTCAAACCTCCTACCACTAGATGGTTTAATAAAGGCTCTAAC
>JAAYJU010000153.1 GCA_012522735.1 Clostridiales bacterium | reverse complement strand
TGACGGGGCAGTGGATTTTGCCTTTACAAATCATCTTATGATGGCAAACAATTACTCTCCGATTACCTATAAAGTGAATTTACTTGATAGTTTATTCCATGTTGCCTCAATGGTATGGATTATTGTTGCCATTGCCCTAATGATTATTTCTGTGATGCTTTATGTTATTACAAAATCCGAATTAAAGAATGTCAGGCATTTAAGAGATAATATATATGTTTCAGATAGAATAACCGTACCGGCAACATACGGTGTTTTTCATCCAAAAATTATTATTCCCAAGAAATATGAGCAAGGTAATTTTAAATATATAATAGCACATGAATCGGCTCATATTCATCGTAGGGATAATCTATGGCGTATCATTGCTATTATCACCGTCTCTGTCCACTGGTTCAATCCTCTTGCTTGGCTTTTCTTAAAGAAATTTTTAGAGGTAACCGAACTTGCTTGTGATGAACGAGTATTGTCAGACTGTGGTGAAGAAGAGAAAAAGGCTTATGCAATAGCTCTTGTTGACTGTGCCAAAAGCAGGAATATCTTTGTCTCGGCATTCGGTGGGGCAAAGATACGGGTACGCATTGGCCACATTCTGTCATATAGGAAGCTGTCAATCATTTCGATTATTTGCTTCACAGTGTTTGCCATTGCTATTGCTTATGTTCTTTTAACTAATGCTTCTTAAATGGAGGAAAGTGTATGAAAAGAATTCTTTATATTTGCTTTGCGCTAACTCTTCTCGTTCTTTTACTGTATAGTTGCAGCAAAGCATCAAGACCTGATGATTGGGAGAACCTAAAATACGTCGCCGATAATTATAGCTTGGAGGATGCAAAAAGTAAAGGTTACGTCGTTATGGAGAACGGTAGTGTCACCTTTGGAGAAGATATCTGGCAGGACTTTGTTGATTTGACAGAAAAAAAGAAACCCTGCAAAATCCGCGTTTCACATTACTACACAATAGATGATTCATCCCGTTACGACCCGGCATATTATGAGAGCATAAAAGACGAATACCCGAAGATGTATACCTTTGAAATTGTTTATAACGGAGAAACATTCAACGAAAGCCACTATGAAGAGAAAAGGCTGTATCAGTCAGATTTCAAATATCTGATGAGGTACGAGGGAAAGGCTGAGACTTATGATGCCACCTACACTTCCTATGTAAGATATGTGTTGGTAAATGATGACAAGGTTACTTGGGACGATATTATGCATGGCATGCTTAGTTCTAAGTTTGGTGCTAATATACCGCATAGTTCAATATACACTAAATTGGTTTTTAAGGAGGGGTATCGGTGAGCAGTTTTAAGAGATTTTATCTATTCTCTGTAATTGGCGCACTTATAGCATCTTTTTATCCCCTATATATGGGTATGAAGGTTGTTGCCGATATGATAAAGAATGGAATGGTTTTATCAGAGAATTATCCCAAATACATTATTCCATATACACCGATTAGCTTGGCTGTCTTAATTGCTGTTTTGCTTTTACCGGTCTTGATGAAATATACAAGGAAATATGCATTAGCAGCATCATCCGCAATATCTTTGGTCGTCTTCTTTGTATCGGAGCTACTGCTTGAAAGTATTACAATTGTGACAACAACCGCTAGGACAACACTTGAAAGCTGGCAAATGCTTATGTGTTATGTTCCACCGGAAAGCTCTCAGTCAAGGACATGGCGAGCAGTTGATGTCCTTATCGGAGATTACAGTCCGGCATTCAAAATTCATTTTTATGTTATATCCTTGGTTTTGATATTAGCTCTCTTAAACTGCTTTTACGGCTTTGCCCATATGATTATTACGAAAAATAAAAGCAGACTAAAAGCACTGGTGATTCAATCAGTATGCACAGCCTTGTTTCTTGGTCTTTGCATTCTGGCTTGTTTTACCGCATTTTTTAGAGATGGAGAAATTACAGTATCGGCTCTTTCAGCGGTGCTTATGACTTTATTCTTTGTCGTCTTTGGCCTAACAGCAGGCATATATGTTGGCTCATTTCTGCTTAATAAGAAGAAAACTCTTTCGGCATTACTCCCGTCAATTGTGGCATCAGGTCTTACTTTTGTTATGTATATAGGCGAGATGATTCTTCTAAGCGGTCATCTGTATCGTTTCGGTACTGGGTTTTTATTCGATGGACTATCAGGTATTGTACTTGCTCCTATAGATATACTAATTATTATTGCTTCAGGATGTATAAATGCTGCCATCACAGCTTCCTTCCAACATACATCAGGTGCTCTGACCAGCTGAGTAAAT
>JAAYJU010000152.1 GCA_012522735.1 Clostridiales bacterium | reverse complement strand
TCGTCTATGCTTGTCCTTCTTATAAATTTTCCGAACCTTGTAACCCTGGGATCATTATTGGTAGTCCAAGCCTTCTCTTCCTCTTCTTCGGTTTGCAGTGTCATAGATCTGAATTTATACATCTTAAATGTCTTGTTATTCTTACCAACCCTTATCTGTGAAAAAATAACCGGACCCCTTGAGGATAGCCTAATAATTATAGCAACAATTAGCATGGGAAGAGCACATATTATTAATCCGACAAATGAACCTATGATGTCTACAATCCTCTTACTTATCCAATTAAATGTATTGCTTAGGGGTACATTTCTAATATTTATTACAGGAAGACCATATAAATCCTCAGTATAAGGCCTTGAGGAAATAAAGCTATAATAATCCGGAATAAACTTCGTATGAACACCGGATTTCTCGCAAGTTGACACAATTCTTTCTAGCTGCTCGTATTCATTAATACTGATAGTAATTGCAATCTCATCCAGAGACATTTTAAGAAGATATTCGTCTAGCTGATCAAGTCTTCCTATTACAGGTACCTTTTTGTACATGGTACCTATCTCCATATTATTATCCAGAATCCCGTGTATATAATAACCCCATTGTGGATTGGCAAATATACGGTCAATATAAGCTTCAGATGCACGGCTGTAACCAACTAGGATTACATGCTTGAGATTATAACCGCGTCTTCGAATAACCATTAATGTCTGAGCAACCAACATCCTAGCAAAGGCACATAAAACAACATTAATTAATGTAAACAAACCTAGAAAGAATCTTGATATATGTTCCTCCCTAATCATGTATAGAAAGAAGAAATAGAAGGCCAGCCCAAGAAAATTAGAGTAGGAAATGAGAAAAAACTCGGTCCATCTTTTTTCCCCCCGCTTTGGGGTATATAGCTTTGCCTTATTGTAAATAAACAAGTATAATGGGACTAGGATATATAAGCTTTGAGCATACACGCTTGGGGGGTAGAAGGTTCCTCTTTCTGCACTAAGTATATTTAGTCTATTAAAAAAGCTATGGAATCTCAAATAATAAGCTAACAAAAAAGAGATAACAATTATACTAGCATCCATTAATATATGAAGTCGATTTAGAGTTTTTTGGTTGTCCTTAATCACAAATAATCCTCCCAGCCAATAATATTTTCATAAGCCTAAGACTATGATACATGATTATATCATTTTCAACAATGGATTTTCAATAAAAATTAAGTCACAGTATAATATATACCATTAACCATTTCTCTAATTTCTTCACAATCTTATCACAAAATGCTGATACACTATGGATAGTAAGAGATTTGGAAAGGAGCAAGCTTATGGATAATTATAATGAAAATAATACAAATCAAATTAATGAGAACACGGATAATATTAATTATCATGATAATATCAATAAACAGGATAATAGCGAATATAATAGGCCGGAATATAGTTTTTGGGCTGAGAAGGTATCGGGACCCACATCATATTACAATCAACAATACCAGTACAATCCACAGCCTGAACAGCCTGAAGAAGAAATCAGAAAGAAAAGCACCGGCAGAAGATTTTTTGGCTTTATATTTAAGGCTGGAGTATTTGGTATTATAGCTGGAGCAGCATTTCTTGGTGTTCAGTATATTTATGGTATAATGAATCCTAGTGCATTTAATAACAATGAAAACTATATCCTTGGTTCAACCTCTGATAATACCCTTTCAGAGGCTAAGCTTAAGGTTGGGAGTACTGAGCATGGAACTGTAAACAACATATCAGAATCATCAGTTATGAAGGTGGCAGAGGAGACTATGCCATCTATAGTATCCATAACCTCTATATCTACAAACACTGACATTTGGTTTGGCGTGGAATATCCCAGAGAAGGAAGTGGCTCTGGAATCATCGTTGGCAAAGATGAAAAGGAGCTACTCATAGCAACAAATAATCATGTTGTTGACGGAACTGACAAGATTACTGTAACATTTATTGATGACTCACAGGTTGATGCAGTTATAAAGGGAACAGATTCTATGGCTGATCTTGCAGTAATTGCAGTTGATTTAGCGGATATCGAAAGGAGCACCATAGATGCGATTAAGATTGCTAAGCTTGGTAACTCCGATGATATAAAGGTTGGAGAGATGACAATTGCCATCGGTAATGCCATGGGATATGGGCAGTCACTTACAGTGGGATATGTAAGTGCTAAGGATAGGAAGATAGAGGTTTCTGATAACGGTAGATATACTACCATGGTACTTCTTCAGACTGATGCTGCTATAAATCCTGGCAACAGTGGCGGAGCCTTGCTTAATATAGATGGTGAGGTTATTGGAATCAATACAGTTAAGTTTGCCGATTATAAGATAGAGGGAATGGGTTATGCAATTCCCATATCAAGAGCAATTCCAATTATTAATGAATTAATGAGCCGTGAGATACTTAAGCCCGAGGAACAGGGCTTCCTTGGAGTGGCACCGCAGGACGTTACAGAAGAAGTCTCTGAAATGTTTGGAATGCCTATCGGTGTATATATCTCGACTATAGTCGAAGGTAGTTCGGCTGATAAGGCGGGGCTAAAGGTTGGAGATGTTATTCAGTATATTAATGATGTGGAGATTACCTCAGGCGTCCAGCTAAGAGAATTGATATCAAGCATTCGAGTCGGAACAGATATTGAGATTAAATACATGCGTCATATGAATGATAGCTATAAGGAACAGACAGTCACCCTTACCTTAGGTGCTAGAGAGGAATAAAGATGAGTAACGACAATGATAAAACGAATATAGAGGATATGAATACTGAGAAGGATAAATCAGATCATTTTTGTTATCTATGTAAGAGGCCTGAAAGTGTTACGGGTAAGATGATTGAGATACCTGGTAACATACATATCTGCGCTGACTGCATGCAAAAGACATTTGATATAATGAATAACAGTGATAATCCTTATATGAATATGGTAGGTATTCCTCCGAATATATTTGGGATGAAATCATCTGCTATAGCCGATAATAAGAAGGCGAAAAAAGAGAAAACCAAGGAAGAAGAGGAGCCCTTTGACCATAAGAAGCTCCCATCACCTCATGTGATTAAAGCGAGCCTGGACGAATATATTATTGGTCAGGAACACGCTAAAAAGGTAGTATCGGTAGCTGTCTATAACCATTATAAGAGAATCAGTAAGTGGGCACCTAAGGATATTGAGATAGAAAAATCAAACATGCTTATGATAGGACCTACAGGAAGCGGTAAAACCTATTTGGTAAAAACCTTGGCAAATCTATTGGATGTTCCCCTTGCTATTACCGATGCCACATCACTTACTGAAGCCGGATATATTGGCGATGATGTTGAAAGCGTTATATCAAAGCTTCTTTCGGCAGCAGGAAATGACGTGGAGAAGGCTGAGAGAGGAATAGTATTTATAGATGAAATAGATAAAATTGCTAAGAAACGAAATACAAACAGTAGGGATGTAAGCGGTGAATCGGTACAGCAAGGCTTATTAAAGCTATTAGAAGGAAGCGATGTAGAGGTACCTGTCGGAGCATCCTCAAAGAATGCCATGGTACCACTTAAAACTATAAATACCGAAAATATCTTATTTATCTGTGGAGGGGCTTTTCCAGACCTAGATAAGATAATTAAGGCTAGGCTAAATAAGCAAAGCTCTATAGGTTTTCAGGCAGATCTAAAGGATAAATATGATAATGAAGAAAATCTTCTACAGAAGGTAACACTAGACGACCTAAGGGAGTATGGGATGGTACCAGAATTTTTGGGAAGACTGCCTATATTATTTACCCTTGAGGGACTAACCAAGGAAATGTTAGTCAAGGTTCTAATGGAGCCAAGGAATGCTATCCTAAAGCAATACAAAGGACTTCTTGCAATGGATGAGGTGGATTTAATATTTGACCCAGAAGCACTTGAAGCTATAGCAGACAAGGCGCTCGAAAAGAAGACCGGTGCCAGAGCCTTAAGGGCTATATTAGAAGAAATTATGCTTGATATTATGTATGAAATTCCTAAAGATGATAGCATAGGCCGCGTAATCATTACAAAGGATTATATTGAAGGAAATGGTGTTCCTGTTATAGAGATTAGGGGCGTTGCAAAGCAAAAAAGCATTGCAGGCGGTATTGGAGGAATAGTATGGTAGACAGACCAACACCTGAAATTGATGGAATCCTAAGGAGACATATGATTAGGGTTCCTAAAGAGATAGATGCAGCCAGTGGTATAAGGATTTTTGGAAAGCTTATAAGGTCCATTGTATTTACAACAGATGTTGCAATTATACGCAACTGTAATGCCAATGCTGTCATTGCAGTGTATCCATTTACACCTCAGCCAATCATATCTCATTCAATAATAACCTGTTCCGATGTACCGGTATTTTGCGGTGTTGGAGGAGGAACCACCACGGGGAATAGGGTAGTAAATCTAGCCGAGCATGCTGAATTTCAGGGGGCGGTTGGAGTAGTTTTAAATGCTCCTACTCCAAATGAAACTATAGAGTTCTTAAAAGAGCGTATTGATATACCCATTATTATAACTGTGGTATCTGAAAAGGCAGACATTGAAAGTAGGCTAAATAGCGGAGTCTCTATACTGAATGTATCAGCGGCCTCTAAGACTCCCGAGATTGTCAGAGATATTAGAAAGAGATATTCCAATGTTCCGATTATCGCTACAGGTGGTCCGACGCCGGAATCGATTTTGCAGACCATTGATGCCGGTGCCAATGCTATAACCTATACGCCACCCAGTAGTGGTGAGATATTCAAGGGATTAATGAATAAATATAGAGCAGAGCACTGATACTATGAATTGCTACAGACAGTACACACATCGGTACCAGGTACAGTTAATTTATGGTACCTGGTACCGATGTAGATATCAATCAGGGGGGAGATTATGTTTAAATGGGATAGGCTACTTAGAAAGAATAAATTACCTAAAGACATTGATTTTATGAAGGATGAGATCGATGATGCCGATATGGATTTATATTCTGAGGAAGAAATGCCTGGGGATACTTTAAAAAATGAGGATGAATTTGAAATAGTAGAGATGGAGATCCTTCCCAATAAAATCATCTGTCCGGATTGCGGCGGGGTTACCTTGGAGGGGCTGGAGTTTTGCGATAAATGTGGTGGTGAAATATAAGATACCATATCTGCAAATATTTATTGACAAAATATTTATTCAAGGTTATTATAG
>JAAYJU010000151.1 GCA_012522735.1 Clostridiales bacterium | reverse complement strand
CTTTAGTATGAGAGGCCTGCTAAATTAGATTTCTAATTATAACTAATTTTATTTACGTTAATATTTATCGCAATCAATATTGCATCCTTAATCCGACTATATTATATTATAATGTATAAGTATACTCAGACAAAACTTAAGAACTGTTTGTAGGTCTAGATTAACTGTGAGGTGTCCATATGGCCAATGTACATCGAATAATGTGGCTCGATCAGGAGATAAGGCAGCACAAATACCCCAATTGCCGTAAATTAGCAGAGCACTTTGAAATATCATGGCGGCAAGCTAATAGGGATTTAGAATATCTTAAAAACACTCTAAATGCACCAATTAATTATATTGCGGCAAAAAGAGGGTACGTTTATGATGATATGACCTATATACTTCCTAACTTTATCATTACTGATGAAGAGAGGAAAATTTTAAGCTTCTTAGCCTATAGATACAATAATTTTGACGGAAATGAAAATAGTCAAAGAATAGCTAATTTGTTTCGAAACCTATCAGACTTTGAAAACCCTGAACATAGCTCTCCGGTTTTTAATATAAATAATAATAGAATATCTCTATTTCATGATATAAATCATTGTATAAATAAACAAAAAAAATTAAACGTATCTTATCTAACTCCTGATGGTGAACAGGTTCATCTAATCTTGCATCCATATACTCTATACGGTAAATCAGATAATGATTATCTTGTAGCATATTGCGAAGAGTATGAGGATATTGCTATATTCAGACTCGATCGATTTAATAAATGGTCTGAAAACAACAAGGCTTTTGTTAAAAATATTAGTTATAATGCAGATAACTATATCGGCTTTATGAAAAGAAAGCCCTTTAAAACCCTTCTCATTACTAATAGCCCTGAGTGTAATCTAAATTATCTAGGGGATAAAGTGACTAAGCTTGATGAAGGGCTATATGAGATCGATTTCTATGACATTAACCAGATGGTAAGAGAGCTTATGATTTCTAATCAGTGGAAGGATATAAAATCTCCCAACTGGCTAAAGGATAAGATCAGAAATCAATGTAAAAAAATATATGATAAACTATAAGATCTTGGCTGGTATGACATTCTATGTCATACCAGCCGTTTTATAATATAGCTATAAAATTTTATTAAGAAAATGGGGGTAGATAGATATGAAGCTTAAAAGAAAAGGAATTATAGCTGTTCTATTAATATTTATGCTTGTTCCTGTTATCGGTGTTCTTCTTAACTTAAATCGGATACTAACAATCACAAGCCTTAAAATGGTAGACGATCATCCTCTATATTATATAAGGTATTATGGCACATATGATCTGGATTATTCACCTGTGAATTTAGATCATCTAGGCACTACTTCATCTATAACAGATAATAATACTGTCCTGTGTAGTGGTTTTTTAGCCAGAAACCAAAAGGGAGAGCCTCTTTTTTGTAGGAATTTGGATTATACCTTGCTTAACCACCCAATTACGGTTCTTTTAACAGATGCTCCAGGAAAGAACTCCTCCATATCTATGGTTGATCTCTTCTATTTGGGATATAATAAGGGCAACCCTCCTAATAAATCCCTGTTTAATAATAGCATATTATATGCTCCCCGAGTAACTATTGACGGAGTTAATGAACATGGATTGGCTATAGCATCACTGACTGTTCCCCATGCCAAGACTCCATTCGATCCGGATAAGCCAAGTACGGACGAGGTTGGCATAATGAGGCTCATATTGGATTATGCCACCACTATAGAAGAGGCAGTTGATAAATTCAAGGAATACAATATAATATTTCATACTGACCCCTTGCATTTTATGGTAGCTGATGCAAGCGGGGACTCTGCGGTCATTGAGTTTATTAATGGGGAAATAATTGTATATAAAACAGATGAGCCATGGCAGGTATGTACCAACTTTATACTATCTACTGAAGGCGGTAACAAGTATTGTGATCGTTATTCAAAGGCAGTAGCCAGGCTAGAGGAGAAGAAGGGTGTGCTGTCTGAAGAGGAAGCCATGCAGCTACTGTCAGATGTCGATCAGGAGGGTACTGTCTGGTCAGTTGTATATAACCTAAGAACCGGTGAAACAGATATTGCCATGGGTAGAGATTATGACACCATAATAGAGTATGATCTTAATATGATAAATGAGTAAGGGAGTAAAATGAATCAAAAGAAATTAAAAATTGAAAACTTCCATCAAGGACCCCGATCTTATATTGATTGTCTCTATGCCTTACTAACTTCAGCAGGCTTATTTCAGCATCCTAAATATATGCTATCAGGAATGACTGGCATGTCATTCAAATTTGTCGTACACAAAAGACTTCTTCCTAGTTCTCTAGATTTATACTCCTGGCAGGCAGAAAATTGGCAAGCAGTCAACACACTTGGGATCTATAATGAGGTTTATGTAGGAACACCTTTGGATTCTACCTTTCCATTATATCAAAGGAATATGCTAGATAAGATTATCCGCTCCATAGACCAGGGTAGGGCTTCCATAGGCTGGGAAATTGAAAGGCCAATTTTTTGTCTCTATACGGGCTATAATAAGGATGATCAGGTCCTTTTCTTTTCTAATAGCACTAGCAAGGAGGACGATGTTTTGCTTTTTGATAATTTAGGTCTGATATCTGAGGGTCATTGGTTTGTCCAGATAATCGGGGATTCTATTGAAAAGGATTATAGAGACATCTATCTGGAGTCCCTTGAGTGTGCAGTAAGGGAGTGGTATACAGAATATAAAGTTACCCCTGATTATGGTTCTGGCAAAATAGCTTACAAAAATCTACTGGATGCCTTCAGGTGCAGAGACTTTAATATAGATGGAGCCTATTATATTCTCGAAACCTATATAGATATAAAAATTGAAATCTGTAGCTATATGGATGCTATCATAAAAGAAATACCTGATTTAGCAGATGTGGCTTTCTTGTATCATAGGCTGGCAGATATACTCTTGCCATTAAAGCAAATTAAGCTGACTGGTAATGCTAGAGATGACATAAATTATATCCCGGAGGCTATTAAAGCCTTCCGGGATGCTATGACAACCGAGGAAAATGCTATAAAAGAAATAGAGCGATATCTTAAGGACTATATTAATAACAGGAGCTTTAATCCATCTAGATTAAAGAATTTATATTAAGCTATCACTAGTAGGCTTATATATTTCTCTTTTTAACGCTAGAATCAAATGCATCCCTCATGGCAGGATTATCAATCATCTTACCCTGATAATCAAACCTAGAGCCATGACACGGGCAATCCCAGGTCATTTCATTCTGATTCCACTCTAGCTTACACCCCAGATGAGGACATTTGGTGGTGACAAAGTAATATTTGTCATCATTATCACGGTAGACGCCAACCCTTTGTCCATCGTGCCTAACGACACCTGCCTTCCCCTTTTCGATATTCTTAAGCTTATCATGGGGAATCTTAAGATGCTCTTCTAGGAGACTAACAGTTATAATCGCAGCATCCTTTATTAATACTCGGCTACCAGATAGCATCAATCTTCTAGGAGTAAACACCTTGCGGTATTCATTCTCCTTACCAGTAATCATATCAGAGATAATCATGGCTGATACCATGGAGCTTGTCATTCCCCATTTGTTAAATCCCGTAGCCACATATATATTCGGTGTACGAATCGAGTATCTTCCTATATAAGGAACCGCATCCGGTGTCATACAATCTTGGGCAGACCAGGTATATTTTACTTTTGAACCAGGGTACCATTTTCTTGCTGCATTCTCAAGCTTGCCATAAGAATTTATGGGCTGATACTGACCGGTTCTGTGGTAGCCACCACCAAGTATCAGGTAGTCCTTATATTTTCTAAAGGTAAACCCATTTTGATCGGCATCCAGATACATACCATCCAAGTTGTCCTTAGCCTGGCCACACCCTTCAAGAGCCGTCAGATAGGATCGTTCCTGATGAAGCCTTATAAAATAATACCCGGGGACATTGATAAAAGGATAATGGGTGGCTATTACCACCTTCTTTGCCTTTACACTTCCCCTAAAGGAACCGTTATGCTCCGATTCCGTAATGATTAGTCCATTCTTATTAATTTGGGTTACGCGGGTGTTCTCATATATCTTTAGTGTCTCCGCAACCCCATCAAGGAACTTAAGAGGATGAAACTGAGCTTGGTTATCGAACCTAATAGCCGCCTTAACCTTAAAGGGTAGAGTGGTCTCCTTTGTAAATGATGCCGGAAGTCCAAGCTTTAAAGCTGCATCGACCTCTTGTCTAATCTTCTGCTCGTCATCTAAAGTATATATATAATTAGGAAGGACCTCATAATCACAATCAATCTGAAGCTTCTTTATAATCTCTTGATATTTATCAATTGCCAGTTGATTAGCCATAGCATATTCCCAGGTTCTTTGTTCTCCCTTATATGATAAAAGCTTTTTATATATCAGACTATGCTGGGAGGTTATCTTAGCCGTTGTATTCTTGGTGATTCCACCACCGGCTTTTCTGCATTCTATTACTACAACCGGTACACCTCTTTGTTGTAGCAGATATGCTATAAGTACACCTGCCATTCCACCACCGATTACAGCAACCTCAGTAGAGATTTCACCCTTAAGACTCGGTCTTATAACATCATTGTTTGAATCATTTTCTCCACTGTTATTATTGCGGTATTGGCTTTGAATCCATAGAGATTCGGCCCTCTCCATACCTTCTTCTTTAAAAGTTCCATTTTCCTTCCATAGGATTCCCATATCATTCACCTCAGTGGTTAGATTTAACAAAAGCTTAGTAATTTATACTAAGCTTTTTAAATTTCATATATATAAGCCCGATCCTCAGCAAGGATAATTGCAACAAGACTAAATGGAATGACGATAGCAATTCCAAGTTGTTTTATAATCACTGGGTTTTTAATTATTGGCACACTGACTTACCAATAAATTTTCTCTGTTGTCTTTTCCATCGCCATTCCCTAACTCCATATATACATTTAAATGATTACTAATACATATATTAATAGTTAATTTTTTTACCACAGTTAAAACAAAACACTGCATTAACCTCTAGCTTTGTACCGCAATTGTTGCAAAATTTTGGTGTAGAAATTGCTGGCACAGTCTGAGCCGAATTTGGTATAGTCTTAGCTGTAGGTTCCATAGTCTGGACTGGTTGTAGGATTGAGCCTGCTTTTTCAAACACTTCATTAAGCTTCGATAAAAGCTGCTCTCTTATATATGTCTGATGATTAACCATGGCCTTATCATCCCCTACATCCCTAAGCCTAACAAAATGGTTTGTCAAAACAGTAGGGGCGACAAATAATTTCTCTACAGCCTTAAAGCCCTCGCCAGTGGTCACATTGATTTCGAATCCGATTGACGAAAGCCAGGAGTGTAAAAATTCTAACCCCATTACCTGCCCTGCCTCACCAAATACCAGCACCTCTTCACCTGAGCCTAGCATCCCTTCGGTAAAAAATTTATGAGTCATAAGAACTTCTATGTTTTTTGCTTCCAGATTCGTATTATATTGTTCTATACCCGGAGTCACTGCCATAAAGGCCGGCAGGAGCCAGCGTATATCAAAGCTTGCTAAAGACCCTGCCATGGTTTTCGTAAATTCAGGTATTCTTACATAGGCATTGTCAACATATACATAGTCCAGCAGGTTTTGATATGTCACCCTGCGGAAGGAGTCTATAGCATGTAGTGTAAGCATAAATTCCTCTAAGCCTATCTCAGGCGGAATATAGTTGGCAACCGGAGCCTCCGCCGACCCGATGAATTCATCAGCCCATTTATTAAGAAAGGTTTTGTAATTGTCGAACATAGTAATGACGACATCATCACCCTCTCCCTGCTCTGTAAGAACCACAAGGCTCCCACGAGCATTATTTCGGTGTAGTCGACTCTCAGATATTCCTTTTACTCCAGCCGTGCGCATCACTACATATAAATCCGGCTGGGATACTATATCTATGGCAAGTATCAATGCTTCATCCATCAAAAGCGCCTTATTAGTCATATCCTCCTGCTTTACAACAAAAGTAAGGGGTTCATTCATCCTATTCATCTATAATCTCCTCCTCTATCTGCTTTAATATGCTTTGGAAATGCTCGAGATCAAAATCAGGATTATCCTCATCAAAAAATTCAAGTTCCTCCTCGTCCTCCCAAACCAGACCGTCCCTTATAAATTTCAGCCTGCGACTACCCTGCAGGTTTAGATAGGGACATCCAGATACATGACCATGGAGAGTCATAGAATTGTCGTCCGGTGAAATCCATAATAGCTTACCTGCTTTAATCCATGGCTCCAAATCAAAGTCATATTCATCTTTATCAGGAGTTAGACTGATATACTGTCCGGGACTCCATAGCTCGGGAATCATACTTCCTGTCTCCCAATACCTTCCCGTACCCCAGTCGTTAACTCTTAACTCTCCATATAGCATGGGGTCTGCATAGTAGCATATGGGATAAGCGATATGTGAGCCGATTTGAATTGTTGATATCACAGCCTTGGCCTGGATAAATTCCAATAGTCTCGGAAGAACAAAGGGTATATCCGGGCCCGGGCTACATAGGAAAGGTGCTTTCTCGATCTCACCCTTAAGCATCAGAGCACCGTCAATAGCAAACCAGGTATCAGGGAGCTTGTTTTCAGGGCGTTTAGGTGAATCATAGTTCCACCACAAGCCATCCAGACCCATGTCGTCTATGGCCATAGATACCTTCTCCCCAGTGAAGGGACACCGGGATAAATCCCTTATAGGTAGTCCCTTCATATAGGACTCAAGTAATTCTTGTATTTCATTATTCATAACTATAAGCTGTTCCTCCAGAGGATTTAGTTCCGGATTTGCCTGCTCGTCATCCCCATATAGGTCTATATCGGAAGCCAACCTATCATAGCTTTGAGCCAAGGGTAGCAGTCGCCCTAATATGTCGACTCTTTCTTTTTTACTAAATTGCTTTGACATATTGCTTCTACCTCCTCTCAACCTCTTACATATTTTTCTGATGTTGGTTTAGATAAAGGATTAAAGGATGTAATACCTTTACCGGGACCTTCCTTTGTCGCACCATCAATCAAACGCTCTTTAGCTAGTTTCAACTTCTCGCTTTCCGGTTTCCAGGACATGGTGCCCTCATGCATTATAGTGGATTGTACCGGTGGCTTTCCCTTAACACTTCCGTAATTCATCATGCGCTTATAGGCTTCCTTCTTAACACTTTCGCTAACAGGTGAACCATCAAAGTTAGTAATGTCATGTATATCCAAATCGCTGGTTACGTATTTGCCTCCCTGCTTTAAGTCTCTTACCAGTCCATTGGCTTCCAGCTTATATTCTCCAGCTGCCTGAAGGTCTTTCATAGTGCCTTCAAGATTACGGAATTCCCGCCGCCTTGTTTTATAAAGACTAGCCAGCTCTTTTTTGGTTGTCGGATGTAGTTTATTCCATACCTCCTTAGGAGGTAGCTTAGGATTATAATAGCCAACTAATTCTTCGCCGTATTTAGGTCCTCCCAGTAGCTCATCATTTATCGAGAGGGTCTTTGCCTTCATATTCATCCTCTTAGGAGCCGCCAGCCCTGTATCAATCATTCTACCAGCATTGGGAGACTTTATAGTTCTGGCCTTAATCTGTAGACCCATGTCATCAGCTACATTCTGAACTACCTTCTGAGCTGTTTTGCTGACACCATTTAAAGCATTTGGTCTATTAACTGCCACATAGTTAGGTTTTCTCATAACAGGTAGTGACGGTTTAATTCCTTTAACGGGAAGCCTTGTAGCCATTGCCTTAGCTCCAGTACTAGCTGTCCTTGCCCCGCTGGCTGCTGCTCTTCCTACGGTACCTGCCGCTGTCTTTGCCGCAGCTCCCGTACCAGCCGTGCCAATTGTGGTTCCTAATTTAAAGGTACCTGATAGCACCTTCTTAAATCGCTCGGTTACAGGAAGATTGGGATCCCATGAATCAGCAAAATCATTGATTCCTACTGCTTCCTTTACAAATTCCAGCTGTTTCTTAGGGCTTGTTGCAAAATCTATGGCAGCCTTGCCTGTCTCCATGACGCCCTTGACTGCAATCCAAGGTTTGTTGTATACCTCCTTTGCGGTACCAACGACCTTATCCTTAGCAGAGACCAACGACTTTTTAACCGATTTATAAGCATCATTTACATCCTTTGCGATACTTTCTGGGTCATATACCATTCGTCCTGCAAGAGTTCCTGCTTTTTCACCGACACTGACAACAGTGTCCTTACCGGCTCTTGCCAGGTCGATGGTATCATTACCCATACCCACAACCCAGTCACCGGCTATCCTACCCCAACCGGAAAGCTTTTCGGCTTGCTTTTGCTCCCACTCAAGACTTTCCTGATTACGCCTTAGCTGCTCCATCCTACGATTATCAATTTGCTTTTGAATGGAATCGAATTCTTGTCTGTACTTCCTGTCAATATCGTCAAGAGCTTGTTGCATGGCAGACCGACCTGTTCTTTCAAGCTCGGCATTACGGTTAGCATAATCCTCATATTCCTTCATCTGCTGAGGGAAGTTTCTTCTATGAGCGTCTAAATCAAATGGATTACCGCTTTCTGCATTTATCCATCCTCCTGTTGCAGGATCTCTTATAATCAGTGTCTGAGACCCCAGAGCATTGGTCTGTACAACCATGGATTCCGGCTCTAGAGGCGGTGAATATCCGCTTTGCTCTGACTCGGCTCCTACTATATTGCCTTCTGCTTCAGTAGTTGGTGTAAATTCGGCATCCATCGGTTGGCTATATGGCTCATTGGTCTGAGCTTCAGGAGCAGGGTCAGGCTTTCCAAAGGATAAATCCTCATCCGGACCCTCGTACTGTCCAAATGATCCTGTTGGTTCCGATGCCGGTGCCACATAATCAGCGCCTCCCGGAAGCTCATTATCTCCTATTGAGAAACCATCCTCCGCGTCACCTCCCGACGTTCCCAAGGCATCGGCTACGGCCGTCCATGCCTTAATCTCCTCTTCGCTTACAAGACCCTTACCCAGAGATTGGTTAGCATCCTTCATAGCCTGCTCACCAACCGAGAGCTTAGGTATAAGCTCCTTAGGCTTTAATAGTCCCTGTAATACGCTAACCACGAGACCTACCAGCGGCGGAAAGAGCATGCCTATGGCTGCCTCAACCGGAGTATCAGGTCCAGGAATGTTTCCCGCACCATAGGCATTAGCAATAGCCGCCATAACAAAGGGAGGTAAATCCTTTTTGCTTCTCCCACCCTGCCCTGTCAGTTCATATGTATTCTCATCAGCACCTTTTTCTTTAGAGGCTGCTCTTGAGTAATATGCATTACCTGCCACTTGAAAGGTAACCCTGTCATATAGTTCCTTTCTAAGTGTTACCTTTGCATTTGCTGATATGGCTGCCTTGTAGGGAAGGTTTGTTAGATCAGCACCAAAATCAAATTGAGCGACTAGATAATCCTCTTCCCTCTCTATAACATCACAGTTTTGTGAAAATGGCATTCCCTCATATTGACCTATAAGTTCAATTATCGTTCCCTTGTCAAGAATGGTCAGCTCCTGAACCTCAATATTCAAATTACTAGTCTTACTCTCCACAGGTCCCATTAAAGTATGGGTTTTATATAAATCCACCCCTATTTTATAGGTTCCTGTAAAATCAGTCGGCGGCAAGGCAGGTACTGACACACCGACATAGAATACAGGCTCGCCCGAAGCATCATAATCCAAAGCCTCCGGTGCGTCCATATCAAGATAATAGACACCGGCGCTTAATGTGATAGCAGGCATGATTACCCATAAGGTATTTGGCTTACCTCCCTGACTTGCACCTTGAGCTCTGTAGGTAGCAACCATATCTCCGTCTTCATTATATATGCTGATGTTGCCGGGACGTATACCTCCACCCTGATTCCAGGTACTTAGAATAATCTCGTCTACTGTATATTCCTCATCGAGAGAAAATACCGGGGAAATAAACTCATATGGCTCCTCGTCCCAGGAGGGCTCATATTCAAGATCCTCTTTGGTATTCTCCATAAACTGCTTATAGAGCTCTGACAGGTCTTCATTACCCACACTGGCCGGGCTCTCTGCAGGTTTATTATCCTCTTTCTCATTCTCCTTGACCCATTGTATCAGCTCATCCTTATATCTCTTATAGGCTGAGTAATTGTATCCCTTGACAAGATAAGCATCAATAGGCAGTTCCTCGCCTTCTATATAGAGGGTATAATTATCTTCTATTAGAACCAGCTCATTCTCAGGTATAAATTCGTAAAGACTATTATGCTGAACGGCTGTAGCTGCTTCGGGCGAGCTCTCCTCTTTTATACCTCCCGTCAGTGCATGCTCTACATAAAAGCCCTGATAAATATTTCCCCTACTGTCCTCAAGTGTTAGCTCGGCGTAGCCAGACTCTGTACCTTTATAGGGGATATAGATTCCTGTGAGCAGAATATCCTCCGCCAGATAGAACTCCAGGCTTGGCTCCTTAGCCAACGTCGAGTAATCCCCGTTATAGCCAATTATAAGCTTTGATTTACCTCCGTAATCCATACGGTTTTCGTACCAGCCACCTCTTTTTCTGCTTACCTTTTCATATGGCTCCTTGGGTGGGGCTCCCTTCTCTGCTGCCATAGCCGTCAGTGGCAGGAATTGTATCGTGGTCATAGCAAGTATTCCTATCCAAGCAAGAAATCTTCTCATAGTCCTCCACCTCCTAACAATAACCGTACCAGCGTTACTCCTCCCTCAACCAAGGACGGAGCCTTATATAGATATGGAAATGATAACGTCCATATAAATGAAAATATGAAGGACACTACAGTCGTAGCTATAGTATTTTTAATTCTCTGCTTACCGAGCAATCTCCCCATCTCAATACTAGATGCCGTGCCAACGGCCATTAGTCCCGCAGATATGAAGGGAACCGTCATGGACCAGTTTAATAAAAATGTAGCTAAAAGCAGCATTAAAGCAAATGGTGTAAGAAAAAGCATGCCGTTATCAGTAGCATAACGGATTGCATCCTTTCCCTTTTCCTTCTTAAAGGACCCGTTAAACATACCTAGAAAGCCTTTAATAAACACTCTAAAGATCCATCCAAACAAAAGCCCTATTATGGCACCGATTATAATATTATAGAGATTCAGAGCATCAAGTGGATTAGTCATCGCACTGATGCCAAAAGCCATATAACATAGCCTTCTAATCAAAGCTTTCATTGTTTTTCCTTTTCTAAAATCTATTTCCACCCTCATCACCTCCTACAG
Organism: Clostridiales bacterium; assembly: GCA_012522735.1. Lineage (GTDB taxonomy): Bacteria > Bacillota > Clostridia > Lachnospirales > Lachnospiraceae > Mobilitalea. The sequence continues at coordinate 6,206 of JAAYJU010000151.1, read as the reverse complement.
GTTGCCAAACAGGGACCAGGAAAAAAGGACCGTTGCACTGACCAGTGTTGCTAGAGGTACACTTAGGGCATTTTTACCCCCTGTAAGCTCCCTGATAGTAAACATCATTGGACCAATAGCCCATAAGACTCCGGTTGCACCAAAGGCTATAGAGGTTTTCCAACCCATTGCCAAAGAGAAAATCAGCCCTAAAATACCGTATATCAACGCTCCACTATAGCTTAAGCAAAAGGCTGATATGGCTTGTAAAAGGCTTTTATCGGTTTTCGCAGCCTTTAATATAATCCATATAATAACTGCAATCAGAGGAATAACCACAAGGCCATAGGCTATGCCTGTTACTACCGATAAAAGGATAAAGGTCCAGTCCTTCTGGCCTGTCTTGTATAAATCCAACCCGGTTTGTGCAAAAAACAAACCAAAGGCCAGTGCCGACACAGCGACGGCTAGATACCATTTACCCGAAAGTGCTCCTCTTAGGGCCCCTGCCGGATTTATCATCATACCGAAAATGGTTCTAATTAAAGAGGGTTTTGTGTGCTCCATTGTCGCACCTGCCTTTCTGAATACTTATTGTTTTTTTGTTAGATATAGGGTAAAGCGAGCCTTTTATTACGGTTTTTGAAGCTCATATATATATCTTGTACCAATGCTAGCAGCGTCCAAAACTATTTGAGTACGAATTACAATACGGTCACCCTTCTTTCCTTTAGGTGCTTCGGCAGTTAATTTGGTATTAATAGAGCTTATTCCTTCCGATGTATTGAGTAAGTGACCGTAATCCCCAGTATCATCCTTGAATTTTATATCCTCAGACGAAGTACCAGTAAAGATTACATCCTCTGTAGTAATAGCTGCCCAAAAGCTCGCAAGGCCTGACCATCCCACCAGAGTGTTTTCTGTTTCTCTAAAATTTATGTCAAGGGTTATCTGTTCGCCGGGGGCGAATTTTTCTGGTGGTATATTAAAATCACATCTTGCCTTGTAGGTCTCACCATGAATATATTCCTCGTCGGCATTTATCCTTGTCTCACCGTCATAAACCTTTTTTACCTCATAGCTGCCATGCTCATAATTAAAGCTATGAATGAATTCATGGCCTTCAGTATCCTCATAATATTCCTCTCTCTCATAATCCTCTGTATCCACAAGCACCCACACATACTTTGACTTATCTGTACTGCTGCTGCCACCGTCATCAGAATCATCACAGGCAGTAAGTGATAATAGCATGACTAATATTAGAAATAAGTAAATTTTTTTCATATAATCATCCTTTCAAATATATACTGATTAAGCTTTTATTAAAGTTCCATATAAGATTGAATTCTTAAGTATATATCCTATTTGAGAAGTGGACATTTGCACCTAGAGCAGTAATCCTCTCTTATATCACATAAGGTTCCACAGGCATTACAAGGGATAAATTTATCACCTGTCTTGTCGTATTTTTCAAAGGACTTAAGTCCTCCGTGATGGCGTACCCTATCCCCTATGCTGTAATAGTTATAAATAGTATCATTATTTCGATGCCTTATGGTATGCTTTTTTCCCTGGTCACTGCGAATTATTACGGTGTATTCCAAATAATCCTCATATCGTACATCATTATCTCCGTAATTCTGTCTTTCGGTTTTCTTCTTTACCTTTCTGTCTTCTACCGTACCATCCCAGGTTACACTTCGCTTCCTACCAAGTATTTGGAACAGTGCAATTAACAGGAACATACCTCCAATACCAAGTCCTATATAAAGAGCTTGCGGATTTTCCATATTGTCTGCTCCCTTTTCTCCGGCTATATAGAAGCCAACGACAGCGACAATGGCTAATATAACAGAGAAAATAGCAGACCAACGATTAGTATTTTTGATATATTTTGCAAAGGCCGGGTCATTAATACGGGTAGAGAAGCCTCTCAGGTTTTGTACAGGCTGTACATTACCTGTAGGAGAGACATTTACTGAGCTAGGCTGGTTTGATACAGGTGGTATATTTGCTATAGGAGGCGGGTTTGCTGCCCCTACTGGTAATGGGTTTATCTTGGTTCCGCAATATTGACAGAACCTTGTGTCTTCTGGTATTTGTAATCCACAATTCATACAATACATATCTCTAACCTCCTATTTCATTTACATTACTGTACTAAAATCTTTTTTCATCAATCCCCATGGATATGAGTGAGGGATTAATACCGGTTTCATACCTGAATTTCTCGCTAATTTTATCCATAGCATCCGGATCGATTACTGGACATAGAAGTCGAATGATTTGTGCCCATGTTGGCGTGCCATAGGTTAAAGATATAAAACCCTCTCCGATTTGCACGGCTTTTAAACGGATACCCTTTTGATTAAATACAATGGTTTTATCATTTAGAAGAATCCCAAAATAGGAGACAATTATTTCATCATGCTTTGTTTGTTGCTGCATAGGCGCCTCCACTGATATGTTGCTGATAACAGCAGTTTTATAATGCATAATCGGATTATCTGTAATAAGCCTTGCATCCCTATATTTCCTAGTCTCGTATGCCATTAATGCCATTGGAACCAATCCGACAATCAGAACACTTGACAGAAGTATCCGCCCATGAATATCAGACCAGACTCCTCCGGATACAAGAAGCAGTATGCCTATCAATACACTTAGGCTTGCTAAGCCGGCATAAATTAATTGTCTTTTTCTGATTGTCTTCAAGCATACTCCCCCCCTTATTGGTTGGATTTCACTAAACATATTTTTCTCTATTGATTATAATGAATTAAATAAATTCCTCTTTATTTGCAGGCTTTTGCTTATCAAGAACAGCATATCAAAACTGAAGGAAAAAGAGCATTACCCACTAGGGTAGTTTGCATAAAAAAACCCTACCTCTTTCGGGTAGGGGGTAATCCTTACCCGAAAGAGGTAAGGGGGAATTAATACGAATATGATAGCTGTTATTTATCTATAGTTGTATTTTCATCCTTTAGTATTATGTTAATCAGCTCGGCACGACTCTGAATACCAAATTTTGAATAGATATTTTTCACATAATATTTAACAGTATTCTCACTTATGTAAAGCTCACCGGCAATGGTTTTATAGGTTTTACCCTGTAAGAGCCTTGATGCCACCTGGCCTTCTCTTTCCGATAGATTGCCAAACCTTGTGACACGATCAACTTTTCCCTCTTGCTCTTTGGCAGACAATTCCGAGAATTCCGACAAAAATGCATGATCCTTAAGAAGTAGGGATAGGTGCTTATGTAAGGGTGGTAAAAGAACCAGAGTAATACAGACCACTATCATTGCCAGCAATGTAGGATTTGGGTTGTATGTATTTGGTGATGTGATAGCACTTCCAATCAGTCCACCCAGAAGTACACCCAGTACATTTGCAGATAGTCCTATACCAAGAATTTTTGCAGGATTTTTATTGAGCTCAAGCATTTCACCCAGGACACTCCACCAAAACAAATCATATACACCACATGCTCCCAGCATAAGCGTATTGACCACAATATAGGTGGCGGCACCCCGGCCAAGGCTCATAAAACCAATAAAGGAAAAACCAATCATAGCAATAGCCGCATAGAGTATATATGTCCGATTTATTCGCCGAGACAGATTCCTCATGATAAAAATTGCCATAATATAAGGAAGTGCCCAATACCAGCTGGTCAGCCATTCAAGATGTGCAAAGGCGGGATTTACGACCTGATACATGAGTCCGGAGTTAATGGTGATAATTACAATGAAGAGGCATAAGAATACTAGAAGCCTAGTGATACTGACATAGCTCTCCTTTCGGCCTATGTATGCCGGTAAAATAGCTTCATGATCTGTGGGAAGCCTCAGTGCAAAGAAAAAGGCACAGATCAGCATAATCATGGATACTGCTAGTCCTAGCCTGCCTGATACAAGAATAGCCGCCATGTTAAGCAATATCATCAGAATATTAGATAAAATCAGCATATCGGCGACTGTTTTAATACGCTCATTTTTAGGAGTACTGCTTTTTAGATAAAATGCCCAGGCGGCCACACAGGCCCCGGCAAAAAATGAGCCAATAACAATTCCTAGCAGCCATAATATTGATGGTGGAAAAAAGAAAATAGCGGACATAGCGATAGACAGGAGACAGGTGCCAAGAAGCAGCTGTTTTGCCGCCTTCTTAGTCTTTATTATCAATCCGCACAGTAGAAGTCCAGCAAAACAAGCTGCTAGTCCACAGAAAACTATTACATTCGGGGCGTAATCATATTCGTTTGCAAGGGAGTAAAATATCTGTCCCTCAAAAAGAAATGCCAGCATCCATGCCGATATTAGCGAATGTACGATTACAGACAGTCGGCGCTCATTCATATATGTATGAAATGCTACTTTTTGACCTTTATTAGTCATATATTATACCTCCGCAGCAGCTGTTTAAAACTCATTTTATCTTACTTTATTGTAGCAGAGTGCTCTTTGGATTACAATCAGTATTTATTTGACGAAAAATTTGATATCATCTCTTTAGGATGGTATAATAGTCCTATATAATGTTAATTAAATTAGTTATAGCGAGGTGGCATATATGCCTGAAGCAATATATAGCAAACATAAATTTTTAACTTCCCGCAGACTTTCCATTGCGGCATTTTCATTTTCATTTGCCTATCTCCTTTCATTTCTGTTTGAAGGTCAGGTTCTATACAGTTTACTGGATTTGCGTGCAGCAGATGCCGGCTCTTACATATTGGCTGCTATTATCGCACATTTTATTGGACTTTTCACAGGTGGCTTCTTTATCAGGTCTTATGTGGCAGCCAGAAGAATAATGCTGGGTGGTATGGGCTTATGCTTAGCTGCTACTATCCCTTTCTTTTTTTCACCTTCTCTTCTATGGATGGGTGGGTTGATTATCGGTGGATATATCTGCGGCTATGTAGTGGCGGCATGGGGATATTTTCTTAAAGCCTTCACGCCTAAGAACGAGCGTATTAAGTCCTGTGCAAATGTTCTTATTTATTCCAATCTTATTATGATTGCAGTAAATGTGATTGCCATGAACCAGTCTCCCTTTATCGGTCTCGGTCTCTCTATGCTTTGCCTTGTAATGGCCATAGTCTTCATTTATATGCTTCCGGCCAAGCAGAAGAATGAACAGAACAAGCAATATAAAAATAAGACCAGCGGAAGTATTAAAAGCCCACTTATACTGCTTTGCCTTTTTGTCTTCATCATCACAATAAATTCTGGTCTGATGTATCAGGTCATCAACCCCGCCTTCGAGCATTTAACGGGACTGGTGAGCTGGTATTGGGCTGTGCCTTATATAGTTGCACTGGCCATTATGAGGAACCTTCCCATTAAGGCGAAGCGTTCCAAGATTTTGTATATCGGAATGGCTATGATTATGGGGGCATTCATCAGCTTTATGCTGTTGGGGAGAAGCACCTCCGATTATCTTATTGTAGATACCTTGATGCTTGGTGCTTGCGGTATTTTTGATCTGTTTTGGTGGAGTATCCTCGGAGAAATGCTGAATTACACCGATAATCCGGCGCAAACCTTTGGAATCGGTCTTTCGGCTAATGTGCTTGGTGTCCTATGTGGAGGGATTTTGGGAATGGCTGTGACATCCATGGGTCTTCTAAGTGCGGAGATTGCAGTGATTGCTCTTACGGTGGTATGTGTTACTCTCGTTATGCTACCACCACTAAATCACAGGCTAGTTTTGCTGCTGAAAAGCCACGCCTACCTTGCCGCTTACGACAATATGAGCCGGTCACAACAAACGGATATTGTCAGCCAGGTTAAAACCCTTGACCCTCTAACCGTCCGGGAGCAGGAGGTATTGCAACAGGTGCTTTCAGGTAAATCCAATCGAGAAATTGCAGTGATTTTATTTATTAGCGAAAGTACTGTAAAAACCCATACAAGAAATATTTTCTCAAAATATGATGTGGGCAGCCGTGCAGAGCTGATTAGTACCTTACTTAAGAATCAAACCGGTGAATAAGATATTAATTATAACCACATGACCTCTAATAACCAAAGTCACGAATGCTCCTAGTTGTGTTCAAAAGCGCTTAAGTCAAACACCTCTCATACCAAGGTATGAGGGGATTTTTTCTGTCATTTCATCCTTTCGGACGATGCTTTTTACAGATTTCCTATCTAAAATAAATACTGGAGGAGGCAGACAGGGACGAAAGATATATGGAAAGAGTTGATCTT
>JAAYJU010000150.1 GCA_012522735.1 Clostridiales bacterium | reverse complement strand
TTTGAGCACCTGCAAAGATGCTCTATTCGTCATGCAGTTTTCAATGTTCAAATATACTTAAAACATATTTCTATGTTTTAATCGAAAATATCATTTTAGACTTGACTTTTAATAGTTAGTCTTTATAATTGGGCTTAATGAACATGCCATGCATAAAAAGTATATTATTTATTAGTATACAGGATAGCCTATGGTAAATTTATAAACCTCCCAAGGCATATCACTTTCACATTGTAGCTGACTTAAGGTTGATACAAAGTCCTCAGTTTTGCAATATTCCACTAGCTGATCATATGTTATTTGTGCACGAGAGCCATTATCGGCAGCAAGACCCTGATCTGCTACTCTCTGCCAACCATAAGGCGCTCCATCTTTAAATGATTGCATTACAACCCACATCATACCATCAGAAGCGTAATCAATTGTATATATGCATCCTGGCTGTATAAGAGCAGGATCAAAGGTTCCACCATCGGATAAGGATTGTACACCTGTTCCCTGTGCCCATGCATCACCACTATCACCTGCAAACTCAGGTATTTCAACCTCATTTGCTACCGGTACAAGCCCTGAAGGATAGCCGATACTAACTTTATATACTTCCCATGGCATATCACTTTCACATTGTAGCTTACTTAAATATGTCACAAAATCATCTGTGCCCAAATACTCTACTAACTGGTCATATGTAATCTGACAAGTAGATCCGTCAGTAAGGGATTTACCCTGATCTGCAATTCTCTGCCAGCTAAAAGGAGAGCCCTCTACTCCAGATACTCCAACTAACCACATCATTCCATCAGACTTGTATTCAATGTTAATAACACATCCTGGTTGAATAAGAGCCGGATCAAAGGTTCCGCCATCGGATAAGGTCTGTACGCCTGTTCCCTGTGCCCATGCATCTCCACTATCATCGGTCCAGATTTCCACCTCATTCTTAAGCTCTACAATACCTGATTTTTGTCCAATGGTTACAGAGGATACACTCCAATCCATATCACTTTCACATTGTAGCATGCTTAAATATGTTACAAAATCATCGGTATTACAGTATTTAACCAATTGATCATATGTAATCTGAGCTATAGTACCACTAGGGTTCTTAATAGATGCTCCCTGATCAGCGACTCTCTGCCAACCAAATGGCGCACCGTCCTCCCATGATTGCAGAACCATCCATATATCTCCCTCAGATTGATAGTAAATAGTAAATACAGAATCCTCTGTAATAAGAGCAGGGTCAAAGGTTCCGCCCTGAGCTAGAGTATTCATACCTGTGCCCTGTGCCCAAGCAGCTCCCTCATCTCCTGACCATACTTCTATTTCATCTTTCACAGCATATAAATTAACTCTGTCGACATCTGAAAAACCTGCCGGTTCTGCGAAAGCCACAGAACTATCAGCCTTAATCACATTATCAGTTCCATCCAGTATACGTATATTATCAATATAGAAGTTTGCATTACCCGCTCCATCGCTAGCACCGTTGTCAGTATCAAGTGTGAGAATAATCATGTTCTGATATCCGGCAACAAATAATTCGCCATCTCCCTCATCAAGAATTGCCTTAGCAGTATTGGGATTCTTATTAGCTAAGTAAACTGACCATGGATCATTAGATTCAGTTCTTTTCTCACCGCTATAGGCTATGATTTTACCTGAGGTCGCATAGAACTTACCATCCGGATGCTCTGTACCGATATCCATGGTAATGGCCCTAACATCTGCAATCTTGTCTCCAACAAGACTTGCTATGTCGATTGCCAGATATGGAACCTTTCCTGTCATATTAGTCACCTTGAGCGCTTTACTTCCATTAAAATCAGCAATGGAAATCTCCGCAGCATCAGCATTAGCCGGCGCAGTATATAGTGCTACAAAGTCATATAAGCCGTCTTCAAAGTCTAAGCTTGCTTCCTTTACCTCTACTATAGGTTCAGGATCTTTTTTGTCATCATCCTTCTTATCGTCTACTTTTGTACCTTCATCAGTTACCCCCGTAGGACTGTCTGTCTCCTTGGTCTCATCGGCTTTCTTACATCCGATAAGAGACAGAACCATTATTGCGCAGATTAATAGCGCAAATAGTTTTTTTGCCTTCAATTTTTACTCCTCCTTCTTTATTATGATAAAGACTTATTAAAGGTTTGGGGTTGGCGTATTATCCCACAATACCACTACGCTCCACACCCTCTATAAAGTACTTCTGAAGCGCTATATAGATTATTACAATCGGCAGCATAACCAGAACTATACCGGCATCCAGATACAATTCCTGAATGGACGTATCCAGGATTTTATCAACATTTGCAATGGTTGCCTGTAAGGTTGATATCTTTTTGCTGATTACTATATCCTCGCTAATCAGAAATAACTTCGCATAAAATGTATCATTGTACTGCCATACCATAGAGAAAACCGCTACAGTTACGACAGCAGGTATTGCGTTTACCAGCATAATTCTAAAATATGTATACCAGGTACCCGCACCATCTACTAAGGCTGCTTCCTCGATTTCCTTTGGAAGGCCTCTAAAAAACTGATTAAAAATATATATATACAGACCTGACCGCACACCGCATCCAAATATAGTCATAATATACATGGGTATGGGCGAGGACATAAGTACCAAGGGTTTTCCTGTAATCAAGGTGGCAAGACCTAAGGGATCAAAGCTCTTAAATGTCATATATATGGGCAACATGATAGAATGATCCGGTATAACTATCATCACCACCACACAGGCAAACAACAGCTTTTTAAAGGGAAAGTCAAATCTTGCAAAGCCGTAGCCTACCATCGAACATACAAATACCTGCATAAGCATCAAGGAACCTGAATATAAAAGATCTCTACCCATAGTAGGAAGATAATCCATTCTCTCCCATGCAAGCTTGTATTTCTCCAAGGTGGGATTCTGAGGAATCATATATACCATGGGGTTATATTTATCAGCATCAGACATAAAGGAATTCACAATCATTCCAATTACTGGCGCTAGGATAACATAACAAATCCCAAGAATTACTATAAAGGAAAATATTTTTATAAATAATTTCTTAAAGTCTGAGGCCATTCCCTTTGTATTATTAACAAACTTGGGATTCATGGTTATTGTCTTTATTCTGTTTTTAACCTTATTAGCTGTATCCATTTTCTACGCTTTCCTTTCATTTTATCAATAAGTAGGTAATTGCGAAACTCACGAAAACCCTTGTTAAATTGTACAAGGTTAACAAAGACCATAAGCAGGTACTCTGAGACCGTCGGTACTTAGGTGCCGTGCTTTGGCACCTTATGTACCGCTACGAGTCGAAGGTAGCGAAAGTGTGCCTGCGATGGTTTGTTAAGCTTGTGCAAGATCATAAAGTAAAGTGAGGTTTCGCAATTGCCTGTTATCTATAAGGGAAATGACCTAATTATAGTAGAAGGTTCTCTTTTGTATAAATCCAACTATTAGGATTAATATCAGACAGGTTATAGCTGTGCTGACTAAGCTAAATACAGAGCTAAGTCCGTAATCAAAGCTTGTAAAGGCCGTGTCATAGGCCAGGGTTACCACTTGGCTTTCTGCAAAATTATCAATAACCGTATATACCACATTTGTAATGATATGAGGCATTACCATGGGAAATGTAACCTTCCAGAAGGTCTCATAGGCAGTAGCTCCCTCTATCTTAGCAACCTCATACATTGAACCCGGTATGGATTGCAGCGCTGCCAAAAATATAACAATCTGTACTCCTGAAGCGGTTATAATATTATTAATTCGACCTACAGCGGCTACTATATAGTCCAAAATAAAATCAGGCATGGCCAGCTCTTTAAAAAGGCCTATATAATAACCCACATCAACACCTGAGGATGAGGTTTCAGCCGCCATCTGACTGCTTCCAGCAGATATTCCTCCCGCCATCATCTGCTGACTTAATTCCAAGGCAGTCGATATGGCACTGCTGTTCAGTATAACAGGAAGAAAGAATATTACACGAACCAGAGTTCTTCCCTTAAACTGTCTGTTAAGCAATATGGCCATAAAGAGACTAAAGAATATGATAAGAGGTATATCAAGTATCATATTGCCAACCGATGACGTTAATATCTGTTTAAAGGTCCCATGCTCACGAAAGGCATATATAAAATTATCCAATCCTACAAACTCAAGCTCATATCCTCCCACCGCTCCGACTGTAAGCTCCGAGAATGAAAACTCAGTGGTGAGTATAATGCTTCTGATATAAAAGATAATAAAGCCTATCAACCATGGTAGTATGAAGAGATAGCCATTTATCATTCTTTTTTTTGTAAGGGTAAGCTTTCTTTTTTTCATCATTATCTCCATTCTGCCAATAAAGTCGAAAATGTACTTTTAGACTACAGGACATCTATCTGATATCATAGCTCTTTGCAGCTATAGTCAATCCATCAGCATCTATTTCCTCCAAACTGTGATTGATATAGAATATAAGACCGTTACTATAGGTTACCTTTTTAACTCCGCCCTGAAGGATTTCATAATTAATAATCGTTTCACCGGATACCCTCCTAAGTGCCTCATTCACTTCCTTATATATTTCTACAGCTTCATTCTTCCAAAGGTCATATTTTGTCGAATAATATTTATGAAGCCCCGTATATTTCATCTCATTGGCACTTTCCTTGGTAAATATATAATGAGGAGACGCCCCGTATTCAATAAGCCGCAGTGTAAGCTCAGAACGATCAATATCATCATAAAGGTTAATTATTCCACCTGCATAATCTATGCTTCCATGGATAATCATCTGATATAGAGGTATGCTTTCATCTATAATTGAAAAACTGTTATCATATAAAGGTACATTTATAATATCTGATGCATACCTTAAGCTATATTCATTTCCTCCGCTTATCATAAGCTTTTTTTCGGTATTTTCTAACTTATCAAACTGTGCCATAACTACATCCAGTGCTTCTTCCCTGTTAATAATATTGGTTCTCCTGTGGTCGGAGTGAAGAACGTCTCCAAGATCACGAAGTGATATACCGCTAATATCTAGCTTGTTTATATTTTTAACAAGTCCATTAACATATCTTGGTAGGAATTTAGGTGATACCAGATAATATCCTGTTTCCTTATACCCAAGTGTAGACATCTTTATAAGATTCGTAGGATTGACATTGGCAAACCAAGCATAATATCCAGCCCCGAAATACCTAGAGGTTTCATTATAGCCACTGTAACGCTTGCTTATATAGGATACCTTCTGAAGGGATACATCACCGTAGAAGGTTCCCCCGTTATTCTCTACTTTCCTGCTAAGCTCCTCTAATCCGGATTTGCCACCTAGTTTTCTGATAATCTTAACCTTATCAGTTACATCATGATAATATCCACCGTTAAACCAGCCTTGATAATTCATAACCTGCTTGGTAATCCCCTGAGCATGCAAATCATCGGATATATGACCGGCTTCTTCAAAAGTTGTGACAGGATTTACAGATAAATATTGGGTCCCTAGGATAAATGAGGTTTCCTTAACCCCGCCAACAATATCATAGTAGAAGGGTATATCATCATTACCGTCCTTTAAGGTCAGGACTCCCTCACCTAATAAGCGTTGCCTATAGTAATTGGCAATGCCACTATAGCCCGAATTCTCCCCTGTAAGTAAGGTATATTTCACACTGAGATTACAGTCATATATATCATCAACAATTATGGGCATATCAGCTGAGCTTCCCGTCGTTCCAAACAAAGATAAAACATCATAAAGCCTTAACATAAACGATGTGTAGGCATAGTTATATGTAGAGTATTTCCCCCCTATACCGGCGGTTATGGTAGCAAGTGTTGCCCCGTCCTCTACAGTTGCCAGTAAAGAGGATTCCTCCTTACATATACCGAAGAGTCCCAGTCTTGCTCTTTCTGTATATTCCATCTGAGTCCAGCCATCTGCTAAGGGATCCATACTATAAATATATTGGGAATAATCCGCTGCGTTGATTTTACCGTTATTAAAATTAATAATTGAACCGGAGCCATTAGGGACAACCATATATCCCTTATCATCCTGACCTGTAGCTCCCATATACCTAAGTAGCTGTATACGATATATTTTAGCCTCGCCATACTCCTTAATTTCACTGGTAGGGATGGATACAAGCAGCCCATCCTCTTCTAACCTATATTCTAATGGGATAATAAAGGATACCGCTTCTACCCTCTCTACCCCGGCTAGCTCCATCTGTTCATAATAATCTTCCTCGGTAAAGCCTATCTCTTCAAGGAAGCCTTGTATCCTTTGGATTGTCTTCTTATTCTTCCTGGCAACTCCGTTTAACTCCAAAAGTCCAGGAAAATCCTTACTATCTATGTAATAGCGACGAAGTGTGGTCCCGTCATCTTCTGTCAGCTTAGACTGTACATCCTCCATTTTCTCTAAAGAGAAATATATGGGAACAATCCCTGTCGTTGTGGTACCATGATCTCCCACATCATAGATGTAACGGATTCCATTATCTATACCTTCTGCTCTTACCTGACCTCTTTCCACCGACATGCTAAAGGAATCATAAACGCCTGCTGCCCTACTTTTATTAAAATAATTAACTATAAACTGAGATTTTAGATATCGTTTATTTGTCTCATTAGCAATTGGATCCTCATCTGCATCAAGAGGATTTGTATAGACTATATTCTGGTTTCTTTTATCATAGACAGCCACATTAGCTGTATTAATATCTGTATATAATTTTAAGTAATCATTTTCAGCAACAAGCTCAAAGCCCGAAACCTTTGGATTTACCTCAGGTATAGCCATAAAATCCGAGCCTTCCTCATAGTCATAGGAGGACAGATAATCCTTGTATTCATCAAAGGATAAGAAACGGATATAGTAATATACAAGATAGATTACTACTAGAAGGCCCAGTAAACCTAGGGTATACTTACCTACCTTACCTATTAATTTTTTTCTCTTTTTTGTTTTTTTCTCTGCCCTAATCATGCTATCTCCTATTCCATCACACTCTAAATACAAGTTCTATATATATGCTGTAAAAGAAGCTATAAATCTTATTCATCAGATCCACAAGCAGTAAACCAATAAATATAATAATAAATGCTGCCACTAAGGTAAGTATCAGAGTTAAGAGTGTTTTTGCCAATGAGTAATTATGTACCTGCATAATACCTAAAAGCATCATAATTAGACCATAGGCTATCCCAACCACCAGAATTAGATAATAGAAGGCCTCCTCACCATCGGCTATATATAAGCTAACTATTGTCGCTAGGTTCATAGCTACAATAAAGGGTACTGTTGAATATCCGATTGCTATAGCAATATCCTTTAACCTGCCCTCTCCCTGCATAAGACAAGTAACAGACCAATTGCTGACGCAGAGCAGGACAAATAAGAGGAGGACTCCCCCAAGCTCTATTAAGCTGTCTACGGTACGGGGGTCAATTTCATTAACTACAAAGCTTGAAAATAAGCGGTTAAAGGAAAAGCTAAAGGAAAATAATATTACCAAAACAATGGCAAGTGGAACACTTCCCTTATCGCTATGGCGAATCCAATAATAGCCATCCACGGGATGGGACACTGTGTAGAACACATATTTAATTTTATCCGAGGAAAAATATTTATTCATTTAAAAGCCCCTCCTCCTTAGCCAGTCCTTTCTTCTTTCGGTAGATTCGTCTCCCGGCTACTATAGCTATCACCAAAATAACTCCACCGGTTAAGAGGAAGTTCATATTCTCCTTAAGAACTTCGTTTCTATATCTTCGAAATGCTATGGAGTAAAATTCACTATTCATGCCCTTTCTTAGATAATCCATGGCATTTTCATAATCACCGGAGCTAAGATAAGCCTTTCCGATGCCGACATATGCCAGCTCATTGTTCTCGTCCAGTGTTAACACCTTTCTCCATAACTCCACAGCCTCAGTTTCATCTCCATCATATCTAAGAGCAACTGCATTGTTAATTAAGCTGCCATACTCTGTCTCCGTAAATGTTAATATTTCTGCCCGATAAGCATCTAATACGATAATTGTATCTCCTATATTCTCAATTGCCACTGGTGTCACAAAGGTTCCAGCTTGGGTACCTAATCCGCCGAATATATATAGAAGGTTTCCTTCATGATCATAGGTAAAGATTCTTCCTCTCTTTCTGTCAAGAAGTGAATACATTCCCTTCTGGCGATATACCACATCCGTAATCTGTGATGCTCCTGCATATTTGCTAAATCCAATTGACCACAAATCTCCTCCCAGATTCTCATTTTCTCCTTTTTTAATTACATCCTGTCCTCTGGGATTTAGCCTTCTTATGGCCTGCTCACCGCCTTCATCTATATTGGAGGCATAGACAAAGCCGTCATCATCAATATCTATACCGGTAAATTCAGTGGGAATAAAAAGTCTCTGATTCGACCGCTCTTCCTTTGTGGCAACCCTTTTCCAGAATTTTTCCCATAGAGATATTTCCACCTCGATGGTTCCGATAAATCCTATAAAGTCTCCGGTATTTTCAAATACCATAATTCCTTCAAACATATTCTGAGCTATGCAGTAAATCCTATCCGCATAATCAACCGACACCTTTAGGGGAGAAAATACATAGCCATCCTCCAGTATCTCGGAAGTAGGATCCTTAATTATCTTTACTAGATTATAGTCCTGATCCAGAACAACAATTCTATTATTAAAGGTATCCGCTATATAGAGCTCATTCTTTTTTGATACGCATACCCCGTAAGGTGACATGAAGCTATCAAGCTCATTCATATTATTGAAATCCTTTATCACCTTAATAACCTTTGTCATATCTTTATTTAGGATAATAATTCTATGATTTCCCGTATCAGCTATTACAATATTGCCTGAGGGTGTTTTGCATATATCCTGTGGATTTGACAGCACTCCTAAGGATTCACCTTCATAAATCAACTGGGTGCCAGATATGGAACCTGAGGGAACATAGGCTGCAGGTGTATATACAATATCCTCATAAAAATTATAATTATAGGTGTCATAGGGCAGCTGATTTGCCAGAGCAACACTGCTAGGGCCTAATACATTTATAAAGGCTACGAAAAGCAATACCATTTGTTTAAACTTTCTTGATAAACCCATGTCATAACACCTCTTATTCTTTCATACCGGAAGTCGTCATTGTCTCCATAATATTACTTTGTGCTATCAGGAAAAATGTTATGGGAACCGCTGCTATTACAAAGGTTACAGCCGCTCCAGCGCCTGCTCTTACTGCTCCTCCCTGAACGATTTGCTGTAATGCAAATTGTAAGGGCTTTAATTCTTCATCTCTAAGGAAGGTTCCGCCTGTATTGCCCCACATATATTGAAACTGGAAGATTGCTAGTGTTAACCAAGCAGGTTTTACATTTGGCATTATTATAGTCCAAAATACCCGAAATTCTCCCGCTCCGTCTATCTTTGCAGATTCCATAAGTGAATCCGGAAGCTGTTCCATAAACTGCTTCATTAAGTACAGTCCCATACCAAAGGACCAAGCAGGTAATATTAGAGCCAGATAATTATTGTTGATATTTAACCAGGAAATAATCAGATACTGGGGTATCTGCGTAACTGTCCAGGAGAACATCATAGATAGTACAACCATGTTAAATAATATATTTCTACCTGGAAATCTGTGCTTAGCCAAGGGATAGGCAGCAAGAGATGCTACTAGTACGTGCCCTATCATGCCTCCTATTGTTATAATTATTGTATTAATAATATATCTTGAAAAGGGAACCCAGGAATCACTCATAAGCACGAATAGATCCGTGAAATTTTCCATAGTAGGGTTTCTAACTAAAATCTTTGGTGGATACTGAAACAATTCATCCAGAGGCTTAAGCGCATTGTTGACAATCATAACTAAGGGTAGTGCCATGAATATTCCGCATATAAACATTAGCCCAAACAAGAGTCCATTACCAGCCTTTGAACGGTTAAGCTTAGTCTGCTTAGCCCTTCTCCAGAAGGGAACCCATTTACGGTCTGAATAATCTACGATAACTTTTTTTCTCATTATTCACCAACCCTCCTTAACATCCTTTGCACCAGCTTATTGGTGCCTACCATAAGGAGGAATAAAATCGTAGCTATGGCAGATGCATATCCCATTTCAAATCTAGTCGAGCCATAATCAAGAAGGTGGGTAACTACAGTAGCACCAGCATAATTAATCGATGGGTTGCCGGCTAGGTTAATTGAAATATCAGCCACAGCAAATGACTGCGTAATCTGCATAACCGCACCGAACATCAGCTGGGGTTTCATAGCGGGAAGTGTAACAAACCATAGCTCCTGCCAACGATTTTTTACCCCGTCTATGGCTGCCGCCTCATAAAGGCTGTTATCTACAGTCTGAAGTCCGGCAATAAATGCCAGGAAACCGGTACCAAGGCTTAACCAGAGCTGTACCACAATAAGCACTGGAAGAATATATTTCTCGGTCTTCATCCATAAAATAGCTTCATTTATAAATTCATATTTAAGTAAAAGACCATTCAAATAACCGTAACGGTCACCGGTCAAAATTAGATTCCAAACTACATATGCATTACCGCTTATAGAGGGAGCGTAAAATATTAAGGTTAAAAATGCTCTAAGCTTTCCTTTAAACTCATTTATAATCCATGCAAATAGAAGACAGAGCATATAGCTTATCGGACCTGTTATAACTGCAAAGAGCAGGGTGTTTTTTAGAGAAACCATAAAAATATCATCCTCTAAAAGAAGCTTGATATAATTTTTCCATCCGACAAACTCAGGCATTTCTAGCACGTTAAAATCCGTAAAGCTAAATACTATAGACATTAATACAGGAAGAATAGTAAAAAAGAAAAATAGTATAAAATACGGTGCTATCATTACATAAGATATTCTGTTTTTATGTATTTGGTATCTGAGGGTCCCCTGACGCTCTGCAATGGTCATGGCGTCTTCAGATACTTTCCTTCTCCTAGTTGCCATCTCTATCCTCCCGTCTACCTTGTTCGTCTGTCGTATCTAAGCCTAGCTCATGCATCTTATGGGTAATCTCGGCATTAATATAAATAACCTTCTCCATCAGCTCTTCTCTCGGTGTGGCTGTATCGGTATCAGTTGTGACAGTATAGAATGCATTATTAACATTGCGCCAGGAATAATATCCTCCGGGAACCTGCGGAATACCTCTTACCTGTTCAAATTGAGACATTAGTGCTTCATAATCATCCACAGGCCATGCCAGATTCTCCAGAGCCTCTAGGTTGGCAGTTGCCACTCTTGCGCTGGAGCCCATTAAGCTTTCCATTTCACGTCCATACATGGTCTGAGTATCAGCAGATGTCCACCATTTTAAGAACTCCCAGCTTTCATCGGGATAGTCGGTGTCAGCCATTATAAGGTTAGCCAATCCTATGCTTCCTGTGGTATGATTTATGCTGCCATCCTCCTGCTTAATTCCGGGGACAACTGTAAAATCCCATAGTCCCTGAATGTCCGGTGCAGATACCTGAAGGTTATTATAGAATGTATAATCGGCGATTATCAAAGGACACTCACCAGTCCTGAAGCGCTCCTCTACACTGGTTTCCTTATCCATCTTATAATCAGTATAAAACTCACAATACTCCTTAAATGTATTTATAGCTATTTCAGAATCCAGTGCCGAAGCTGTCCTTTCCAGGTTATAATAGGATCCGCCCATCTGATATAATAGCATGGCAAATATCTGCTCTCCGGGCATCATACCAAAGTCCATCTGGTTTTTTGAAAGGACTGTCATGGCTACCTTGACCTCATCCCAGGTTCTGGGTAAGTTAAGACCAATTTCTTTAAGAATATCCATCCTATAGAACATCATTAAAAATGTCTGAGTATCCGGTAAGGCATATACTGCATCACTATGTATAAATGGCACCAGTGCACTATCAGAAAATCTTGCAGCCACCTCAGGATAATCCTTAAACTCTCTTAAATCCAAAACCGCATTTCGTATACCGTAATTAACTGGGGTATCATTTGCAGAGCTTACCATGTTGGCTGCAACCTGAGCATTAGCGACCTGAGTTGGTCCTACCTGTATGGCCACATCAGGTCCCTCACCTGCCAAGGTTGCCCTAAGTAAGGTACTCATATCCACTAACTGGACATTCACACTAATATCAGTATTTCGGGTAAAGGTATCATCAATTAAGGCTTTTATGACATTTGCTTGATCCCTACCCGTTCCTATCCAAAGTGTCAGGGTAACATTTTCAGAATCCTGGTTAGCTATATTTCCTATCATGTTATAGTCTATAAGGAAGGAATAAATAAGCCTTTTTATCTCATATACAAGCCTGGCCCAAAAAGAATTGTTCTCATATTCCACCTCTACGTCAGGGGAGTACACATTAATTCTGTCAAGGGCTAGTGGTTGGGAAATAACCTGCGTAATCCAGTTACCACAGGCACGTACATTAATCTTGTATGAGGTTATTACCTTGATAAAATCCTCTTGGTCCTCTATTAGCTGAGTGAGCTGGTCACGCATGGTACGAAGAACGGTTTCCTTGTCCGAATTCTTTCCGGCCACCTCATGAAGCCTTGTGATTGCTCCAGCAATCTGATCTCTTACGTCTATAAGCTCTGCCTCTAGTCCCGGAAGGGTTGCTTCTATTTGATAGTCTCTGTATTTATCAGGCTTAACTCCTGTTATGCGAATAACCTTGCGATATATATCATTTAGCTTGGTAACAGATTCCTGCACTTCCCTGACGATATCTGCGAACTCCCCAAGTACAACCTCCATACGGATAGTATGGGTGCCTTTTTCTAAATAGAAGTAATAAGGATTACCTTCATTATCAGAAAGCACAATATTTCTCCACCTAGAATTATACCTAAATTCATAATCAGACATTTCCTCGAAGGGTACCTTGCCGTCTATAGTTATCTTTCTTGATACATTTATGCCTCTAAGATAGCTTTGCTTCGCATGCATAGAAATGTTATAGTATCCGCTTTCGCGCACGTCAAAATCCCATTCGATCCACTGCCCGGCATTTCGCCAGGAGTTGTCTCCAATGGTATTATTCAGTAGCGTCTTTGGACTTGACGGATATACGGCTGGTGAGGACTGATCCTGTCTCGGATATAACATCTGTGATGAGGTCAATGATGCGTTCTCTGCTTCAATTCTTATATATTGCCCCGAAGATTCGACAGCTCCCTTACTGTCCCACATGGACTTTGCACTCACATAGTCTAGGACTTCTTCGGCATTCTTTAAGCTTAGGCTATGTATTAGCATAGGCTCTCTTAAGGAAAGCATGGAAATGGTATGCTTTCCCTTAGTTAGATATATGGATAAAGGCTCTGAAATATAGCCATTATTGTCATAATAGTATGAAGATACCCAGCTTGGCAGCTCCATAGAGCTTGGCTTTAGATCATTGCCCTGATTATCATTCTTCCAATTCATAACGGTGATACCATTATCATCCATACAGGCTTCGTCTATCTCGGACTTCCATATGCGGTAAAATTCAATTAAAGCCATCTCATTATAGGGAAGCTCACCATCAACAAATAAGCTCCTCTGTATATCAGAGCTTTTTCCTTTCACAGGATAATATGTTAATAATGGATAATAAAAACCACTCTCCATAATCTCTACATCGAATTCTATTAGTGCATTATCCTCTGTAAGTACGGCACTTCCTTCCATGCCTTCATAATCTTTATAAATATCGGGAATTACTGCTAGACCATCCTCTTCATATCTAACGAAATCCGAAGCATAAGTAACAATATCTGCCACGGGATATATTTGCTCATGATTTGCCTTGTATTCATCATAAGAAATAATAGAATCATCTATGGAATAGGTCCTAACCATATCCTCAAAAACATCATGATTTACATCTGTCGTAGCATGTGAAATAGATGTATTCAATTGCATAGAAATACCTACCATAGATAGTATTAGAATATATGCTATGATTCTTCTTAAGCCTCGTCTTCTTATCATACTATAACCCCCTTAAGCGTGTCTCTTTGACACTACTCCCCCATAGTATATGTTGTAATGTCCGGCAGATCCTCCAAGGTCAGTACACTTTCATGTGAATAAGCCTTAATCAGCATTTCTTCTTCGGTATATTGTTCGCTAAGAGTGTGAATTCCAATATCCTTAGCAACAAATTCTCCGCCCCAGGTGCACCAGCTTCCCCACATGGCACCATCCCGTAAGGCCAAATCCGGATCAAATATACAACCATTCTCCGTCAGATATGTCAGCTTAGCAGAACTTGTATAGTCCAGTGCTTTTATATAACGGGCAACCGAAGATGTGTACACCCGCTCCCCGGGATAGATATCTTCTCCGATAATATCCACATATTCATCTCCTGGATACCAGTCCTTATCCTGTCCGTTCCATACCCATATCAGATTATTAAGCTGATACTCGTTCGTAAGCTTATCATATAATAATTTATATAACTCTATGTATGCTTCGGGTCCTGATGCTCCCCACCAAAACCATCCGCCGCTCGCCTCATGTAAGGGTCTCCATAGGATTGGCACTCCTGCCTCCTGGAGTCTTAGAAGCTCACCAGCAATAACGTCTATATCATTCATAAGAAGGTCATATCCCTCCTTATCCTGTCCATTCATAATCTTTTCTAAATTTATATTAGTAGCCTCGGTATAAAAGCCTCGGTACCATTCCTTGGTTAAGTATTTACTTGGGGCATTCCAATGCCAACAAAATGTTACAATCCCGCCTTCCTCCCAAAAATTTATAGCAAGCTCAGTCTGACTTCCCTTGCTTCCATTTTCTACTCTGGAGGGTGTATATTCTATAAAATCCAGACCTAATATGGCCGGCGTCTTTCCTGTTGCTTTATTTATTACTACAAATTCCTTACCAAACCTACCGGTATCACAATATTGGCCTGAAAGAAAGTACTCATCATATATATCGCATAGATAGCTCATAAGCCTTTTGGTGTTCTCAGACGCATTCTTATTTGCTAGAGTTGGCTTAATTTTATATTTCTCTGGATTAATCTGCCTTGATGTATATACCTCAACCTTATCAAGCATAATCCATCCCCAATATTTCTTCACGGTAACCCTATGTTCTCCTACGGTCAAATATACATGCTCCAATATTGAATCTGAAAAGTCCTTGTTATCTGTAGATATTACACCGAGGTTCTCTCCATCAACATAGACATAGTTTTCTTTATATCCACCGATAGAGGCAGAGATAAAATTCAAATCATACATGCCTTCCTTATCAACCGATATTGTTAGGTTACAAGTATCATCATCGGCTTCGAATCCCTTAACATAGCCCTTTCCGCTATACCCCACTAGCTCAGATTCTACCTTGGCATTACCTGTAAATATACCTTCCTCAGCTTCACAGCTATATATAAGCTCCCTCTCATTATCTAGATATACTGGAACAAGCTCAGGCCGGGTATCATCGGAGTCATTCTCGGGATTATCCACTTGACCATCGTAGGATTGCTCATCCGAACTAGCATCCTGAGGTGATCTAAGCGAATTGTAATCACTCTTAAAATCACATCCTATCAAATATGTGGCTATCAATAAGAACAATATTAAAAGTCGAGCTCTTATAAGTTTCATTATTCCCCCAGCATTTTGTGCAGTTTTTCTTCAATTTTCATAATTATTTTGTTGTTAGTTTGCATTTTGCAATATATTTGCACCTTTATGCACAACTCATTTCTCATTTTTGGTGTATTATGCATTAATTATAGCACACTGTTGTAAATTAGTCATCCCCAATATATTGTTTTTTAAATATTTGTAAAAAACGGGGCTGCTGCTGCAGCCCCGATTAAAACATACTTATAATCTCATGTATCCGTATCCATTGACTATGGCATCCAGCTTCTGCCCTGTCTTGCATAGAGGACATTCATTAATATTAAAGCTTTGATAGTCCGGGAGGTCTTTCTTTCTAAATATAGAATTAACCTTCATACCTTCCACCTCGTCTATGGCAGAAAATATTGCGCTGATTCCATTTACTTCTCCGCCATAGTATTTAATACCCTCCAGGCTTCTTCTTATGGTATCTCCTGTTGTTACCGACGCAACAAGAAGAAGAACCTTTTTATTAAATATTGCCCCTTGATTACAATCTCTAAAAATCATCTGGCCATTTGTATTATATTCCGGAGAGATAATATACATGGTCTTATGAGCATTCATTGAACGAATGCCCGCATCAGTAAGATCCTGGGCTAGGAAGCCTCCGATAACCTCACAATTATCCAAGCAGATTATGGTATCGATAACCACATTATTCACATAGTGCATGGACATGACACGTGCCACTTCAGAAGCCTCACTTAAGCGTGATTTAGTTGTAGTCAAATCAATATAAAGGTTAATATGAGAATGTGATGTTGCAAAATGCCCCGGAATCACCTTTAATGAAACTTTCTTGTTTGTAGGTGCATGGATTTTAATTGCTCTTCCTTCCATTACATTACTCCCTTCTAATAAAAATAATGATTACAATTATAGAATATTCCATATTCTCGGACTATTCTTCCTCATGTTCTTTGTATGCTTGCTATGGTTAAGGGTTTCTGGATTAAAGAATTTAAGTTATGCTCTGTAAGTATTTAAAATGAGATGTTAACAAAAGGTCTTTTCTAACTTAGATTATTATTAGATGTTATATATATTATAGACTATATTTTTAGAAAATACAATAAAAACCAGCGACACTTTTGGCATACTATACCTAAAGTAGCTGGCTTTTAT
>JAAYJU010000149.1 GCA_012522735.1 Clostridiales bacterium | reverse complement strand
ATGTCCTGCTTTAGCTTATAATCCTGTAAATAATCATAAGCATATGTGCCTGATTCTGCTATGATATTAACCGCAGGACTTCCTAGAAATGCATCCTCAGCAATTGAGGTAACACCAGATGGTATCTCAATATCCCCTAATTCCTCACACCATGCGAAGGCCAAGCCCTCTATTTTCTTTAAGGTAGAGGGAAACTTAACCTCCTGTAGACTCCACCCATTATTAAAGGCGACTCCTCCGATTTCAGTAACTCCCTCTTCAAAATATATGTTCTTAAGGTTATAAAACCCACCAAAGGCTTCTCCACCTATTTTGGTGATTCCAGATTTGATTACAAGTGAGGTAACTGATTCTGCATCCTGATGCCAAGGTCTTGTCTCTAATGCTCCCCAGTAATCCTTTATCTTGCCTTTTCCGCTTAAGGTCATAACACCAGTCGCGGGATTGAATGAATAATCAATATAATTTATAAGGTTATTGTCCTGAGCATATTGGTAAGCATAGGAGCCTTCCTCTGCTATAATATTAATATGCTCGCTACCCTTAAAAGCATCTTCATTGATATATGTTACTCCGGCTGGAATCTCTATATCTTGAAGGCCCCCACACCATGAAAAGGCATAGCCGTCTATAGCTTCTAATGTTGATGGAAGCCTAACCTCCCTAAGTCCCCAACAATCCTGAAATGCCCCATGTGAAATCCGGGTAATTGTATCAGGAATTGTAAAACTGGTAATACTGCTACTTTTAAACGCCTCCGGCCAAATTCCTGTAACTGTAAATGGCACATCAAAAATAATAGCAGCTCCTGATACAGGCGGAATAAAATCCGTAGTAAAGCTATTTGGTATCACCACATCTTCGGGCACTCCGGTATACCCGACTACCTTCGCAGTTCTTGTATTCATATTTAATTCATAATTGATACCATCAAATATTGTAAAGCCAATCTCAGGAATAGGAGGAGCAGGAGGACCACCATGTGTTAATACAACTACACCGGCTTCATCCTTGAATTCCATCCTAGTTACAGACAATGGACCTTCTGTCTTATTCTTTACATTTACTATGACCTCAAGATAATTGACACCATCATTCACTATAGGTACATTTGATACTCCTCCCCCACTCAAGTTTATCCCTGGGTAGGTAAAGGGTACCCATCCAACATTAGAATTGATTATTACTTCTAAATCAAAGGTTGCATTCCCTCCAAAAAAAACACTGACAGACCGTATACTATTAGCCAGCTCTTGATTATTTGTCAACGGCGGAGCAGCAGAGCCACCAAATACTACAACCCAAATATCATTATTTGTTTCTACATTAGCTTCGTTAGGATAAGCAAAAGGCAGCTCATGTGTTGATGCCTTGGCTCTACCCGGTATCATAGCAACCATAAATATCATTATAAGAAGACACGCCAGTACCCTTTTCCTAGACTTCATTAAAAATACCTCCTCCATAAACTATAAATAAAAATCCAACTTAATTTTAGTCCAAAAGACTCATGGATACAATATGGGCTGCACCAAAGTGTCGAAATATAGCATGAAAGTATAACGGTGCCAGGTACGGTACCTGACACCAAGCCTATCCCCTACCTCTCTACTTACTTTCTTTTCCACCTTATCCAAGAATCCCATATGGTTTTGTCGAATAATATCATTTACAATTTTATACATAACAAACAAATAGTCAGAATAGTCAAATACAAGGAGGTATTCATGAATATTCTAAAAAAAGCAGGAGTATTTATCGCCGCTCTAATGCTTTCTCTTACCATGTTCTCATCATTTGCTTACGCAGCAGATTACACCATAGTTCCTAAAGATTCACTATATCATATCGGTGTTCTGTTCAAGACATCGGCAAACGCCTTAATGTCTGATAACAATTTAAGCTCAAGTGTGATATATCCCGGGCAAAAAATTAAGGTCCCCGCTCAGGTCTATACGGTTAAAAGCGGAGATACCATGTTTCTGATTGCCACAAGACATAATATTCCACTAGCAGACCTAAGAAAGGCTAACAACAAGTGGGATAACCTGATTATTCCGGGACAAATGCTAATTCTTCCTGGTATCAGACCTACAGAAGGCTCTACGGGCTCCTCCTCTAACTCATCCGGCTCCTCATTGGCTACCCCCGGTTCCGGAACAGTAATACCTTATAAGAATTCAGAGGTGGATTTACTGGCAAGACTTATCGCAGCAGAGGCTATTGGCGAGCCCTATGATGCCATGGTT
>JAAYJU010000148.1 GCA_012522735.1 Clostridiales bacterium | reverse complement strand
TATATTTGCTATTCTGATTGGTACTTTATTAGTCATCTTATTCTACCATTCCTTTTACTTGTTCTTGGTAATCCTCATATATGGTTAAATCATCGTCTATGATATTATCCCCTATATAATCCATGGCCTTTTCATTAATCCCATCTAATAGAACCTCAAGCATGATTTTGCTATTGTCAGCGTATTCCTTTATACTGGTAAAGTTGCTCTTATCGCTCTGTAATATAATTGCTAGGGCTTGTAACTCCTTATCGCTTAAGGCGTATCTTAGACTATCCCAGCTGTCAGCTTTTGACATCTGATCTGTATCATACTGTCCTGTATCACATGATTTTGATTCAATTGATGCTATATTATATGGTCCTTCATCACCAGGTTCTCTATAAGATTGATCATCAAAGATATTTTGATCAGCTACTGGTAGCTCTGCCTGAACCGGAATGGTATAGGTAGATTCCTTTTGTTCTTCAACAATCAATGACTCCTGAGTGGCAAAGGCTTCCTGCCTGATACGGTCCAGTGAGGCTTGATTCACTTCTACAACAGTCTTAGTTGCTTCCTTGTAGAACTCTATAGTGGCAGCATTAATGACTTTTTCAATATCTAGACTTGCCTTTTGTAGCCTGCTAATCGTTTCCTGACCTAGCATATCCATATTTGCGCTGATTTTATACTTATATTTGGTAATCCTCCTTAAGAGGGCTTCCATCTGTTTCATCACATAAGCGATAAAGAGTCTACCCCTATCCGAGGTAATGACCGTGCTGAATTTCCACTCGTTATTGCTACATATATAGATTTCATTTTCTGAAAATACAACACTCCTATCCGGCTGTCTTAACCAATTACAAAAAAGTGCGTCTTTAAAGGGAGTCCAGGTGACTAGCTTTTTAGTAGGGTGAAACAAGGCATCATGAAAGCTTAGACCTGCCCTTTCAAAGGCTTGCCGGATTTCACCTATAACAAAGTTAAAGCAGTCGCTTATAAGCTTGCTTGTCCCATCTGTAAAAAAGGTAGAATTACGTATATCATACTTTGATATAGAGCAATACAAATCGAAGTTGTCTTCGGTATCTATCATATTAGGATAATGCTTAGTAAGATTGTTTGTTTTTACAAATTCTTTAAATGTCTGAGTCAAATCGTAATAAATATGATAATCCTTAATCCACCTAATAATATATTTATCAATTGAAGAGTCATGCATTTTATAGGAGGTCCAAAAGAACATTAACTTATCTAAGCCTTCCTTCGGATTGTCTACCCCTATATTGTTAAGCAGCTCGTAGATATATAGAAAGACATAGGAAAGAGATGTATTATTTACCACACCCTTTCGCACATTAGTCCTCCAAGTAAAATATGTCCTTAGCTGTTCATAACCCAGCATCTGATAATATGGAAAATAAGACGAGAAAGGAACCTGCTCAGGATAGTCATCCTCGAAGTCTTTCATAAATTCAGCCTGCTTATAAAATATCCTTGCATTACCTCGGTGAACTCTTTTATCAAAGAACCTCGAGTAATTTGTATAAGGCAAGGGGTATTGTCTAGCAATATCTCTCATTCTATAAAAGAGATCACGGATTTCATCCTGCTTAGGTGGTTCTATTTTCTGAGACTTTAATACAAATTTACCGGCACCTGGAATAGGACTGTTGTCATATTCAATTTCATAGAATAAATCTTTCAGTGAAATCTGAGCATTTATTTTTAATTTTTGCGAAATGTTAGCAGCCCCGTTTTCCTCATTTTTGCTTCGGCCGGGGATTTTGAAGGATTTGTATTTTTTATAATTGTTATTCTCATTCATAGGATCCACTTTATATATAATGGCTTTCGTATTTTTTACAGCAGATTACAATGACTAATCTGCTTATTCATGATTATTATAACATAATTTGGTTGTATTTCAATATCAAAATCGAACAAACGTTTTAAAAATCTGCTATATTATCCATTTTAGTTCCATTTTAGTTCGCCTATTTTAGTTTTAGTTCTATAATAAAAAACTGCTACTATTGCTTATACCTCCTGTTTACAAAGTATAAGCATGATTAGCAGTTTATTTTATATTAGTGTATATTGTAATTACTATATCAGTTCAACACGTCTTTTTACCTTACGTAATTCATCTTCTATATGATTTACCCGAATTAAAAGCATTTCTT
>JAAYJU010000147.1 GCA_012522735.1 Clostridiales bacterium | reverse complement strand
TGCATTATTTGCCAACACATCAAGCGATAGTCATGTCTTAGATATCAAGGAAGAGCTATTGGCAAATCTAAATGAAAAATATGACGACTTAATAGCGTCTGGTAAAAATGAAACTGAAGCTTATGCTCTTGTAATATCAAGTATAGGTGATATTGATAATCTACTAAAAGACATGGGGCAATCTCCTGCTTATCTTCCTCTTGAGATCGAAAAGAACACTCAAAAAAGAAGCGTTTTTATTTCAATTGGTGTTGCACTGTATATATTAAGCATAATCCCTCTCATTTGGTTTAGTCAATTTAGCATACCTGAATACGGATTAATGTCCTTGATTTTAATATGTGCAATTGCTTCAGGCTTTATAGCATTTGGTAATAGCATAAGTAAAAGTAAGTATACCAGAGTAAATAATACCTTTGTTGAAGAATATAAAGAAATGGTTTCAATTAATAACGAGAAAAACAAACTAAAGGGTGCTCTTTCATCTTCTATGTGGTCGCTTGTTGTTGTGCTATATTTTCTTCTTAGCTTCTTCACCAATTGGTGGCACATAACCTGGATTATTTTTCTTATAGGAGCTTTTATTCAACTAGTGATTTTATATGCATTTGCAGATCATTTAGAAAAGAAACGACTTTGGCACGGCATCCTTTGGGTTGCTACAGTTATTGTGTATTTTGTTGTTAGCTTTACCATAAACGCTTGGGCTTGGTCCTGGACCATCTTTTTAATGGCTGTAGCTATAGAACAAATTGTTCGTTTATTCATAATATGGAAAAACGCAGAATAATATATTTGTCACGAAAGGAAGTGTTACTATGAAAAGAGGCTTTATAATAGCAGCTATTAGCCTATGGACTATTGTTGTTGTAGCTATAATACTCTTAGCTATAACTATATCAAATGGGAGGTTCAACCAAATGACAGTATCATCAGCAGATGCTCTGCTTAGAAGCGGAGAAGTATCAATAGGTAATACCGAGAATATTATAATTGAAACCTCAAGACAAAGCATTTATATCCGTAAAACCACTGGAGATAAGATTAAGATTACTCAGTATGGTAGCTCTGATACAAGGAATGAGGAATTGTTTTTAGTTTCAAGCTCAGGTGATGATATTCATATATATATAAAAAGAGAATTCAGAATGCAATTTTTTAATTTTATAGACAGGGAAAGGTTGATAGTTGAAATACCAGAAGACTTCTATGGTAATCTAGATGTAAGTGCTTCATCAGGCAGTATTAGAGTTGAAGATGAATTTACATTGAAGAATACTAAGCTTCATACCTCATCAGGTAGCACACATATTAGTAAAAGTATAAGCGTAGATAATCTTAACATGAGGAGCACTTCTGGATCAATTAGGCTTAACGGTGATGTAAAAGCAAAAGATATATCTGCCGAAACAACATCAGGAAGTATAGGGTCCGATATGGAGATAAAGGCAGATGGTAAAATTGAACTACGTGCTAGCTCAGGTTCCATAAATATGGGTAAGGATATTACAGCTAAGGACTTATATGCATACACAAATTCCGGAGGATTACGTATGGAAAATGTATATGTTGAAAATTTTGATCTAAAATGTACCTCGGGTTCAATTAGAGTTAATAGCATCTCAGGAGCAGGCTATGCTAAGACGTCATCAGGCAGCATCCAAATAGCACTTAGCAATCCAAATGGTGATGTAGACCTTAATACAAGCTCTGGCTCTATCAGACTAGGCCTAGAACCATCATTAGAGTTCACGTTAACCGCCGAGACTAATTCTGGAGGAATTAAGACGAGTTTTCCCACCCAAAAGAATGAGAGAGGTAACTATGCCACTGCAAATGTTGGTGATAACCCTACTGTTAATATTACTGCCAGAGCAAGCTCAGGTGGAATTAGAATAGAAACTAATTAGCCCTTTTAGAGTGGATTATGCGAATACACCCCAGCTTTTACCGGGGTGTATTTTTAGCTTTTTTACTTATCTGAAATGATATCCGAATATGCTTCCTTATTCTTGTTTAGCCAAGAAACCGCATATGAACATGTAGCAGTAGCCTTCAATCCCTTTTCCCTCAAATGTTCTGCTAATAACTTTAATAGCTCCCCTGCTACCCCCTGTCCTCTTAAGACTGGATTTACATAGGTATGATTAGGCATTCAATATAATTTGAGATAGCTCTCTTTCTAGATTAGAAAGCTGTCCTTTATCATTATTCTGCATTTTGGATAGTTTAGATAATACGCTTACAACATCACTTCTTACCTTATTAGCACTGTTTTGTGAATCATTAATTCTTGACTGAACTACCCAGTCAACTATAAGGCCGTCAAAGAAAAAATCAGCAAACTTCACAAATCCATCAATATCTATAGTAATCGATGATGATACCTTTACATCTGCCAGCTCTGTTCGAAAGCGATTTAGTAGCATCTGAACATCTGATGCCTTATCTCTTGCATCATCAATATGCCCGTGCTTTATCATGCCTGTAATAAGACCTCCACCTCCAAGCATATCCCACATCCCCCAGCCTTCGGCACTTCCTAGGCTTTTGTCGACATCATCTAGACTACTCAATACCCTATTACCAGCAGATATCGCCTCATTTATTTCCTTTAGATTGGATTTGTAGGCTACTATCTTATCTTCCAGTTCCTTTATTCTTGATGTGTTTTCATTATTGTTTTGAAGTAATAAATCGTATTTCTTACTATATAAATCATTATATTTCTGTTCAGACTGACTGATTTTAGACCGTTCTGCTTTCAATTCAGAAATATGTTTTTTAGTATCAGCAATCTGCTTATTAATATCATCTAATTTCAGCTGTACTGCCAATACCTCCTGACGTTCCTTCTCTATCTGCTTTTCCTTACTACCTAATATAGTATAAAACATTGTGGTAATGCTCATTTTGCTAAGTTTTTCTACATCAAGATTTTCTTTTCTAAGCTCAAGCTCCAGCTCTGTCTGTCTACCTATCTGTTCTGATAGTTGTTTATCAAGACTTCTTAGCATTCTGTCGATATTATTGCATCGATATATACCTTCTTGTAGCTGTTCAAGCTCCTTGTTCATATCATCAAACATATGCTTATGCTCCTTCACTAATTCAGATGTGATATATTCTCCTGAATATTATGTACTCTCCTAAGGACTTTATAATCATAGTCTATGTTTTATATACAATAATGTCAAGAAACTCATGCTCTAATACCAACTTTAGCACACTTATAGGCAGAAATACCTTCCTAGTTCTAGCACTTATTATTCCTGTCCTTGCAGGACTTGGCCCAAACTTTGGTATAGTTGTAGGTGCTATGGCTGCTCAAATAGCCATATTCTTTGTGGTATATTGGGGATTAACAGGTTGGATCGTATCCAACGACAGGAGCAAGGTCCCCTTATAATTTCTATACTGGATCATATTAAAGCCAACTCTATAAAATCCTTGATGTAGGTCAAACTTTTGCTAATTTTTCTTGCATATCCTTTTATTAATCCATTCCCTGATATATATCTATTTTCTGTCTGGTTTTCTTGCTACCTGACATTTGTTTAATCCACTGCTTCTCTTTAATCTTTTGCTTCATCCTTTTGCGGTTCTCGAAATTCGTCATCTCCTTTTGTAGCTTAGTCCAGCTTTCCCAACGCTTTATTTCCAAGGAACCGTTATTTAGTGACTCTCTAACAGCACAGCCAGGTTCACCCATATGCTTGCAATCAAAGAAACGACACTTAGTAACTAAGACCTCTATATCCCCGAACATCGCTTCCATACCGACATCTGCTTCCCATGGTAATAAAGAGCGCATTCCTGGGGTGTCCAAAATTAGTGATCCATCCGATAGTAGAAATAACTCCCTATGAGAAGTCGTATGTCTTCCCTTATCATCATCCTCACGGATTTCTCCTGTCTTAAGTAGCTCCACTCCTGCCAGATAATTAAGAAGAGTCGATTTGCCTACACCGGAAGATCCTAAGAGAGCAATAGTTTTACCTGGGGCAAGATACTTTCGAATATCCGGAATACCCTCTCCAGTAAGACAACTAATGGCATGAACATCTACACCAGGAATTGTAGCATACACTATCGATAACTTATCCTCTACATTGTCGCAACAATCAGACTTTGTTAATACGACAACAGGCTTTGCTCCGCTTTCCCATGCTGTTATCATATAACGCTCTAATCTCTTCATGTTAAAATCCTTATTGAGGGACTGGATCAAAAATACTATATCCACATTAGCAGCCACAATTTGTTCCTTTACTTCTATTCCTGCAGCCGCCCTAGAGAATTTGGTCTTTCTAGGCAATACCGAGTAGATTTGATGTGTTCCGGTCTCTTTCAAATACTGTAATACTACCCAGTCTCCCACCGCCATCTGTATGAACTCCTCATTCTTTGCGACTGGTCTACCTACCTGTACTTCTCCATCATTTGTAACAAGACGGACTATTTGTCCGTAATCAGCTATTATTCTGCCTGGAAACATTTCCCTGGCTATATACTTTTTCCATTCATATTCAAAAAACTCATTCCATCCATAATCTTTAATATTCATTCATATTTCCTTTCAATCACCTTTGTTTTTGTTATTAATCTTCTGATAATAAGCACACAAAAAGCACGCTACTTAAGCGTGCTATTTTTAATCACTTTATAGGTGAGCGGATAACCGCTCCTTGTTCTAATTCACGTTTCAGTTGCTCGAAAAAGTCATTATTTAGTTATACTGTTTTCACCGCCATACTCACTCTTTTCATAAAACAACACTCCTTTCGATACAACATTTATAAAATACTAGCAAATACACTATCCATAGATGATTAGATTCTAACTCTAGTTCATAATATTGTCAATATTTTCTTATAACTTCACGAAAAATTTTCATATTTTCTTATAACCTGACGAAAAAGACAGGCATAAGGCAGGGGGATGTTGCATCCAATCACTGGCTTTATCCGACATAATCAATAAGATATCTACTACGATTAGGATGCCTAAGCTTCCTCAAGGCCTTTGCTTCAATCTGACGAATTCGTTCACGAGTTAAGCCAAAATATTTTCCAACCTGCTCTAGTGTGTGCTGTTTCCCATTATTAAGTCCAAAACGCATCTCAATAATCTTCTGCTCACGCTCATTTAAGGTTTGCAATTGCTTATTAATCTCCATCTGCAAGGATTTTTCTTCTGCACTTTCCTCAGGAGTAACTGTATTGGTAGCTTCTACAAAATCTCCTATATAAGAATTTCCATCATCTCCTATAGGCGTCTCTAGAGAAATCGGATGAGCCGCAATTTTAAATGCTCTCTCAACATTTTCTTCTGATATTCCAAGTTCCTCAGCAATCTGCTTACTGTCTGGCTGGTCATCTCCTTTTTGAATCATCTCTTGTGTAGCTCTCATTACTTTACGAACAATTCCGCCCATATGAACTGGAATTCTAATTACACGATCTTGGTCATCTATGCTCCGTGTGATAGCCTGCTTAATCCACCATGTGGCATAAGTGGAAAAACGAAATCCCTTTTCATGCTCGTATCTATCAACTGCCTTTATCAGTCCTAAGTTTCCTTCTTGAATTAAATCCAAAAAGGACAATGTGTGTGTATTTACGTATTTTTTTGCAATACTAATTACAAGACGAAGGTTTGAGCAAATTAAAATGTTTTTCGCTTCCTCATCTCCTTCTTCAATTCTTTTTGCTAATTCTATCTCCTCCTCTGCCTTAAGGAGTGGAGCTTTTGATGCAGCAATCAGATAATCTCTCACCGAATCCATTCCGCTTAGCGAACTAGTTTGTACATTTTCTTCCTCTTTTTCTGCCTTTAAATTCTTATTATCTATTTTATTGTACTCCATTAATATCTCCTTTCTATATAAGGTCAACGAGTAAAAAGTCACAGTAAAAAACTGCCCCAAAATCTCCATGCAATAATATAGCATTAGAAGATATATTAGGGCTGTTTATATTATA
>JAAYJU010000146.1 GCA_012522735.1 Clostridiales bacterium | reverse complement strand
GAAACCTGAAGGGAAGAAGAAAGAAGGATTTTATGAACATAGATAAAAAAAAGCCAGAGCTTTTGATACCGGCTGGCAATCTTGAGACACTGCAAATTGCTGTTATGTATGGTGCAGATGCCATATATATAGGCGGAGATATGTACGGACTTCGTGCAAAAGCAAGGAACTTCTCTATGGAGGATATGAGAGAGGGTATAGCATTTGCTCATAAATATGGGAAGAAGGTTTACGTTACGGCCAATATCACCGCTCATAACCAGGACTTAGAGGGGATAAGAGCGTATTTTAAGGAGCTCGTGGCCTTTGGAGAGGACAAGCCTGATGCCTTTATTATATCTGACCCGGGTGTATTTACTATTGCAAAGGAGGAAGCACCTGAGACTGAAATTCACATCTCTACCCAAGCAAATAATACCAACTATGCTACTTATAGATTCTGGTATAATCTTGGGGCCACAAGAGTGGTGTCAGCCAGAGAACTTTCTCTTGCCGAGATTGCAGAATTAAGGCGTGAGATACCAGAGGATATGGAGATAGAGACCTTTGTACACGGGGCAATGTGTATTGCTTATTCAGGTAGGTGTCTACTTAGTAACTATTTTACGGGAAGAGATGCCAACCTTGGTGAATGTACACATTCATGCAGATGGAGATATCATATTGTAGAGGAAAAAAGACCAGGAGAATATCTGCCTATAGAGGAGAATGAAAGAGGCACCTATATCTTTAATTCCAAGGATCTGTGCATGATAGAATATATACCTGAGATTGTAGATGCTGGTATTAACAGTCTAAAGGTTGAGGGAAGGATGAAGACCGCATTATATGTGGCTACAGTTGCCGGAACCTATAGGAGAGCTATTGATGATTTCTTTGAGGATCCTAATCTTTATGAAGAGAATAAGCTCATGTATTTGCAAGAAGTATCAAAGGGTGTGAATAGACAGTTCACTACCGGCTTCTTCTTTGGTAAGCCAAATCATGAGGACCAGATATATGAACATAATACCTACGAAAAGGCCTATACCTATCTGGGAACCATATTGGGTGTAAGAGATGGCTTCTATAATTTGGAGCAGAAGAATAAATTCTCGGTAGGTGAAGCAATTGAAATAATTAGACCAAATAGTGAAGCTATTGAGGTCGTCGCTTTACGTATTTTAGATGAGGAAGGAAATGATATGGAAAGCTGTCCTCATCCTAAGCAGAGTATATATGTTGACCTTGGAATAATACTATATCCATATGATATTCTAAGAAGAAAAGAAATTGAATAAATAACTGGTTTGTATAAGCTTTTTTTGGCGATATACCTTGTACTTTGTACTTTTATGTGATGTTTATGTCCTTTTTTAAGAAGGATAGGCACTTTATGTCATTAGTATTCATATGATATATATGAATCATTAAGCATTGAGGGTGCTTATCTTCGTGAAATCATTTCCAAAGCCGTTAAGTACCAAAGACGAAACGGACTATCTGATACGATGCAAAGCGGGAGATAAAGAAGCAAGGGATAAGTTAATAGAACACAATTTAAGATTAGTTGCTCACATAGTAAAGAAATACAATATGGTAGATAAGGAAACAGATGATTTAATATCGATTGGAACAATCGGATTGATTAAAGCAATCGATACCTTTGATGATGAGAAAGGGATTCGCCTAGCAACTTATGCCTCTCGATGCATAGATAATGAGCTTCTTATGATGTTAAGAAGCAATAAGCGACTTAATAAAGAAGTATATCTATATGATCCCATAGGGTCCGATAGAGAGGGTAACGAAATCAATCTGTTAGATATCATAGAAGAGACAGATGTAGATATTGTAGAGGATATCGTTCTGGAAGAGGATATAAAAAAATTATATTGTGTTATCGGTAAGGTGTTAACAGATAGAGAGCGTGAAATAATATCATTGCGATATGGGCTGGTTAATAAGAAAGAAGTTACTCAGAGAGAAATAGCTAACAAGCTGGGTATTTCCAGAAGCTATGTCAGTCGGATAGAGAAAAAGGCTCTAAAGAAATTACGGGAATGTTTTGACTAGATATTTCGAGGCTGTTTCAAATCTATACTCGGGGTATATAGATGTAACCTCACACACTGATTAGTAGTACAGATACTCATGATATTTATGTCTTATACGGACTAGTCGTCCGTAACGATCATACATATCATGAGTATCAGTTCTCCTAAATGTGTATTATGGTTACAATCTATACACCCCTTGCAGATTTGAAACAGCCTCTCCTTCTTACGAGTAGATTAGTTCTGATTATTTAATAAGATTTCTTCGAATTCTTTGGGTGGGACGGGACGATGGAAGTAGAAACCTTGTATTATATCGTTCTTATGTTGTCTTAGAAATTTCAGTTGGCTTTCTGTCTCGACGCCTTCCGCAACGACTTGAAGACCAAGTATATGTGAAAGCTCTATTATGCTTTTTATTATAGCGTTTTGTTTTTCACTTTTATCTATACTATGTATGAAATGCATGTCCAGCTTTATCCTATCAATCGGCATTGATGATAATCGGCTGAGGGACGAATATTCTGTTCCAAAGTCATCTATAGAGATGGTAATTCCTAATTCCTTTAAGCTATGTAATACATCAATTATGTAATCAGAATTACTTACGGCAGCACTCTCAGTAAGCTCTATCTCAAGATATTTTGCATCTAGCTTTGTTTCTTTTAATATCTGCTCAACACGACGGACAAATTTGGGATGCTTAAGCTGTAGGAAAGAAACATTGACAGCTATGCTGATATCTGTAAGTTCTTTCTCTTGCCACTCCTTACACTGTCTACAGGCCTCTTTTAACACCCAATCACCTATGGAACCTATAAGTCCTGTTTGTTCAGCCAAAGGAATAAAGAGACCTGGCTTTATTAAGCCATATTCCGGATGGAACCATCTAAGGAGGGCTTCCGCACCTATTATTTTGCCAGTGGTAGTATTAATCTGTGGTTGATAATATAGATTCAATTCCTTTCTATCTAGTACCCTGAATAAATTATTTGTAAGCCTCATCTTAAAGAGGACTTCTTCTCGCATATCGTCTGTGCAGAACATATATCTGTTCTTACCAAGCTCCTTGGCCTTATACATGGCCAAATCTGCATTCTTAACTAAGGAATCTGCATCCTTTCCGTCATAAGGATAAACCGAAATTCCGGCGCTAGCTGTTATGAAGAATTCTTGCTCGTTTATGACGAAGGGCTTATCAAAGATACGAAGTGTTTTTTTTACTATTTTTGGTATAACATCTATTGATGGAAGATTAGACAAGAGAATTAAAAATTCATCTCCACCAAAACGTGCTACTGTATCTGATTTTCTAAGATATTTCGTAAGCTGCTCTGCAAGCCTTAATATTAGCGCATCGCCACCATCATGACCGATTGTATCATTAACAGCCTTAAAGGCATCAATATCCAAGAAAATGACAGCCAATGTATTATTGGTCCGTTCAGATAAGCATATCATCTGAGATACTCTATCTCTAAAAAGAAATCTATTGGGTAGCTTTGTAAGATGATCAAAATATGCAAGCTCGATAATTTCCTGCTCCTGCTGGATTCGTTCAAATGTTGCTGAGAAAATCAAAGAAATTATTCTAAAGAAATCAAGCTGAGTATCGGACCACTGTTTGATAATTGCTTTGCTATCTATACCAAAAAAGCCAAATACTTTGTTTTTAATTATAATAGGCATAGCTACGAAGGCCTTATCGCTACTACCAAGAAGTATTGGGAGTTCGTCACCAGTTATGGGTGCAAAATCTAATATATCTGATAGAGTTATTATATTACCAACCTGTATTCTCTTTACGAATCTTGGGTAATTAGATATTGAAATTTCCTTATCTATGTCTTTATTATCTATTATATTGTCGTTTTTCCATAAGCCATGGCATGTTAGTTCATTCTTATCGCTATTATCGTCAAAGATATAGATATAGATACGATCTGAATTTAAGAAAGTACCCAACTTAGAAAGAGCTAGGTCAATTTTTTTCCTTAAATTTTGTTCATTTACGCTTATAAATTCTGTAGATATTTCTGTAGTAATCTTCTGGAAGCCTATCTGCTCGGCATTTTCACTAAGCTTAGTCTGAAATATCCGACTTCCTAAATTGGCAAACCAAATAGCTATCAAAAAAATGAATAGCCTTATAATATAATTTGCACTTCCTATTGTAATTGTGAGCTCAGGTAACAATATACACATAACAAGCTGAGTAAGTATTATGGAGACGGACAAGATAATCTGTATAAACATCTTATCAAAAACAATTGATAAGATGAGCAAAGCAAAAGCAAAGGCCCATATACTTGCTCCTGCGGTATTGTAATTTAGAAATGTAAGAACAGGTACAATCAAAGAAAATATGATGGCTATTATTATGTCTTTATAAGTTTGTTTCAAATATCTTTGGACTATCTGAATAATAACAGATAGCAATACAAACATACCGCTTATAAGGAGAAAGGAAAAAGGCTCACTATCATCGGTAAAAAAGTAATAGGCTATAAAATTAACTGTTGCGGCAAGTATAAAGCCAGATGAAATGTAGTTTGAAACTTTAATGCGAATCTGATCAGACATCAGTATAGCAGCCTCATTCACCTGCTCAGGATTAAGCAAACCATATTTTCTGATAAAATAATAAATTATTAAAGCGGGAAAAACTATTAGAATAGGTGCTAGCTGAGGAAGATCTATAGAAAAGATTATGTTTCCGAACATATCGGTTAAAGAGCCTATAATTACAGTGACAAGAAAACTAATTATTATTATACTGGAGCTCTTTTTATCTCTTGGATTATTGCTTTGTTTTCCCCAACGCCATAATAATAGGAGGGAAGTTATAAAATAAGTAACATAGTATGCTATAAAAAACACATCCCAAATGTTATTAGCCGCAATATTAATCCATCCTGTTGGAGTTTGTACCATATTGTATTGTTGAGGGTTAAACTGAGGGAAATATGTAAATCCAAGATATACAATTAAGGTAGATAGGTAAAGAAGAGCATAGAATCTTTTTC
>JAAYJU010000022.1 GCA_012522735.1 Clostridiales bacterium | reverse complement strand
TGTGATGAATTAATTTTACTACAAAACAGAGAGGATTTCCTTAAGTTTTGGGCATTTTCTAAAAGTTGTTTATAACAAATCGCCTAAAATGAGTACTTGTGGATAAAAGTGCGGAAACTCAAGAAAAAAACATGTTGAAATAAAAAACATTATGTGATAGAATAGCAATAGTGTTTTTTGGTGGAATGGAGGATTGACGTGGAAGTATTAAGAGCTATAGTTCAAATAGTATATATCGGTATTTGTGCGGTGTTAGTATTTATCGTACTTAAGCAGGAAGGGAAATCATCTGGATTATCTGGAGCATTGACCGGCGCTTCCGAATCTTACTGGAGTAAGAATAAAGGACGTTCTGCTGAAGGTTTGCTTGAAAGATCAACAAAAGTACTTGCTACATTATTTATAGTACTTTCAGTTGTACTTAATCTTAATTGGTAAATAAATAAAGCTAAAACACTCTGGATACCAGGGTGTTTTTTATTTAAAAAAATATTAAAATCATGCAATATATGGTATACTATCAATACATAAGACAAGATATTAATTATTATATGAAAAAATATTTTAGGAGTATATATGAAAAAAAATAATATAACAGAAGAAAGAAAGAATATGCTAGATAGTTTCTTTGGAAGCGATGAATATAAACCCATGAGGTTTAGAGATATAGTTGCCATATTGCAGGTGCCTAAAGGCGAAAAGCATGAGCTGAAGGAAATATTAGATTCCCTGGTAAGCCAGAGGAAAATTATTTTAGATGACAAGGGCAGATATAGAGCCCCGGGAGATAGAATTAAGACCGGGATGTTTTCCGGAACTCAGAAGGGCTTTGGTTTTGTTATAATTGAGGGTGAATCAGAGGATATCTTCATACCCGAAAACTCTACCAAGGGAGCCATGCATGGTGATAAGGTCACTATAATGATTAGCAATGAGAAGACCGGTAAGAGACAGGAAGGCACCGTGCTTCAGATAATCGAGAGAGGCATGAAGGAGGTTGTCGGTACATTTCAAAGGAGTAAGAGCTTTGGATTTGTAGTTCCCGACAATCAGAAATTCGTTCACGATATATTTATTCCCAAGGAGCATACTAAGGGAGCTGTAACTGGACATAAGGTTGTAGTGACTGTCACAAGCTATGGAGATGAGGAGCATAATCCCGAGGGTAGAGTGGTAGAAATTATCGGCCACAGCAATGATCCTGGGGTAGATATTATGTCGGTCGTTAAAGCCTATGATTTACCTGTAGAATTTCCTAAGGATGTATTTCGAGTGCTGGACTTTATCCCTGACGAGATAGATCAAGCTGAATGTAAGAATAGAATGGATATAAGAGAGCTTCTGACTGTAACCATAGATGGTGAGGATGCTAAGGATCTGGACGATGCCATATCTCTGACTAAGGAAGGAGATATATATAATCTGGGGGTACACATAGCAGATGTTACCCACTATGTTAAGGAAGGGGCAGCGCTAGATGCGGAGGCATTAAGGAGAGGAACCTCTGTATATCTGGTTGACAGAGTTATACCTATGCTACCTCATAAGCTATCTAATGGAATATGTTCTTTGAATCCAGGTGTTGACCGCTTAGCCCTTAGCTGCTTTATGGATATAGATTCTAAAGGAAATGTTATCGGCCATAGAATAGCGGAGACTGTTATTCGCTCTGATAGACGAATGACCTATACAAATGTATCTAAGATCGTAGAGAAACAGGATACTGAGATAATTAAGGAGTATGAAGAACTGGTTCCCATGTTTATGCTTATGCTGGAGCTGTCAGAGATTTTAAAGGGACGTAGGCATAAAAGAGGTGCAATTAATTTTGATTTTCCAGAAAGCAAGATTATAGTAGACCTTAACGGAAAGCCCGTAGAGATAAGAGCTTATGAAAGAAATAGAGCCACAAAGATTATTGAGGAATTTATGCTAATTGCTAATGAAACCGTAGCTGAGGACTACTTCTGGCAGGAGATACCCTTCCTATATCGTACCCATGATAATCCCGACGAAGAGAAGATTAGAGCACTAGCTATATTCATAAATAACTTCGGATATACCATCAAGGTAGGTAATGAGGATATACACCCTAAGGAGCTTCAAAAGCTACTTAATAGGATAGAGGATACACCAGAGGAGGCTTTAATTAGTAGGCTTACTCTTCGCTCAATGAAGCAGGCAAAATACACGGTAGCTAACACAGGACATTTTGGCTTGTCAGCTAAGTACTATAGTCATTTTACATCGCCCATACGACGTTATCCTGACCTTCAGATTCATAGAATTATCAAGGAGAATATTAAAGGTAAGCTTAACGATGATAGGAGAGATCACTATGATAAAATCCTCTTTGAGGTAGCTAATCATTCCAGTAAAACCGAACGCAGAGCAGATGAGGCCGAGCGGGAAGTGGAAAAAATGAAAAAGGTCGAATATATGATGGATCATATAGGCGAAACCTTTGAGGGCGTCATATCCGGTATCACCACTTGGGGGATATATGTGGAGCTTCCCAATACCGTTGAAGGAATGGTAAGAGTAAGTGAAATGGATGATGATTATTATATCTACGATGAAGAACGTTACCAGATGGTGGGTGAGCATACCAAGAAGACTTATAAATTAGGACAGAAGGTTACCGTAGAGGTTATATCTGCCGATAAGCTTCTTCGGACAATAGATTTTGCTTTTACGGAGGTTGAGGAATAAGTGGGGGAAAATATAAAGCTAATAGCTAACAACAAAAAAGCATACTATGATTATTTTATAGAGGATAAATATGAGGCTGGAATTGCCCTTCACGGTACGGAGGTCAAGTCCTTAAGGACCGGAAAATGTTCTATAAAGGAGTCATTTATTAAGATTGAAAACGGCGAGATGTTCATCTACGGCATGCATATCAGTCCCTATGAGAAGGGAAACATCTTTAATAAGGATCCCTTAAGGGTTAGAAAGCTGTTGCTTCACAAATATCAGATTAATAAAATAGGCGGTCAGCTGGCACAGAAGGGGTATACCCTGGTGCCCTTGCAGGTGTATTTTAAAGGACGCCTAGTAAAACTTGAAATTGGCTTGGCAAGAGGTAAGAAGCTCTATGATAAACGCCAGGATATAGCCAAGAAGGATATGAGAAGAGAGACCGAGAGAGAGTTCAAGGTTAAGAATCTTTATTAGTAAATCGTTGACTATTAATCATAAGTACTGAAAA
Organism: Clostridiales bacterium; assembly: GCA_012522735.1. Taxonomy (GTDB): domain Bacteria; phylum Bacillota; class Clostridia; order Lachnospirales; family Lachnospiraceae; genus Mobilitalea. The sequence goes on along the minus strand of JAAYJU010000022.1, from coordinate 303 downwards.
AATTACTAAAAATATTTTCATAAGAGGATAAGTTTGGAGGAAATGGAATTAAGATTTGATGAAAGAAGCTTCGTATCACTTGACACAAAGACCTAATTATTATAAGATATATATGCGTTTGAAAACCGATATAATCTTTATATGTACGGGGTTGTACTGGTTTCGACGGGGGTTTTGAAATTGTGGTAGCCATTCGCAGACTAGGACTGCGTCATCAACTTAGAACAAAATATAAACGCAAACGATAATTACGAATTAGCAGCTGCTTAATTGCAGCTCTTGTCGGCTCTAGGCATCCTGCGG
>JAAYJU010000145.1 GCA_012522735.1 Clostridiales bacterium | reverse complement strand
CTTGGCCCCTTTGATATAATTAAGAAATTCAACAGTGTCAGAATCTATCTAAAGGATCACAAAAGTATTCTTGAGGGGATTAGAAAATATATAAACAAGAATAATATCCGGGTGGAATTAATTATAAAAGTAGAACAGGGAACGGGAGATGCTGCCCAAACAGGTATTATATGCGGTTTACTATGGAGCGCTGCCGGTATATTTAATGCATATATATCACGTCATATCAAAATAGTTTCTCATGAACTTAATATTACACCCTCATTTGATAAAAAAATTTTTGGAGTAGATGCAAGTTGCATATTTCATGTCAGATTAGTCCATATTATAGTTGTGTTGATAAAAATATACTACATGAAATATCGGATAAGGATGAAAACGAAAAATGCGATAGGTGGTGAAGTAAGTGGCTAATCAGCATCCAATAGAAGCGTTGATGAAGACTGCTATGGAAAGTATCAAAGAAATGGTAGATGTTAATACAATTGTGGGAGATGCGGTACAGTCTCCTGATGGAACGGTGATAATTCCTATATCCAAGGTCGCCTTCGGATTTGCAGCAGGCGGCGGCGAATATAGCTATTATGCAGATGAGGAAGGAACTGAAAGGAATTCTGATGAGGACGATGTGGAGACAGGCAACGGCGATAAATATCCCTTTGCGGGTGGGAGTGGCGCAGGAGTAAGTATAAATCCAGTGGCATTTATGATTGTTGGTAATGGCCAGATTAAGCTCCTCCCAGTTAATATTAATTCGACAGTAGATAAGCTTTTGGATTTGGTACCAGATATGTTATGCCGAATAGAGAGTATGTGCAAAAAAAAGATATCTGTCAGCAAGGTAACTGATTCGGAAGAAGAATAAGGTTAAATAAGCATGTAATTTTAACGCCGCATGTAACTGGAAATGTGCTGTGCTATTTCTGGTTTTATGTGGTTTTTTCTGTGGAATCATGTTATATTATTAGAAGCATTTCACATTGAAAGGAACTGTTATGACCAAAATCAGGCTTCAAAAATATCTTGCTGACGCTGGAGTTGCCTCAAGACGTAAATGCGAAGAGTTTATTGCCAGCGGCCTGGTTGAAGTAAACGGTGTGTTAATCACAGAACCTGGTACAAAGGTTGATGGCACTGAAGAGATTAAACTAAAGGGAAAGTCTGTTAAACTAACACATAAGAAAATACACATATTACTTAATAAGCCCGTTGGGTATATATCATCTACAAAGGATCAATTTTTAAGAAAAACTGTGGTTGATCTTGTTGGTATAAATGAGAGGATTTATCCTGTGGGAAGGCTAGATTATGACACCTCCGGCTTGATAATATTGACAAATGATGGTGAATTTGCGAACATTTTGATGCACCCCCGCTACGAGACTGATAAAACTTACCGGGCGGTCATAAAAGGTAAGCTCAGTGGAAATGAAACCCGGATGCTTGAGAACGGGATAGATATAGGGGGGTTTATTACTACACCTGCAAAAGTTAGAATAGTTAGGTCGGAAGAAAAAAAATCTATTGTAGAAATTACAATCCATGAAGGTAAAAATAGACAGGTGAGAAAGATGTTCCAGGCGGCGGGTCACACAGTGGTGCACCTAAAGCGTGTTGCTATCGGTGAGATTAGTATAGAAGGCCTTGAGGAGGGAAAATGGAGATATCTCAGCAAGAAAGAAATTGAATCACTTATAGGTAGTCAATTCGCTTCGATCAGGGAGTCAAGTGGAGACTGAACTCTACCTGACCTTCATTCATCGCCGACCCATAGAGGTCAGCGTCTTCTGAAGACATAGATGAACAATACGCCTGGTTTTATACTCCGAAGTGAAAGCAAGACCTTTTTCATGTTCAGTGTATGCTGACCGGTTAAAGGCTATTTTGATATATTAGGTGCTTTGATGTATTATTTGTTGCAATGGGAAATTAAAAAATATATAATTAATGTAATTAGCACCAGGTAATATAATATAGTGACAATCGAGACGCAAAAAAATAGAAAATGAGGTGGAAGATGCATGGGAACTATTGAAAAAATCAATGACCTCCACGTACGTAAACAGGCACTTGAGGCAGGTGGCGGT
>JAAYJU010000021.1 GCA_012522735.1 Clostridiales bacterium | reverse complement strand
TTTTGTGATGAATTAATTTTACTACAAAACAGAGAGGATTTCCTTAAGTTTTGGGCATTTTCTAAAAGTTGTTTATAACAAATCGCCTAAAATGAGTACTTGTGGATAAAAGTGCGGAAACTCAAGAGTAAGATTTTCTTGAATCTTCCTGTGTTTGTGTTACAATAGGAGGAAATCATAAAAACACCAATGAAATTCGTTGTTCTAACGATTATGTTTTAAAAGGGAGGTTATTTCCTCCGTTATTAGAATTGAAACAAGAATAAATGTTGAGGGAGGTTATTTCCTCCGTTATTGGTACTTTTATAATAATAATTGCTGAGGAGGTTTTTTATGAAAAGGCGCGTGACTTATTTCAACGCGGTAATGGTCTTAACCGTTTCCTTTATGCTATTTGGAAATGCCTTTTGTGCATATGCAGCCGATGACAATACGATAACTAAGGGTGTTTTTATTGATGAGGTTGATGTTAGTGGTTTAACTGCAGTTGAAGCAGAGAATAAAATAATTGACTTTGTTAATGAGCTTAGAGAAAGAGAAATATCTATAAAGGTAGATGACAATGTAGTCTCCGCGAAATTAGGAGACATGGGATATTCCCATAATATGAGCAATATAATTGAACAAGCACTTGAGCTTGGAACAACCGGAAATTTAATCAAAAGATATAAGGATTTAAAGGATATTGCCCAAGGGGGTATTGTCTATCCTTTGGAATTTAAACTAGATGAAAATAGCGTAAGAGAATTGGTATCCACTAAAGTTTCGGAGTTCAATGTAGATCCTGTGGATGCTACTGTATCCCGAAGCGGCGGGAAAATGATCTATACAGATCATATTCTTGGTAAAAAGGTGGATATTGAAGCCACTGTATTAGGTATAATGGATGCGATAACAAACTCATGGGACAGAAATAATTTAATTATGGATGCTTATATTGAGGATGTTACTCCTATATATACCAGGGATGTTGTGGAGCAGTGTAATACTCTTTTGGGTAGCTTTTCTACCGAGTATGCAGATTCTGCTGAAGGCCGTGCCGCAAACCTTGCTAACGGAGCAAGACTTATTAATAATACTGTTATATATCCGGGAGAGGTTTTTTCCGGTTATGAGCATCTTTCACCCTTTACGGGAAAGAACGGATATTATGTTGCAGGTGCGTATTCAAAGGGAAAGGTTATTGACAGTGTAGGCGGAGGTGCCTGTCAGGTTACGACTACATTATATAATGCGGCTTTAGAAGCTGAGCTAGAAATCGTAGAGCGACAAGCACATTCAATGACAATAAGCTATGTTAATTTATCCAGAGATGCAGCTATTGCCGGCACCTATAAGGATTTAAAATTTATGAACAATACCGATGTTCCCATTCTGATTCAGGCATATACCAAGGGACGTAAAATCACCTTTAATATATGGGGACATGAAACCAGAGATGTTGATAATAGAAGAGTAGAGTTTGAAACCAGAGTCTTATCTGAGACTGCACCGCCACCGGATGTGGTTGATAAAGATCCGACTAAGCCTGTAACATACAAAAAAGTTACGCAATCAGCTCATACAGGCTATAGGACAGAGCTTTACAAGGTGGTCTATGAGAACGGTGTGGAGTTAAGTAGAACTCTTATTAATAAAAGTAGTTATAATCCTGCTCCAAGATATATAACTGTTGGAACTAAAGTAGCCCCAGAAGCTCCTAAAAATCCACAAGGCTCTGATATAGAAGATGACAAGAAGGATGAGAAGGAGCAAGAGCAGGTGCCTGATTTGGAAAATGATCAGGAAGAAGAGCAAGAGACGCAAGATGAGAATATGACGAATCCGGATGGACAGCTTCAGGGAGACATCTTATGGGATTCTGATTGGGATGAGGAAGGTCCGGAGGATGATTAAGAGCATATTTTTGGGAGGTATCGCATGAAGATTGGAAAGATACCCGAGACAATTCTAAAAAGGTCTGTATTAAAGCAGATTAAGCATAGAAGAGAAGAGGTGCTTCTAGGTCCTGCTATTGGCGAGGACTGTAGTGTAATAGGGCTTAATGGTGATGAGGTATTTGTATTATCTACAGATCCCATTACGGGAACGGTTCAGGATATAGGAACTCTAGCTGTTCATATAACAGCCAATGATATTGCTTCTAGCGGTGCTGAGATTATAGGTATAATGCTCTCAGTATTATTACCTGAAAATACTAGTGAAACCGAGCTAAAGGGTATGATGCATGATGTCGATATAGTCTGCGAGCAGTTGCAGATTGAGGTTTTAGGGGGACATACAGAGGTGACAAAGGCTGTTAATCAACCAATTGTTACAGTAACCGGTATCGGAAAAATGAAGAAGTCAGATATGATAAAGACATCAGGTGCTAAGCCCGGGCAAGAAATTGTTATGACAAAATGGGCAGGGTTGGAAGGTACCGCAATCATAGCAAAGGCTAAGGAGCAGGAGCTAGCCTCCAAGTACTCTGCAGGCTTTATAAAAGAGGCCGGGAAGATGATTGACTATATATCCGTTGTTCCGGAATCAAGGATTGCTATGAAGGTTGGTGTAAGTGCCATGCATGATGTTACGGAGGGTGGAATATTCGGAGCCTTATGGGAGATTGGTGCAGCATCAAAGGTTGGACTCGAGGTGGATATGCAGAAAATACAGCTTAGGCAGGAGACTGTGGAAATCTGCGAATTCTTTGATCTTAATCCATATATGCTTATATCGAGTGGATGTATGTTGATTGTTACTGATAATGCCAATTTGCTAGTGGATAGACTTAAAGATGAGGGCATAGCTGCAGCCGTAATCGGACGAATAACCAAGGGTAATGATCGTATTGTAATTAACAATGATGAACAAAGATATCTTGAACCACCAAAGACTGATGAGTTATATAAGATTATGTAAATAAAAAAGGTTGGAAAAGAGGTAAGTATGAGAGAAAAGATACTATCAGCTATTGATAAGAACAGTAAATTGTCTGCTGCGGATTTGGCTATTATGCTAGGATCTAAAGAGGAAGAGATAAGAACCACCATAAAAGAGCTAGAGGATGAGCATGTTATATGTGGATATCCAACCTTAATTAATTGGGATAAGGTTAAGTGTGAAAGGGTTACTGCTTTAATTGAAGTAAAGGTTATACCGCAAAGGGGATTAGGATTTGATAAAATAGCGGAGAGAATCTATCAATTTGATGAGGTTCAATCGGTATATCTAATGTCTGGAGGATTTGACCTTACTGTTATTATTGAAGGTAAGACTATGAGAGAGGTTGCTAACTTTGTGGCGGCTAAGCTGGCACCTATGGATGCCATTCAAAGCACAGCTACACATTTTGTACTAAAAAAATATAAAGAACATGGTCTGCCTCTGGTACAGATTAAGCAGGATGAAAGGATGTTGATTAGCCCTTGAGAAATCCATTATCAAAAAACGTAGTTAATATACAGCCCTCAGGCATTAGGAAATTCTTTGATATTGTAAGTGAAATGAAGGACGCTATTTCACTTGGTGTTGGTGAGCCTGACTTTGATACTCCTTGGCATATCAGAGAAGAAGGAATATATTCTCTGGAAAAGGGAAGAACATTTTACACCTCAAATTCTGGTCTTAAGGAATTAAGAATCGAAATATGTAATTATCTACATAGGAGATTCGATTTAAAATATGATTATGAACATGAGACTCTGGTTACCGTGGGAGGAAGCGAAGCTATTGACTTAGCACTTCGTGCCATGGTTGACCCTGGTGATGAGGTATTGGTACCGCAGCCTTGTTATGTGTCATATCATCCCTGTGCTATTCTTGCCGGAGCCAAACCAGTTGTCATAGAGCTTAAGGGAGAGAATGATTTTAAGCTTACAAGAGGTGAGCTAATTTCTGCGATTACAGATAAGACAAAGATATTAGTACTTGCATTTCCCAATAATCCTACTGGGGCTGTCATGGATTATGATGATCTTAAGGATATTGTGGATGTGATTATAGAGAAGGATTTGTATGTAATATCCGATGAAATATACTCGGAACTTTCCTATGGTAAGAAGCATGTATCCATAGCGTCCTTTCCAGGAATGAGAGAGCGTACTATAGTAATCAATGGATTTTCAAAATCCTATGCTATGACAGGCTGGAGACTCGGTTATGCTACTGGTCCCGCTAATATAATTGAGCAGATGACTAAGATACATCAATTTGCTATTATGTGTGCTCCTACCACGAGCCAATATGCAGCAGTCGAAGCATTAAGGAATGGAGATTCCGATGTTGAGATGATGAAGGATGCATATGATAAGCGCAGAAGATTCCTTGTGCATGCCTTTAATAATATGGGTCTTGAATGTTTTGAACCATTTGGAGCATTTTACGTATTCCCATCTATTAAGAGCTTAAATATGTCATCGGATGAATTTGCAACACAACTCTTGATGGAGGAGAAGGTCGCTGTTGTTCCAGGGACCGCTTTCGGAGCATGTGGAGAGGGATATTTGAGGATATCCTATGCTTATTCTTTAGATAATCTTAAAATAGCTTTAGAAAGAATTGAACGTTTCGTTAAAAAACACCAGGCTTAGATGTTGGATATACACAGGAGGTTACTTAATGACTAAATTGAACGTGGATCATATTAATCCATTTTTGATTGCATCTTCAAAAATATTCAAGGAAATGTGCTTTATAGAGCCTAAGGTTGGGAAGCCATTTATTAGGGATCCAATATTCTTAGATAACACTCTTCTAATTATTATAGGTTTTACAGGTAAAATGAAGGGACAGGTGATGATATCATTTGAGCAAGAGATAGCATTGGATATTGCATCTAAGATGATAATGATGCCTGTTACAGAGATGGATGAATTTGCAAAGAGTGCTATCAGTGAACTTGGAAATATGATACTTGGTAATGCTGCAACTATTTTTTCGACTCAGGGAGTTGACATAGACATAACGCCGCCAACTATAGGAAGCGGAACAATGTCATTTTCGCATACATATACAAGAAATATCTGTATTCCATTCGTATATGAGGATAACAAAAGAATTGATATTAATATTGCTGTTAAGGGTGATTAATCTTGAACATTGTATTATTAGAGCCAGAGATTCCGGCAAATACCGGTAATATCGGAAGAACATGTGTGGCTACAGGAACTAAGTTACATTTAATTGAGCCTATGGGATTTCGCCTAAATGAGAAGCAAATAAAAAGAGCTGGTCTTGATTACTGGGAGGCTCTGGACATAATGGTTTATGATAGCTATAAGGATTTTTTAGAAAAGAATGCTTATCCTAAGATTTATATGGCTACAACAAAAGCAGTCAAGACTTATACCGATGTAAGGTATGAAGCAGACTGCTATATAATGTTCGGTAAAGAAAGCGCCGGGATTCCCGAGGAGCTACTGCTTGCAAATAAGGAAAACTGTATCCGTATACCCATGGTAGGGGATATAAGATCATTAAACCTTGGCAACAGCGTGGCAATTATTCTATATGAAGCACTCAGACAGAACAAGTTTGCAAGTATGAACAAAGTAGGAAATCTTCATAGTCATACATGGGATGAGGGCTAAATCCTATTCCGCTGATCTTGTCAGTGAGAATATGAATTCCGTCCCTACACCCTCGGTGCTTATAACATTGATATTCTCATTATGGGACTGGATAATTTCCTTGGAAATTGATAAACCAAGACCAGTTCCCTTCTTATCCTTGCCTCTTGAGGCATCTGTCTTATAGAAGCGATCCCATATCTTCTTTATGGCATCCTTTGGAATACCTATACCATAATCTTTTACAGATACAAATATCTTTTCGCCTTTTTCCTCTGTTGAAACCTTTATTTGAGAATTACTATTAGAAAATTTTATGGAATTGTCTATAAGGTTATATAATACCTGTTGAATTTTTCCGATGTCTGCATCCACATATGTCTCTTCCTCGAAAAACACGAGATTAAGTGTTATTTTCTTATCTTTGCATGCCCCCTCAAAGCTCTCTGCGGTTTTCTTGATTATTAGGTTGATATCAAAAGATACAATATCTAGCAAGGCACTTCGTGTATCAAATCTGTTAAGCTCCAAGAGCCCTGATGTCAGTTTGTTTAATCTCTCTGTTTCGTCTACTATTATATTCAGATATTTATCCTGCATATCAGTGGGAATTGTCCCGTCCATGATAGCTTCTGCATAACCCTTTATTGAGGTCAAGGGAGATCTGAAATCATGGGAGATGTTTGCTACGAACTTCTTCTGATAGTCGTCCAGCTTACTTATTTCTTTAGCCATATATGTAATGGCTCCGCTAAGATCTCTGTATTCACTTAGTCCTTTAGCGGTAGGCTTGTAATTATAATTACCTAAGCTGTATTCCTTAGCAGCCTGCATTAAATTCTTCAAGGGCTTAGCTGTAATGTAATATATATAAAGGAAAATAATTAGTAATAGGGGGAAAAAGAAAAGAAAGCATATATTAATGATATCAAGATAGATATTGGTTTTGCTTTCTATCTCACTCATGGGAGAATGAAGTACGATATATCCCCTTAGCTGAAAATTATAGTCTATTCTATGAATAATACTTAGCATAGGCTCATAGAACAAATTGCTTAGCATAGTATTTTCATGCATGTTTTTATTCAGAAACTCAGAATCTATATCGTTTATATTTACATCAGGGGGATTATTTACATTGGAGGAATCGGCAACAATTTTGCCATCTCGATTCACAATCCAGACACGAATATTTAAGTAAGTATCAATTGAGGTGAACTGGGAAGCAATGTCGCTTAATGCTCTTTCTTCCTCAAATAAATTTCCCCTGTAGGCATTTGCGATTAGAGAAGCCTCTTTATATAAGAGGTTGACCTGATCCTTTTTTAACCTATTTTCCAGCAGTGACATACCATAAGTATTTAAAAATATGAAGACAGCCACAGCTAAAAACAGAAAACATATAATTAGTCTAGACCATAGAGTGTTTTTCATGATAGACACCGCCTTTCTTAGGAATATTAGCTTACATTTATCTTCTGGGGCTTCGCACCTCAAATTTATAACCTATGCCCCATACGGTAGAAAGGCTCCAATCACTATGGTCCTTTATCTTTTCTCTAAGCCTCTTTATGTGTACATCAACGGTTCTGGTATCTCCGTAATATTCATAGCCCCAAATATGATCAAGTAGCTGTTCTCTAGTAAAAACCTGATTGGGATTAGAAGCTAAGAAATAAAACAGCTCCAGCTCCTTAGGGGGCATATCTATATTCTTTCCATAATATTGTACAGAATAGTTACTGATGTTAATTATTAAATCCGTGTATCTCACATATTCGCCTGTAAGCTTTTCCTCCTCATCATCGGAGATTACTGGATTAAATCTTCTAAGTACAGCCCTAACTCTGGCAACAAGCTCTTTTGAATCAAAGGGCTTTATTACATAATCATCTGCACCAAGTTCAAGACCAAGAACCTTGTCGAATATCTCTCCCTTAGCAGACAGCATAATAATGGGCACCTTTGAGGTCTTTCGAATTTCTCTGCATACCTCATAACCATCGATTCCCGGTAGCATAAGATCCAGTAGTACCAAATCAGGCTGATAAGAGCCAAACTCCCTAATAGCTGCCTCTCCGTCATGAACAATATTTGTATCAAAACATTCCTTGGTTAGATATAGTGAAATAAGCTCTGCAATATTTACATCATCATCAACAATTAAAATTTTCTGTTTAGATTTCACTCGGACATTTCCTCCTCTATTTGAATTCAACAATTGTGGCACCGGTATTACCCTCATTGTAGCCACCAACTCTATATTCTTTAACGTATTTTGATTTCTTTAGAAAACCATGCACCGCATTACGCAAGGCACCGGTTCCTCTACCGTGTATAACCGTAACCATTGGTATATGTGCTAAATATGCATCATCAAGGTACTTGTCTAATAGAGATATAGCCTCATCAACGGTCTTTCCAATTAGGTTAATCTCGGGACGTATTGTTGCTGATTTAGACATTTTTATTTTACCGCTCTTGGTAGAGTTATCGGAAAGAGGTTTTTTCTCTTCATTCTCAACAGCCTCTAAATCCTTAACATTCACCTGTGAGCTTAAAGCTCCCATCTGAACTATCAAATCACCCTTAGGATTGGGAAGAGTACTTACTGTTCCTCTTATTCCGATGCTAGTGACAAATACAGAATCGCCTATTTCAAGGCTTTTAGAAACGACTTTCTTTCCTGGCTTAGGAGCCTTTCCTACAGGTAAATCGGAATCCTCACTTAATCTCTCACGAAGCTCGGCTCTTTCAGCTTCCATCTCCTTGATGCTTCCACCTTGCTGTAACCAACGGTTGTATTTGCGGATGCTTTCATCAGCAACATCCTTTGCTTCCCGAATAAGTTTGGAGGCTTCTTCCTTGGCTTCCTTAAGAATTCTATCACGACTTGCTTCTAAATTCTCATTTTTTCTATCTAGGCTCTTCTTAAGCTTTTCTATTTCGGCTTTATATTGTAATATTTCATCCTGTTCCTTCTCTATGGTAACCCTACTTGTCTCCAAATCACTGATAAGATCCTCGAATGTCCTGTCCTGCTTTCCGATAAGCTTTCCTGCATCTTCGATTATATAATCAGGAAGACCCAGCTTACTAGATATAGCAAATGCATTACTCTTTCCGGGAATTCCTATTAAAAGTCTATAGGTTGGCCTTAGTGACTCGACATCAAACTCACATGAAGCATTAAGTACTCCTTCTGTTGATAGGGCATAGATTTTTAGCTCGCTGTAATGAGTGGTTGCCATAGTCCTTATATTTCTCTTATGAAGATATGATAGGATTGACATAGCAAGAGCGGCTCCCTCGGTGGGATCCGTTCCTGCCCCCAACTCATCAAAGAGCACAAGGGAATTCTCATCAGCCTTCTGGAGTATAGATACTATATTGGTCATATGAGAGGAAAAGGTGCTTAAGCTTTGCTCGATACTTTGCTCATCGCCAATGTCTGCATAGACCTCATCAAACATAGCAAGCTCTGAATTATCATATGCCGGAATATGAAGACCTGCTTGTCCCATTAATGTAAGTAGGCCAACGGTTTTTAGGGTTACAGTCTTGCCTCCGGTGTTCGGACCTGTTATAATCAGCATATTAAAATCATTTCCGATTCTTATATCAATCGGCACAACCTGTTTGGGATCAATGAGCGGATGTCTTGCCCTTTTAAGATTAATTATACCACTATTATTAAATACAGGCTCAGATCCTTTCATATGCCTGGATAGGGTGGCTTTGGCGAATATAAAGTCAAGCTCGGTTATGGTAGAATAATCATATTCAAGCTGATCCACATATTGACTTGCCATCTCGGACAGCTCTGCTAGAATTTTTTCTATCTCCTCTTTTTCCTTAAGGGCAAGTTCTCTTAGGTCATTATTGAGGCGTACAACTGCCATCGGTTCGATAAAGAGGGTTGAGCCTGAGGAGGATTGATCATGAATCATTCCTTGGAATTGGTTTTTATGTTCTGCTTTAACAGGAAGGCAGTACCTTCCGTCTCGCATAGTAATTATATTTTCCTGCAACACATTTTTAGAGGAATTTAATATAGATGAGAGCTCGCTGTGTATCTTATCATTAGTGATACGGATGGACCTTCGTATGCTCTTTAATGTGGGGGAGGCATCATCTGCTATCTCTTCCTCTGATATGATACACCGCTTAATTTCGTTATTAAGCGGTGTTAGGGGTTCTAAGCCTGCAAAATAATCAGTCAATGAATCCTCATCTTCCTCATCTCCATCCTTGCCTGTGTAACCGCCGTATGCCTTAATGCGAAGGGTTGCATCAAGGTCTGAGCTCATACGAAGTAGCTCTATCGCACCTAAGGATGAGCCTACCTTAAGACGCATAATAGAGGGACCTATATCATGGATACCTGAAAATGATAGACTTCCTTTTCGAAGAAGGCGGGATAAGGCATCAGAGGTCTCCTTTTGGAGGCGGGTTACATCAGATAATTTATGGTTAGGCAGTAAGCCTGTGCAAAGTTCCTTCCCACGGGAGGAGCCTGCCAATTCACTTAACCTTTGGATAATTTTATTATATTCAAGAGTTTTTAATGCTTTCTCATTCATGATATATCAAGCCTTTCGTTTTTTGTTCTTCTTCTATTTTACATTAGTTTGTGGGAAAATAAAACAGTAAAATAATAATGATATAGGATAGTCCATAAATAAACGGATTAGGAGCTCAAGGACTTCGTCCTTTCGCTCGCGT
>JAAYJU010000144.1 GCA_012522735.1 Clostridiales bacterium | reverse complement strand
TCAACAAAGGTAATATCTACGGGCAAGGTATTAAGCATAGCTTCTATTTCCTTTTGTGAAAGGATACCTGTCTCAAAATTAATATATTCACCTGGTCCATGGCTACTTTTTACATCACTATCTTGTGCAGCACCATCTAGTTCTTTACTTTCTGTTGTCATAGCCTCCAGCTTTGCTTCCTGCTTAGTCTTCTCTTCCACATTAACGCGAGTGGGCTTCCACTGCCTCTTAGGCTCGTATAAGCAGTAGCCAAGCTCGTGACTTTCACCGGCTATCTTTAACCATTCATCTTCACTTAAAGTCTCCTGTGCCATAGGGAATAATATATTCTCTTCTTTAAAAATCATTTCATGGACACGATCTATAGCTGCCTCTGCTTTAGCTGAAAGCTCATTGGCATCACTGCCTAGGTCTTTTAATTCTGATATTACATTCTTAATATCCTCTCTGATTTCATCATCAACTCCCCACATTACCTTTGGAGGCCCTGTTATCTCATACTTTTCAAGGAAGGGAAAGAGAAGATTCTCTTTTCTAAGATAATGCTTATCTAGCTCATAAAGCTTTATAAATTCTGCCAAAATGTTTTCTCGCAAGTCAGGATTATCATTGTCCTTAAGATCACTTACTAGTGGCCTAATAGTTTTATCCAATAAACGCTCCAGCGCACGATTCTCCATCTTAAATGTATTGACAGGATGGCCAGGTATTAGTGCAGGATCTTCCGGCATATGAATCTCCTCGATAGATCCCTTAAAAACAGCCGCATGTACATCACAAAGCCGCTGAACCTCGGTTACAGGTAAACCTTCCATAATCAATTGATTTTCCATCATTGAAATCTCTGTTGCTGATACTCCCTCAATTAATTTTTCGAATCTCTCCTTAACCTCATCAACCGTCGCACCGTCATGGAGCTCCATTATGAGTTCCTTTAAAACCTTCTGCCTATATTCTCTGTTATTGATATACTCGCTCATGTATTACCTCCTTCACTAATCAGTACCAGGTACCAAAGTCAGTACCTGGTACCGAATGTTGATCACTTCATCAAATATGCTCTGACAGGAGCAGCTTCTGCTCCTGGAATATATATGGGGGCTGCGCTTAGTAAATATTCGCCTTCCTCTATATCCTTTAGCATTAATCCTTCAAGAATCATTACATCAGAATTAAACAAGCTGATATGAGTCTCATGATCTGGCTGTGCTCTCTCTATACCAAGTGAATCTATTCCGACACCCTTGATTTTAAGCTTTGTCAGATATCTTGCTCCGTCCATGTCCACATATACAAAATCCTTCTCCAATATATCTTCAAATGAATTTCTGGTCTTTAGAAGGATGAAATCACCTGCCTTAATATCAAATTTCATCAAATCCTTGTCAGTAATCTTATCCCTTACATCTGTTAAATCAAGCACTCTACAAGCTGTTATAACCTTAGATAAGTCTAGTTCTTCAAGCGTATAGCCATCTGGTATCATATGCTTAGGGGTATCAAGATGGGTTCCGGTGTGAAGATTAAGCTCCAACCTAGTCTCATAAGCAGAACCGGTTGTAAAATCACCGTCAATGCTGATAATAGGTCTTTTATATTCCTTTCCCTTATATACTGGCATAGAATAAGATATAGGCATTGAAATGTCATATATCTTTAAATCATTGGTATTAATAATCATATGTTCCACCACTTCCTTCCATCCTTTGCTAATAACTCGAATGCTCTGATAGGTCCCATGGATCCCGCATCATAATTAGGGAATTTAACCTTGCTTTGCTCTCTGTAGCTGATTATTTTATCCGCTACAGTCCAAGCACCCTCAACCTCATCCCATCTTGAAAAGAGAGTTGAGTCTCCCCTTAAAATATCGTATATCAATCTTTCATAAGCCTCCGGAGTATTTCCTTGGGTAGGACTTACATGACTTGTGTCCATCTTTGTAGGAATAATACCATGATGTGTATTAAAATCCTTTGTGTTAAATTGGAAGAAAACACCGACATTTGGTTGTATCCTGATTACCAAGAGATTGGGCTCCTGTATATTGCTATCCTTAAAATATAATATGTTGGGTAAATCCTTAAATTGAATAACAATCTCAGCACCATAATTCCCAAGCCTTTTACCAGTTCTAATATAAAAGGGTGTACCTGCCCAACGGAAGTTATTTATATAAAGCTTTAATGCTACAAAGGTCTCAGTGCCTGAGCCCTCAGGAACATTTACCTCTTCTCTATATCCGACTACAGGTTTCCCATCGATAACACCCTGTCCGTATTGGCCAAATATAACATTGTTCTTAAGAAATTCGGGAGTAATATCCTCTATAGCTTCAATAACCTTAAGCTTCTCAGTACGTATCGAATCAGTATTAAGATTAACCGGAGGTTCCATGGCCACTAGGGAAAGAATCTGCATAATATGGTTTTGAATCATATCCCTCATAGCCCCTGAATGCTCATAATAGCCGCCTCTGGTGCCAACTCCCAGCTTTTCTGTTAATGAAATCTGTATATTATCAATAAACTTATTGTTCCATATGGATTCAAAGATTGAATTAGAAAATCTTAGAACCATTATATTTTGGATCATTTCCTTACCAAGGTAATGATCAATTCTATATATGTTCTTTTCATCGAATACCTTAAGAAGCTTTTGGTTAAGCTGTCTGGCTGTCATCAAATCCTTACCAAAGGGTTTTTCTATAACTAATCGACTCCAAGAGCCTTCTGATTTTGCCATATCAGCACTGTGCAATCCATGAACTATAGTCTCAAAATATTCAGGAGCCACAGCCATATAATAAATCCTATTTCCCTTAGTCTCAGCTGTCTTATCCATTTGCTCCAAATACTCTCGAAGCAAAGGATAACCGTCATTTTCTCTGAAATCAAAGCGATAATACATTATCATATCACTTAATAGTGACCATTTATCCTCATCAACCTTATTTCTGGAGTATTTATCTATAGAAGCTCGTATTTCCTTCTTGTATTCTGCTTCAGTCTTATCTCTCCTACCTATGGAAACAACACGAAAATGCTCCGGCACTAGACCATCCAAAAGCATATTATATAAGGCAGGTATCAGTTTTCTATGGGTTAAATCACCTGTACCACCAAAAATCACAAGAATTGCAGACAAATCCTTATCTCCACCAAAAATATTATTATCCATCATAGGTATCTATCCTCCTTCATGGTTGTCTTTCGGTACCAGGTATCTTTCCTTGTATGTTCCCAGTATTGTCAATTTTGGTACCAGGTACCGGTTTTGTCTTTTGGTACCAGGTACCGGTTTACCTTTCCTGGTTTTACCACTGTGTATGGAATATTCCTTCCTTGTCTGTTCGCATATAGGTATGAGCACCGAAATAATCTCTTTGTGCCTGGAGAAGATTCATGGGTAATTCTGCGCTGCGGTAGCTATCATAATAAGCTAATGCGCTGGAAAATGCTGGTGTTGGAATTCCATGAGAAATGGCTGTAGTTATAACTGTTCTCCAATCCTCATTATATTCGCTTACTATGTCCTTAAAATAATCAGCCAAAAGAAGGTTTACCAAATCCTTTTTATGATCATATGCTTCCATAATCCTATTTAAAAACCCCGCACGTATTATACATCCACCACGGAATATCTTTGCTATATCACCAAGATTAAAGCCCCAGTCATACTGTGTAGAAGCCGCACGCATTAAGCTAAAGCCCTGAGCATATGCACATATCTTACTAGCATATAACCCTTTTCGTACTTCTTCTATGAATTTATCGGTTTCCTCCTTTGTAAGCTTAGACTTACTTTTTGGCCCGCTAAGAACCTTATTAGCTATGACTCTTTCCTCCTTCATGGAAGATATATATCGTTCATAAACAGCAGTGGTAATAGTCGGCGTGGGAACCCCAAGTTCAAGCGATATCTGTCCTGTCCACTTGCCTGTTCCTTTCTGACCTGCCACATCAAGTATCATATCCACTAGATAATTTCCAGTTTCCGGGTCCTTCTTTTTGAAAATATCCGCAGTAATCTCTATCAAATAGCTGTTAAGCTCTCCCTCATTCCATTTAGTAAAAATCTCATGAAATTCCACAGGTGTAAGTCCTAATATCTGCTTAAGAATTGAGTAAGCTTCTACAATCAGCTGCATATCGGCATATTCAATACCATTATGAATCATTTTAACAAAATGCCCTGCACCATTCTTTCCGACATAGGTAGAGCAAGGTTCACTTCCTACCTTTGCAGATATATCAGTAAGTATCTTTTCCATCATTTTGTAAGCACCTTGGCTTCCTCCGGGCATAATAGAGGGACCATTGCGTGCTCCTTCCTCTCCACCTGATATACCGGTACCAAGATAGCGAATATTCTTTTCCTCAACTTTTTTACTTCTTTCCATGGTATCAAGATAGTTGGAGTTACCCCCATCCATCAATAAATCGCCAGGCGAAATTAAGGGAAGCAACCTATCAATCATATCATCTACTGCTTTACCGGCCTTTACCATTAAGATAATCTTTCTTGGCTTCTCAAGAGATTCTACAAGCTCTTCTAATGTATAAGTTCCGACAATATTCTTACCCTTTGCCTCGGTTAGCAAATTATCTGTCTTTTCCCTCGAACGGTTATATACAGACACAGAATAGCCATGATCGGCGATATTAAGTGCCAGATTTTTTCCCATAACTGCCAAACCGATTAATCCGACATTTTGTTTTGACATTTTATTTCCTCCTATTCATAAGAAACCTTGATGTCGCATCAAGGTTTCATTATTAGATAATATTATATTCTATCCACTAGTTTTATATCCGTATAGCATAAGTGCTTCTTTTATTGTGTTCAAGCTTATTTTTTTTAAGGTTGCACCCTTTTTTAGAGTCATAAATCTACCTGCTGTTTGGAGCATTCCTGGCTTTATAATATCGACAAATCCCAATTCGTGTAGTATCTCTGGCAAATCCTTATATTCATAGCACAAATCATAAACACATCTATTTAGATCGATAATCTTCTCTTCCATATTTCTTACTCCTTAAACACTAAAAATATATGTCTATAATATAGTATTTGTCTAATCATAATATAATTAATAGGAGTATAAAATATCATGGAATTTTTTTCTGTGACTTAAATCACATACGAAATAAATGATATATATAATTATACATTAACCATCCATATTAAGGCAACCATCTTTATTTGGTCATGCAATCTTTAGTATATCAGCTCTTCAAATATTTCCTTCACAGTTGTCATTTTATTTAGCCTATAAGCATTTACACCACAAAATACAAGTCCCTCGTCAATATTTCCATCAACAGAATTAACCAGTGACTTAGTGATGCAATATGGCGTATCCTTGGGATTACAGTGTTGTAAGCATTTAAAACATTTATCAACAGGAATTCTACCTTCTTTCGTCCTTTCTATAAATGGAGTAAGAATAGCGCGTCCAGGCATACCAACTGGACTTGTAACTACTTCTATATCTTCTTTTTTTGCATTCAGATAAGCCTTCTTAAATTCATCACTGGCATCACATTCCTCTGTTACCACAAACCTTGTAGCCATCTGTACCCCATCGGCTCCTAACGACATAACATGCTTAATATCATCTCGATCATATATACCACCTGCTACTATCACAGGAATGTCCTTTTCGTATTTCTCCTCAAACTCCTTAACGTAGAGGACTATATCCTTTATGATATTATCAAAATCAAAATCAGTAATGCTTTCAATCTGTTCTTTAGTAAACCCTAAATGTCCCCCTGCCTTTGGACCCTCTATAACGATAAAATCTGCAGTCTGATTATATTTCCTATCCCACATCTTCAAAATAACTGAAGCGGCCTTTAGGCTGGACACTATCGGTGCTATCTTTACATCAAAGCCCTGAATAAGCTCGGGTAGAGTTATAGGAAGGCCCGCTCCGGATATAATAACATCTGTTCCTGCCTCACAGGCAGCCTTAACATAGCTTTCATACTGTTTAGTCGCCACCATGATATTAACTCCAACAATACCCCCCTCTGCAATATCTTTTGCCTTATCAATATGTTTCTTAATTGCATTTAGGTTTGCGGGAATCTGCTGTCGTCCAAATTCAGGCTCATCATATCCTATCTGTGCGGTGGATATAATTCCAATTCCTCCTTCTCTCGCAACCGTTCCTGCAAGTCGCCATCTGCTGACGCCTACTCCCATTCCCCCCTGAATAATCGGGTATTTCGCTTTTATATTACCTATGATTAAGGGTTTCATATTCATATAATCATCCTCCAAACTTAATAAATATAGTGAATAAATTACTTTGATTATCAAACTATTATTGTAAAAAATGCATCGCTTGTTAAACCGATGCTATATTTATTATAAGTTCATGAGGGTTTGTTGTCAATATGTTATAGTATTCTTTTCCTCTATATCTAGTATTGATTACTATGTATAGGAATAATTGGGATAAAATAAGAGCTATTAGTAAGAAGACCTCCTTAAGTAGATTATGGTATTTTACCTTATCTACTCAAGGAGGATACTCTCTTTATTTCTTATCTAGTTTTAAATTATGAAAGGGTGCCAGCTCCAGCCTAATAAAATACCCTCTATCATGATGACATACCGGGCATTCCTTTAGAGCCTCGGTGCCCCAATGAACATGACCGCAATTTAGGCACATCCATCCTATTTCCACATCCGATACATAGAGCTTGTTCTCCTCTAGTAGCTCGGCAAATTTACCAAAGCGATCTCCGTGTATCTTTTCTATCTTAGCTATCATATGAAATGATGCAGCGACCTTACTAAAGCCTTCTTCCTTAGCGATATCTCCGAATTTTTTATAGACAGGATCATATTCTTCATATTCATTATGCTGAGCCATACGCAGTAGCTTAGATACATCATCTGCTATATCTACCGGATATGCACCGTCAACATGAATGTTCTCTCCTGCAAGCTCCTTTAGATGATCATAGAAAATCTCCGCATGTTCCTTCTCCTGATCTGCAGTAAATCTAAATAATTCCTCGATTACATGATGGTGTTCTTTCTTAGCTTGTGAAGCCGCAAATGTATAACGATTTCTAGCTTGGCTTTCACCGGCAAAAGCTCTCATCAAATTATCTTTCGTCTGACTGTTTTTAAAATCAACTGACATAGTACAAACCTCCTCGTATTACTAAAAATTATTGACAACACATGACGGAGGTTTTACCTCCTTAAATAGCTAAAAATTATTATGCTATTTAGAAGTATTCCCATTACTTAATGTCATATTCTTGAATCTCTCATGATTAAAGTCACAAATGTTCTTCTTGCGTATATAAAATTAATGAAACCCAGCTATTGCTTCGATTTTACCCATATCAGGAATCAATATCTCCTTATTGTTTAAGGAATGTATGACACCCTCATTCTCCAATTGACTGAATTTCCTGCTTACAGTTTCTCTGGCAACACCGAGATAATTTGCTATTCCTTCCCTACTAAAGGGTAGATGAATAATCGTCCCAATTTCATTTTTAGTTCCGTACTTTTCAGCAAATTCAAGTAAAATTCCTCCGATTCTATTATCAACGTTTCTAACTCCGATAGTTTGAAGAGCATTTTCCAGCCTTGTCATACGGTTGCCTAATTCGTCAATAATCTTTACTGCAATTTCTGGAAATCTATATAAAAGTTCCTGAAATTGTTTTCTGGACAAATTACAGGTTTTTACTGCTTGTAGCGCTTCCACTGAGTATGTAGATGCTTGACCACTGAATAAATTCTGTTCACCGAAGAAATCGCCTTCAGAAAATACATATAATATCTGCTCGCGCCCATCTGCTGTAATCTTATAAGCCTTCACGCTTCCCTCATTGATTATAACCACCGAATCCATCGGATCTCCGTCAAAAACCAGAGTTTCCCCTTTTTTATATTTATGATGGTTTATTAAGCCCATGATTTTTCTAAGGTCATCTTTATCTAATGTTGAAAAAATCGGAACCTTATGCATGCATAATCTATCATTACATTTTGCACAGTTATAGTGAACAGCCAATTTTCAATCCTCCTTCATAAACTAATTTCTATATTATACCTATAACGGAGGATTTATCCTCCCTTCATAAACTAATTTCTATATTATACCTATAACGGAGGATTTATCCTCCCTTCACAAAAGAAATCACAAAAATGTCTAATATAGATATGCAGATTGTACCACAAAACGTTATTTTAATATACATTTTTTAAATATAGAATTTTAAAAGGACTATTGTAAAATTATACTTGTGGCATATAGGTATAAACCATAATGCCACTTATATATTTTACATTAGTCCCTTTTCTTGTTGTTGGAATGATTATTATGATTCTTTATTAGCGACCGTATCTTTCGCTATAGCCATGAGCTGCTTCTAGCATCATATCCTTAACCTTCATTAGGCGGATTTGTGTGCTACGCTCATTTTCATCAAGTTTCATTATGATATATTTTATCTTTTGTTGCATATCTGGTATCATGACATGCT
>JAAYJU010000143.1 GCA_012522735.1 Clostridiales bacterium | reverse complement strand
TACCTCCTATGTAATAATATCTTTTATATAGCATACAACGGAGGTATTACCTCCTATGTAATAGTATATCAGTTTTATTAGTATTAATATCTTCATTATATATCCTAGTAGCTAGTGATACGCTCTAGCTTATTACGGTCAAGAAGCTTAATTTCCCCTCTGTTAAGTGAAACCATACCTTCATTTTGAAAATATTTTAGCATTCGGGTTACGACCTCTCTAGCAGAGCCAAGATGATTTGCAATCTTCTCATGAGTAATTTCAATAATATCTTTTTCCTCAATATTTGATTGCTCTAGTAAAAAAATAGCCAGTCTTTTGTCCAAGGTCATAAAAAGTACCTGTTCCATAACCCACATGACTTCAGAAAAACGAGAAGCCATAAGTTCATTAGCAAACACTTGTACCGCAATAGATTCCTTGGAAAGCTTATCAAATATTGGTGTAGGTATAAGATAAGCCACGGTATCCTTCTCAGTCTCTAAGAATATATCAAAGCTAATATTTTTCATAATACATGAGGCAGAAAAAATACATACATCTCTATCGAATAAACGATAAAGAGTAATCTCCTTACCATTTTCAGAGACTATATAGGCGCGAATCTGGCCACTTTCAATAAGAAAAAGTCCTGAGCAATTCTTAGAGCTGGTACGCATTGCCTCGCCCCTAGAAAAATGCTTCTTTAGTATAGATTGATTTAATAAAGCTTTTTGATCCTCTTTTAGATCCTTCCAAAACTTTAAGGTTTCCCGATAGTAGACATTTTTTTCGTTCATATTATATGACCTCCACAAATCATAAAAAACTTTTCTGCATATAACGGATAATTTACCTTTCTAAATCATTATACTTTACCTTTTCGCTAAAATCCATAGAATTACAAAAAAATACATGCTCTTATGTGTTCGCATGTATTTTTATATATATGTTGCTTATTTTACTTTACTAAGTCCTTCTTCCATAAACCATGGAGATTACAGTATTCATATACGGCAATCAATTCATCATCGCCAAGTGCAAATACGGCCTTAGGATCTTGCCCAGGGAGTAAATCCTTCCTCTGGCATCCCTTTTTGGTATGAAGATAAACCCACATAATATAATGCTTCTCCTCCATAGGATGAAGAACATCCCCTACATCAACCTGAACGATGTTACCAACTACAGATACGCTGGGTACATGTTTCTCCTTTGCAGCATCAACCGTATTTGCTACTAATTCCTCCATATCTTCGCCGCAGCATACTACAGGTACTCCTGAGTCATAGAGCTTTTCGATGATATTTCCACAAGCCTTACATTTAAAAAACTTTGGTGCTTTTTGCAATTTCTTCTCTCCTTTCCAGAACCCACTAAAGGATGACTATTTTAGTATATTATACATCAAATATAGTATACCCCAGCCGAATATATTAGTCAATTCTCGTGATTACTGTAACAAGCATTTATTAAGCATATAGAATATTATACTTTTGCCTACCATTATGCTTCTAGCATTTTTAAATAGTCGTTTTTAGGACGAACTCCAATCGCTGTAGCCGATACCTTACCATCCTTAAGAACCATAATGGTGGGGATACTCATAATACTATATTTTGCAGCTAGCTCGCTTTCTTCGTCCACATTGATTTTACCTACCTTTATACCTTCGGTTTCCTTTGCGATTTCCTCAATTGTAGGTGAAACCATTCTACAGGGTCCACACCAGGAAGCCCAGAAATCCAATAATACCGGTTCCTTTGAATTTAATACTTCTTCCTCAAAATTGTGTTTTGTTATCTTAACAGAAGCCATAATTTTTCCTCCTTATATATTAAAGTGTTTATTTTATGACTCTAATATACCACGATATGCTTTATACTTCTGTGATGTTATCACAATTTTATTTTTTCATAATTTAAATAAGGTTGTCATTTTATGTACAATCTATATAAGTTATGTTGATTTATAACTTATAGCTTGGTTTTTTTGTTATATTCTGGCGTTATCTGCAATATATTTATACAGTAATATATGTAAGAGGTTGAAGCATGCAAATTCCCTTGATGCCAATTAGCAATCCGACAGATGAAGAAAGACACGAATTACTGTTAAATGCCCTAGAGAATGATAATCGCTCACATGATTATGAATATATAGTCAAATACTTAAGCCCGCCTCCTGATATCACTTACTATGCTATGCCCGGTGAACTAAAGGGAATAAAAATAGGTATTATTGGCGGAGGACTTTCAGGCATGTCAACTGCCTTTGAGCTTCGTAAGCTGGGCGCAGATATAACAATATTTGAAGCCTCCGATAACCGAATCGGAGGAAGAGTCTATACTTATTATTTTGATCCTGAGAGAAACCATTACGGGGAATTCGGTGCCGCAAGGGTTCCTGTATCACATGAAACAACCTGGCATTACATCAATATGTTTGGATTACACATGAGATCATTATCTGGCAAAGGGAACAATTTCCTATATGTACATAATACCCGACTACGAACTACTGATTCTATAGAAAAAACCTCTATCCCTTATATAAATTAACACCACAAGAAAAATCCATCTCATGGAATAATCTAAGCAACTATGCTATAAAATATGCATTCCTATCATTGTCACCGGAAATTCGTTCTGAGCTTATCCGTGTCCTACCCTCTTACTCACCTGAAATACTACCTCTTATGACCATGAGTATTCGGGAAAACTTCGAAAAGCTGGGATTAAGCCAGGGAGCAATTCAGTTGTTATCCGATTTGAATCCCACTGTCAGCAGCTTTTTACATCATAGCTATGATGAAATTGCCGGATCAGAATATACCCTCGATACCAGAATGACCTATGCTATTTCCGGAGGTTTTAGCTTACTACCCTATGCATTTTATAATTCATTTAACACAGAGTACCCTAAAGAATATCACCAAATTAATAAAAACCAACTTGGACATGTAAATATGAAACTAGGGCATCATGTTACAGGGCTATATCAATCTAATTATCGAAATAAAATTATTATTAAATATAAAAACAAAACGGATCTTACAGAGGGTGCAGATATCTTTGATTACTGTATATGCACAATACCCTTTTCTGCTCTAAGAACTGTTGAAGTAAAACCTAGCTTAAGTAACGCGAAAATGCAATCCATTACTGAATTAAATTATACTGACGCCCAGAAAACTCTCTTTCTATGCAATCGACGATTTTGGGAAATGGATACGGACTATGGAAGGATAAAAGGCGGTGCCTCCCTAACAGACCTTCCTATTCAAACCATTGTCTATCCTATCGGCAACAGCAATGGCTTACAAAATGAACCCGGTCCAAAGGACAACTTCGGTGTACTTGTCGCCTCCTATAGCCTGGGCCAAGATGCCACTAGAGTAGGAGGTTTAAAAGAACCATACCGTTACAATCTTGTAAGAAGAAGCGTAGAAGAAGT
>JAAYJU010000142.1 GCA_012522735.1 Clostridiales bacterium | reverse complement strand
TTTGTGATGAATTAATTTTACTACAAAACAGAGAGGATTTCCTTAAGTTTTGGGCATTTTCTAAAAGTTGTTTATAACAAATCGCCTAAAATGAGTACTTGTGGATAAAAGTGCGGAAACTCAAGATTATATCATATTGCATATATAAATATCACAGGATATAATAAAGAGAAAGGAGGTTATCTATGAACAAAGAAGACAAAATAATGGAATTGCTACAAGATTTGTCTGGGAGATTTAATGATTTGTCTGGGAGATTTAAATAAAAGAACCGTCCACGGATGAACGGTTCTTCTTTTATGCTTATGGTGCCTAGTACCAAATGTTCATTGTTTTAGAAGCAATCGTCAAGAAGCTGGAAGTAAGCCTGTGAATGTACGCATGCAGGACAAATATCAGGTGCAGCATCTCCCTCATGGATATAACCGCAATTAAGACATTTCCATAATTCTTTGCTATCCTTTTTGAACACTTTACCGTTCTCAATGTTTTCTAATAACTTAAGATATCTTTCCTCATGATGCTTTTCTACCTCAGCAATAAGCAGGAAACGTTCTGCAATATCATCAAAGCCCTCTTCCTTAGCTGCCTTTGCAAAAGCAGGATAGTCAACCTCTGCCTCTTCATGCTCTCCGTCTGCTGCAGACCTTAAATTAGCTAATGTGTCCGCGTAGGCAAAGGGATATGTAGCATTTATTTCTACCGGTGCAGGGTTCTCGCCATCAAGGTATTGTAAAGCTAGCTTCATAAATACCTTTGCGTGCTCCTTCTCATTCTCGGCGGTCTCCATAAATATATTTTGAATCTGTTTATAACCCTCTTTACCCGCAACAGAAGCAAAGTAGGTATATCTCAATCTAGCCTGAGACTCACCTGCAAATGACTTCATTAAGTTCTCTAATGTTTTCGTTCCTCTTAAATTACCCATGTGTGTATATCCTCCTTTTGTATATGTTTATATGTCACATTATTAATAATAACATCTTATGCCTATTAATTCCAGAACCTATTATTATATTATAGTTTTAGAGTGAGTGTATAAACAAACCACTTCGAAGCTTGGGTTCAAACCATGTAGATTTCGGAGGCATAAGCTTTCCTGCATCCGATACAGCAAACAATTCATTTATAGATGTTGGATACATGGAGAAGGCGACACGCATATCCTTTGACGCGCGTCTTTCCAGTTCCTTAAGACCTCTAATTCCCCCTATAAAATCAATTCTTTTATCTACTCTCGGATCTCCAATACCCAGTATGGGGTGCAGTAGATAATCCTGCAATATGGATACATCTAGTGAATCAACAGGGTCCATAATGCTTCTTATAACCTCTTTAGCCTTTAGTTGATACCAAATACCGTCTAAAAACATCCCAAATGATGCCTTCTCCTGTGGATTATAAGGCATAGCTCCCTGCTCATTTAGCTCGAAATTCTCCTTTATCTTATCAAGAAACTCTTCCTTGCTAAGTCCATTTAAGTCCTTTACCGCCCTGTTATAGGGCAGAATCATAAGCTGGTCATGAGGAAATAAGACAGAAAGAAAATAATTAAAGCTCTCCGTTCCCAAATAACCCGGATTTTCCTTCCTTCTTTTTAGTCCCACCTTGACTGCTGAAGCTGATCTGTGGTGTCCATCAGCAATATATATATCAGAAACCTTAGAAAATGCCTCCTTAAGAAAGCTAACCTTCTCTATTTCTGAAATTCTCCATACATGATGACCTATGTCATCGGCTGAAGTAAAGTAGTAAAGGGGCTCCTCCTTCTTAGTCTCCTCTACCAGAGCATTGATTTCCTCACGAGAACGATAGGCAAGGAAAATTGGTCCTGTCTGTGCATTAGTGACATCCACATGACATATTCTGTCCAGCTCCTTATCTTCTCTGGTGTTTTCATGCTTCTTTATAACATTATTAAGATAATCCTCTATAGACGCACAGGCAACGATACCGGTCTGTAATCTACCATCCATGACCAGTTCATAGACATAATAGCATTCATTTTCATCAACCAGGAGGTTGCCCTGGTTTATCATCTCATCTAAAAGCTCTTTTGCCTTCCTGTAGACCTTAGCATCATATGTGTCCACGTCATCAGAAAAGTTAGTCTCTGCACGGTCAATTCTAAGGAAAGACAAGGGCTCCTTTAGTACTTCCTCCTTTGCTTCCTCACGATTATATACATCATAGGGTAGTGCTGCAATTTTATGAGCAACAGACGGCTTTGGTCTGGTGCATATAAATGGTTTTACAACCGCCATTTCATAGTCCTCCTAATCATCTTCAATTTTTTAATAACCTATTACGGAGGACTTGTCCTCCTAATCATCTTCTATTTTAGTACCTTCTAAAGGTTATTTTTAAGTATATCCTCTCTTATTTAATTTTAAGTTATTTATAGTAAAATGCAAGTGATATTATTGAAAAGGATGTCCCCATAACATTATTTATTAGGACATCCTTTTCATATATTAATTTTTCACTCATTATTTGACTTTTCTAACATTCAGTACTCCTTCAATAGCCTTAAGCTTTGTAACAACTTCGCCATTAACAGGTGTGTCTATGTCAATTAGGGTATAAGCATACTCTCCTCTACTCTTATTGACCATGTTAGCGATATTTACATCAAGCTGGGCAAAGCTTCCTGTAAACTGTGTAAGCATCTTAGGGATATTCCTATGAAGTATGGCTATACGGCCCTCTGTTGTGCATACTCCAGCATCACAGTTAGGATAGTTTACGGAATTCTTGATATTTCCATTGTCCATATAATCCATAAGCTGCTTAACAGCCATCATTGCACAGTTATCCTCTGATTCTTCTGTGGAAGCTCCAAGATGAGGTATTGCTATAACCCCTTCCATATTTGCAGTCTTGTCATTAGGAAAATCAGTAACATATTTTGCCACCTTGCCGGACTTTAATGCCTCTTCCATATCGGTATCATTTACCAGAAGGTCTCTGGAGAAGTTCAGAATAATAACTCCATCCTTCATCTTAGAGATTGCTTCTTTATTAATCATTTCCTTAGTATTACTATCGGGATTCTCATCCTCTATAAGCGGAGTATGTACTGTAATGTAGTCACAATCCCTGTAAATATCTTCTCTATTCTTTACATGGATTACACCTCTTGATAAATTCCAAGCACTGTCTACAGAGATAAAGGGGTCACATCCATATACGGTCATACCCAAATGAATAGCAGCATTTGCCACCAATACACCGATAGCCCCGAGACCGATAACTCCTATCTTCTTATTCTTTATTTCTGTACCAGCGAATTTACTCTTTCCTTTTTCAACAAGCTTACCTACGCCAGCTTCCCCTTTTATAGTCTGTACCCAGTTAACACCACCGATAATATCACGGGAGGCTAACATAAGACCTGCAACAACCAGCTCCTTAACTCCATTGGCATTAGCACCAGGAGTGTTAAATACTACTATTCCCTTTTCTGCACATTTATCAAGGGGTATATTGTTAACACCGGCTCCTGCTCTTGCTATAGCCTTAAGGTTAGCTGAAAATTCCATATCATGCATAGCAGCACTTCTAACTAAAATCACATCCGCTTCATTTACATCGTCAGTCTTATTATAATCTTCAGAGAAAATATTTAAGCCTATTGATGCTATCGGATTAAGACAGTTATATTTCATATCTTTACTCTCCTTCCCTAGACAGGTATAAATCTACAATTGTTCTTATAAATTCTCTGCTTCAAACTTCTTCATGAAATCAACAAGCGATTTTACACCTTCATAAGGCATAGCATTATATATACTAGCTCTCATACCGCCTACAGTTCTATGTCCCTTGAGGTTCTCGAGACCCACTGCCTTAGCTTCCTTTACGAATTTAGCATCAAGCTCATCATTACCTGTAACAAAAGTTACATTCATTAAGGAACGATCTTTCTTCTCTGCAGTTCCCTTAAATAGCTTGCTCTGATCTAAGAAGTCATAAAGAAGCTTAGCCTTTGTCTCATTCTTCTCCTTCATAACCTCTAGACCACCCATGTTCTTAATCCATTTGAAGACCTTGCCACATATATAGATGCCATATGCAGGAGGTGTGTTATATAATGAAGCGTTATCGGCCTGAGTCTTGTATTTTAACATGGTTGGAGTTCCAGGTAAGGTGTCTTCTCTTACTAAATCTTCTCTTACTATAACTATAACCACACCTGCAGGTCCTACATTCTTTTGTACACCAGCAAATAATAAGCCGTATTTGCTTACATCAACAGGTTCTGATAAGATGCAGGAGGATACATCTGCTACAAGGTCTTTTCCCTTGGTGTTTGGAAGAGTTTTGAACTTAGTTCCATAGATTGTATTGTTTTCGCATATGTACACATAGTCGGCATCTTCTGATATAGGTAAGTCTGAGCAATCGGGTATATATGAAAACGTCTTATCTTTTGAGGAAGCAACTACATTGATCTTTCCGTATATCAAAGCTTCCTCATAAGCCTTCTTAGCAAATTGTCCTGTAACGATATAATCTGCCACCTTATTCTTCATAAGGTTCATTGGTACAGCGGCAAACTGTTGGGAGGCTCCTCCCTGTACGAATAGTACCTTGTAATTATCAGGAATATTCATTAATTCTCTTAGGTCCTTCTCTGCTTCCTGAATTATACCTTCGTATACCTTAGATCGATGGCTCATCTCCATAACTGACATTCCTGAGCCTCTGTAGTCAAGCATTTCATCTGCGGCTTCGGTAAGCACATCTACCGGAAGCATCGCCGGTCCAGGTGAAAAATTATAAATTCTTCCCATTTTTTGATTCCTCCTCAATATTTTTGTTTTTTTGATACATATAACGGAGGAATTAACCTCCCTCATTAAATTATTTTTAATATGTTACATATAACGGAGGATTTATCCTCCCTCAATATTTTTGTTTTTTTGTTACATATAACGGAGGAATTAACCTCCCTCATCAATGTAATCCATTATAACTTTAACATAGTAAAGTATTGTTCTTATTATAGAACTATGTTATTTTTTTGTCAATATGTTTCTTTCCTTGCTTCTTCACAAAACTCATAATCTATCAGAAAAAGCTTATTATCTCTATACAAATAATATTACTATAGATTAAGAAACTTTAAAATGAAAATATTTCTATTTTTATTAATATATAAAATTAGCATGGCTTATACTATATCCAATAAAAAACCTCGCAACTCCAACTTTTTATAGAATTACGAGGCAATATTATTACATTACTACTTATCTTCACTACTTTGTCCATAGTAAGCATTTGCGCCATGCTTTCTATAATAATGCTTGTTAAGCAAGAATTGAGATACAGGTTTCACCTCCGAATTTAGAGTCATTGTCTTATATGCCATCTCTGCAACCTTCTCAAGTACTACAGCATTATAAACGGATTCGGCAGCTGTCTTACCCCAGGTAAAAGGTCCATGATTTTTAACTACAATAGCAGGAACCTCCATGGGATCTTTATCACCAATCGTTTCTATTATTACTTTGCCTGTATTTAGCTCATAATCATTAGTAATCTCAGCCTCACTCAGCTCACGAGTACATAAGATGTCACCGAAAAAATAGTCCGCATGAGTCGTTCCAAAGGCTGGTATATCCATACCGGCTTGTGCAAAGGCTACAGCCCATGTAGAATGTGTATGAACTACACCGCCTATTTCTGGATATTTTTTGTAAAGCTCAATATGTGTTGACGTATCAGAAGATGGCTTATACTTTCCTTCTACGACCTTACCGTCAAAATCGACAACTACCATGTCATCGGCTTTCATATTATCGTAGTCAAGGCCACTGGGCTTAATAACAATTAATTTCTTTTCTCTGTCAATCCCACTGACATTGCCCCATGTATATATAATCAGCCCTTTTTCCTGTAATTCCATATTAGCTCTGTATACCTCTTCTTTCAATTTCTCTAACATATTTTGCCTCCATCCTTTGTTCATTTATTATTTCTTTTCTAAATCTTCTTCTGAGAACACCTCATCTATCGCAGCCCCTGGTGCTACCATGGGCCAAACCTTCTCATCATTGTCGATCATACAGTCTATAAGTACCGGTTCATTAGCAGTTAGTGCCAATTTTAATACCTCTTCTACTTCCTCAAGCTTAGTAATCCTATAAGCCTTGGCGCCCATAGCCTCAGCTAACTTCACAAAATCAACCTTGTCAGTCAGTGTAGTATGTGAGTATCTCTTTCCGTAGAATAGAGTCTGCCATTGACGTACCATTCCCAGCACCTGGTTGTTTAGTACTATTTCAATTATCGGAATATTATAACGGGTTGCTGTAGCAATTTCATTCATATTCATTCTAAAGCACCCGTCTCCTGCAATATTTATAACAGTAGCATCAGGCATACCAACCTTTGCTCCGATAGCAGCGCCCAAGCCGTAACCCATGGTTCCAGAGCCACCGGATGTCAGGAATGTTCTAGGTGATGTGTACTTATAATACTGCGATGCCCACATCTGATGCTGACCTACCTCAGTAGCGATTATAGCCTTTCCAACCGTAAGCTCATATAGCTTTTCTATTATATAAGGCCCAGTCAAAATGTCTTTTCTATATTTATTAGGGAATTTATTATTAAGTTCGATAATATGGTTAACCCATTCCTTATGCTCAAGCTGCTCTAGCTTCTTATTAAGTCTTAATAATACCTCTTTGATATCACCAATAACCGAGTGATTGGTAATAACATTCTTGTTAATTTCAGCCGGATCAACATCAATCTGAAGTATCTTGGCCTTACGGGCAAATTTGTCTGCATTTCCGGTAACTCTATCAGAAAATCTTGCTCCAATAGTAATCAATAAATCACACTGGGTAATGCCAAGGTTAGAGGCCTTTGAACCATGCATTCCAACCATACCTGTATATCTTATATCCGTGCCGTCAAATGCACCCTTTGCCATGAGTGTATCAGCTACAGGGGCATCCACCTTATCCACAAATTCCTTTACTTCATTATAAGCATCAGATATTACAGCACCGCCTCCAATAAAGACAAAGGGCTTTTTAGACTTATTAATCATTTCTACAGCCTTTTCTAAGTCTTCTTCGGTTATATGCTCTATGCTACGTTCTATAGGTTGAATCTCAACCCTTTCGTATTCTGTAGCAGTGGTAGGTGCGGTTACATCCTTGGTAATATCCACAAGTACAGGACCCGGTCTTCCACTCTTTGCAATTTTAAATGCTCTTCTTAATGTATCTGCAAGTTTGGTAACATCCTTAACGATAAAATTATGCTTAGTTATGGGCATGGTAATCCCTGCTATATCGACCTCTTGAAATGAATCTCTTCCAAGTAAATTTCTTGCCACATTTGCAGTTATAGCGACTATGGGTATGCTATCCATGTAAGCAGTCGCGATACCGGTTACCAAATTTGTTGCCCCGGGGCCGGATGTAGCCATACATACTCCTACCTTACCGGTTGCTCTTGCATATCCATCTGCAGCATGAGAAGCTCCCTGCTCATGAGATGTAAGTATATGCCTTATTTCATCGCTGTGCTTATATAGCTCATCATAAATATTTAGAATGGCACCGCCCGGATAACCGAATACGGTATCAACTCCCTGCTCTTTTAAGCATTCTATAACAATCTGAGAACCTGATAATTTCATATGATATACCTCCGTTGCTTTACTTAGGAATCTCCAAGATAGCACCACGGTTACCGGATGTAACCATTGCTGTATATCTTGCAAGATATCCTGTTGTAATCTTGGGTTTACGTGGTTGCCATTTTGCTCTTCTAGCCTCTAATTCAACTTCAGAAACCAGGAAATTAAGAGAATTATTATTTATATCAATAGAGATTATATCTCCTTCTTCTACAAGAGCTATATTACCACCGACCGCTGCTTCGGGTGATACATGGCCTATACAAGCACCTCTGGAAGCACCGGAAAAACGACCGTCTGTGATAAGTGCTACAGTTGAGCCAAGACCCATACCCATAATTGCACTTGTCGGATTAAGCATTTCCCTCATACCGGGTCCGCCCTTAGGTCCTTCGTATCTAATAACCACCACATCGCCGGGATTGATCTTCTTGCCAAGGATGGCTTCTATAGCATCCTCTTCACTGTCGAATACTCTGGCGGGTCCTTCATGCTTAAGCATCTCAGGTGCCACTGCAGAGCGCTTGACCACACCGGAATCCGGGGCTAGATTGCCCTTAACCACTGCTATTCCACCTGTCTGGCTATAAGGATTATCGATAGGTCTAATAATATCGTGATTATAATTTATGCTGTTTTTGATGTTCTCTCCCACGGACTTACCTGTTGCGGTAATTAAATCAGTATATAGTAAGCCCTTTTTATTAAGCTCGTTCATGACCGCGTATACACCACCTGCATCATGAAGATCCTCCATATAGGTGGGTCCTGCTGGTGCCAAATGGCATAGATTAGGTGTCTTGGCACTAATATCATTTGCCAATTCAATATTAAGCTCAATACCTGCCTCATGGGCAATAGCTGGCAGATGAAGCATGGTATTAGTGGAGCATCCTAGTGCCATATCCACTGTAAGTGCATTATGAAATGCCTCCTTAGTCAATATATCAAGAGGACGAATGTCTTTTTCAAGAAGCTCCATTATCTTCATACCAGCTTCCTTTGCAAGACGGATTCTTTCAGAATATGCAGCAGGTATGGTTCCATTTCCTTTAAGTCCCATACCGATTGCCTCTGTTAGGCAGTTCATGGAGTTTGCTGTATACATACCTGAGCAAGATCCACAGGATGCACATACCTTATTCTCATATTCCTCCACTTCCTCCTCTGTCATTTTACCGGCACTATATGCACCTACGGCTTCGAATATACTGGACAGACTATGCTTTTGTCCCCTAATTCTTCCTGCAAGCATAGGTCCGCCACTGACAAATATAGTGGGTACATTAAGCCTTGCGGCAGCCATAAGGAGACCGGGTACATTTTTATCACAATTTGGAACCATGACTAGGGCATCAAATTGATGAGCCATAGCTACTGCTTCCGTAGAATCAGCTATTAAATCTCTTGTTGCAAGAGAATATTTCATTCCCTGATGTCCCATGGCAATTCCGTCACAGACAGCTATAGCAGGAAATACTCCGGGGGTTCCGCCTGCCATAGCGACTCCCATCTTTACTGCATCAACGATTTTATCTAGATTAATATGTCCGGGGACTATCTCATTATGCGAACTTACAATACCGATAATCGGTCTATGTAATTCTTCCTTAGTATATCCCAGAGCATTAAATAACGACCTATGGGGTGCCTGTTGTATTCCTTTTTTAACTGAATCGCTTCTCATAGTAATCCTCCATTCTTTTATAAAACAGCGAATTTGGGCATCAGTCCAAATTAATATTTATGCATCACTTACTAATCTGTAAGTTATTGTCGTTTTTAAAGTAGTACAGTATATAATAAAGGATTTTGCCATAAAAATCAATGACTAAATTATTTTTATTTTGATGTGCTTTCCATCTTATGTTAATTTTTATACAATTGATAATTTGTATTGCTTAGAAGCTAGATAAATGTTAATATTTTAGTGGTGTAATATATGAAATAATCGATGTATGCACCAGGAGGCGAAATTATGACAATTACTTTATCCGAGTTCTTTAGTTCTCTATCAAATCCTACATTATTTATAACTGTCATATTAATTCTGGGAGTTATATTAGTAAATGGTTGGACTGATGCTCCCAATGCAATTGCAACCTGCGTTTCTACCAGGGTTATTTCTCCAAAAAATGCTATTATTATGGCTGCTGTCTTCAATTTCCTAGGTGTCTTGCTTATGACTATGGTTAATAAGGCAGTTGCAGAAACCATATCAAAAATGGTTTACTTTGGCGAAAGCAAAAATGCCCTAATAGCACTTTGTGCTGCTTTATTTGCTATAGTAGTATGGGCTACTGCCGCTTGGGCTTTTGGTATACCCACCAGCGAATCTCATGCACTTATTGCAGGTGTCACCGGTGCAGCAATTGCACTACAAGGTGGAAAAGGTATTAATGGCAATGAATGGGTTACTGTTATATACGGTTTATTCATGTCAACAATATTAGGATTTGGATTAGGTTTTTTGGTTACAAAATTTATGTCATTTCTCTTTAAGGGTGCGGACAAACGAAAAACAACTAAGCTCTTTAAAAATGCTCAGATTGCCGGTGGTGCTGCTATGGCATTTATGCACGGTGCTCAGGACGGACAGAAATTTATGGGCATCTTTATGCTAGGGATTGTTCTTGCCGGTGGTCAGGGAAATGTTACAGAGTTCGAAATCCCCATTTGGCTTATGATACTCTGCTCTATTGTAATGGCATTGGGAACCTCCATTGGAGGATATCGTATAATAAAAACTGTAGGTATGGGAATGGTTAAGCTGGATACATATCAAGGATTTTCTGCTGATGCTGCGGCTGCCGTCAGTCTTTTAGCCGCTTCACTTGCCGGAATCCCCGTAAGCACTACCCATACTAAAACCACTGCTATTATGGGTGTCGGCGCTTCAAAAAGACTTTCCTGTGTCAATTGGAGCATAGTAAAGGAAATGGTTATCGCCTGGGTACTAACCTTTCCCGGTTGTGGTCTATTGGGATTTTTAATGGCACATCTATTCCTTAAAATCTTTTAAGAGTTATTACTTTTTAATTATATATCTTTATTTGTTCTTTAATAAATTAACAATAATAAAATATGGAAGGAAGTTAACATTATGAAAAGAAAACATAGTTTCAATTATTTTGAAGCATTTGTGGAACTATCCAAATACTCCTTATCATCGGCTGAAATTCTGCATAAAATTTTAGCAGATTTTAATCCATCTGAATTATCACTTAGAGTAAAGGAGATGCATGAAATTGAACATAATGCTGATTTGGCGAAGCATGTTATTATGAATCATCTTGTTAAGGAGTTTCTTCCTCCGATTGAACGTGAAGATATTATCTCTTTATCTCAAGAGATTGACGATGTCACAGATTCCGTAGAGGACGTTCTTCTTTTTCTCTCAATGTTTAATATTAAGACTATTAGACCTGACGTACTGAAATTTACAGCATTAATCTCGGACTGCTGTAAATCAATGTATGAGGCATTAGTGGAATTTCAGAATTTTAAACATTCCAGGATTCTCCATGATAAAATTATAGAAATAAATCACCTTGAAGAGGTGGGCGATGGATTATATTTTGATATGATGAGTAATCTTTATGCATCCTCAAATAATCCTGTAGAATTAATGACTTGGACTGAAATTCTACATAAATTAGAAAGATGCTGTGATAATTGTGAGGATGTTGCAAATGTCATTGAACAGATTGTTATGAAAAATTCTTAGGCTAAACAATAGCCATATCCTATTAACCTCCATATACTAGAAAGGTTTATTTGCAGTAATGAATCTAGAAAAACGAAAGTCATTTATCTTAAATGTAATATATATTACAATAATATTAGGGCTGGGATATATTGTCATAAAATATCTCTTACCCCTTTTGATGCCCTTTATAATTGGATTAGTAATCGCAGTTGTATTTCGGAGATTAATAGATTATATAGAAAAAAAGATACGTATAAAGCGCTCCTTTGTATCAATTATAATTCTAATAATTTTTTATGGAATATTGGTTATGATCTTAAGTGTAATTGGTGCAAAGGTATTTACATTTCTTAAGGATGTGTTCGGACAACTGCCCGATTTGTATAGATTTACTATTGAACCAGCTCTAGATGAGATAACAAATAACTTCATGGAGCAATTCCCCGATCTCAAACCATATATTGAGGATTTCATTCTTAACATCAATGATACTATATTCTCCTTTGTTAAGAATGCCTCTACAACTGTTATATCTACTATCACTGGGCTTGCGGGAAGATTACCTTCCTTATTGATTAAGCTCATATTTACAATCGTATCCTCTTTCTTCTTTACAATAGATTATTACAAGATATCCGATTTTGTAATAAGACAGTTTTCGGGAGAACGCAGGAAAATGGTGTTAAGACTTAAGGATAACGGTATAGGCACTATTGCAAAATTCATTAAAGCCTACGCAGCTATAATTTCAATTACATTCTTGGAGCTGTCCATAGGGTTTTGGATCTTAGGAATTCCTAATCCTTTCTTATTCGGTGCCATGATAGCATTTATTGATATTTTACCTATCCTAGGTACCGGTGCAGTTCTGCTCCCCTGGGCAGTTATTGCACTTATTCTTGGCAGTACAAAGATTGGTATAGGTATGTTCGTATTATATATTATTATTACAGCGGTACGCCAGACGATTGAACCTAAGATTGTGGGACAGCAAATTGGTCTTCATCCCATAATAACACTAATCCTAATGTATGTAGGTGCGCAGCTGATGGGAGTATTAGGATTACTTCTCCTACCTGTCATAGCAACAATTATAAAGACACTAAATGATGAAGGAACTATTCATTTATTTAGCTAAAAGGCTGTTTCATAACTGTACTCGGGGTATATAGATGTAACCTCACACGCTGTGTGTTTACACACTGATTAGTAGTACAGTATTATGGTTACATCAAATCGAACATTTATGTTCGATTACATCCCTTGTAGTTTTGAAACAGCCCCATTCAACTAATTAGCTGAATGTGTCTCTTTTTGAGAAAGTAGAGCAGTCTGTTTCCTGTGAATCCACTGCATTTCTTGGTTCTACCTGTATCTGCTCGGCCGAGCAATGGTCTCCATTCATATAATATTCACAGGTGTTTACAATACATTTAATTCCTTCATTTGGTTTATTCATTTTTCTAATAGCCATTTTTTAATCCCTCCAAACATTAAATTTACATGTTTATTGTTTGTATAAAGAAAGTAAAAAATACAGACTATTTATCTCAGATTTTGGAAAATTTTTAACAGCTTAAGAAAATGGTTAGCTTCACGGAGTGTATGGTCTGCTAGTAAAGGTATAATAATCGATTTAATCTTGCATTCCAATAAACCTTGAGTTCCTTGAGCTTTAAAATCACGTATACCCTTAGTCGCTTGTAAACTCTCTCTTGTTACTCTTGATAAATCAGCAGGCATTGCCCTGTCCATAGCTTCCTTAGATTCACAAGTCAGCTTGTCGAATTCATGTCCAAAGCGATTAGCCGTATTAAATAGCTCCTCCTCGGTAGGATCTAAAAGACCACGAATGAAATAGGCATGCTCAGCCATGATTTGATTCCAAAATGCTTCCTGTTCAAAGGCTTCTCTTAGAATATTGATTTGCTCTCTCGATTGCAGTCTCTGAATCAGACGTCTATATAGTTTAGCTTCTCTTAGGATATGATCAAGCAAAAGTGGATAATTAAGAGTAAACATCTTACAACACAATACATCATTTAATATAGTGGTTTTAAATTGAATTATATCATCAAGTAATGATAAGGCTCGTCTGTTAATAGCAAACACTCTACGCTCCAGTAATGGAGTAAAATCATTTCCTGGTGCCAAGCCCTTCTCAGCCTGTGTTATTTTAGTGTTAAGCGAAATACCAGTATAAAATTCAGTTAGTTTTTCAGCTTCCAGTGTATATTGCGTGATTATTTCACCTGAAGCTGCTGCCTCTCTGCTTATAACCCCATTAGCTAAGGCTGTACAATCTTCAAGTAGTTCACCAAATGCTAATCTCAAATCGTCAGCATGCTTAATAAATTTATCATCCCGTGGTGTAAAAGCTGTTTGGAGAAAAAAGGAGTGCTCCTTCATAATTCTTCCAAGGAATAAATGGGTTTCCAGGGACTGTCTAATATAATCTACCCGTGATAACATAAATCCTCCTTATATAAACAATATCTTATATACAATAACAGTTTATTATCTAATGTCGAATTAAGTTCCAAAATCATAGTAAATATTTATAATTAGAAAAAATGCAAAAGAATGGTGCAATCCTGCATCATTCTTCTGCATTTCTTATTATCATAAGCCTTATGTCTTTTGAGGGAAGACATAGGCTTCATATCATATGTTATCTATACAAAATAATGTATATCTATTTATCCTGGGAACTGTAAGGCAATTCCTTCTGCCATCATATCAGCCATTTCCATAGCCTGTATAACAATATCATCAAAGCCATCAACTGCCTCTTGGTAATTTTGCTCTAAGAAATTACTTATATTATCCCCAAGTAATACTAGATGCTCCATCATCATTGCACTCCAATCCTCAGCGCTCCAATTAGGATTTATGCTTCCAAGAAGCTCTGCTATCTGATTGGCATTATCTGCCCATCTCTGCCATATTGCATCCACCTGATTAGTATCACCAGCTTTTGCTGCATTTACTAGCTCTGCGGCTATTGTAATATGCTGCCTGAACAAATTTTCAAATGTCTTTGCGACTTCATTACCATAAAAAGTACCTAGTGCATTGGCCATATCAGTTGCATTACGAAGAAGCCTCTGTGTAGAAAACTCTAGTTCGGGAAGATCGAATATAATTCCTAGCATGACCATTCTAGTCCACATTATATGCTCTCCCCACAGCATACGGAAAAGATCTGTCAAATCAGGTAGTATTCCGCAATCATCCATCATGTCGTCCATCATACCGCCATTCATCATGCCACTGTCCATCATGCCGCCATTCATCATACCACTATTTGGCATAGTACCATTCATCATGCCACTGTTTGGCATATTGCCACTCATCATGCCACTGTTTGGCATAGTACCATTCATCATGCTGTTATTAGGTCTTCTTAGCATGTTATTATTACCCATCATATTATTATCGATAGGATAGGGAGGATAATACTGAAAACCGGGTCTGATTGTAATGACATGGCCGACCTGAAGATTTCTGGGGTCTACTCCCGGATTTAATTCCATAATTGAATCCGCAGTAGTATTAAACACCTGTGCTAGCATCCAAAAGGTGTCATAGGGCCGGACTGTATATCTAATTGTACCATTCATAATACTTACCATCACCTATATAAAGTTCTATTTTAACTTATGATGATAGTTGTCAAAAGGTTACAGTCAGAAGTAATTGTATAAGTATTTGTTATAAAACCATTACCAGAGTACCAGCTGCAATTAATACTCCTCCGATTATAGCCTTTGGAGTAAGAGTTTCACCTAAGAATACAAAAGCCAGTATCATGGTAATTACAACACTCAGCTTATCGATAGGAGCAACCTTTGATACCTCTCCAATCTGTAATGCCCTAAAATAAAAAAGCCAGGATGCACCTGTCGCAAGACCCGAGTAAATTAGAAATCTCCAGTTCTTGCTTGTAAGTGTCGTAATCTCTTTCTGCTTGCCAGTTAGAAACACAATGCCCCAAGCCATAAGAAGAACCACGAAGGTTCTTATGGCTGTCGCAAGGTTTGAATTAATGCCTTTTAAGCCTACCTTAGCTAAAATTGAAACTAATGCCGCAAATACTGCAGATAATAAAGCATATAAAACCCACATAGTCTATCTTCTCCTTCTTTGTTATGTATTTTAATTTTGATATATCTATCTTATACTATCTCAATCCAATTATCCATACCAAGCATGGTTAAAATATAAGGGTAAATATATCCGCATATCAGTGCTGTGAATACTAAAGTAATTGAAATATCCGAATGCAAACCCATAAAAACATAGGGACC
This sequence comes from Clostridiales bacterium, assembly GCA_012522735.1. Lineage (GTDB taxonomy): Bacteria > Bacillota > Clostridia > Lachnospirales > Lachnospiraceae > Mobilitalea. Next base: position 19,473 of record JAAYJU010000142.1, on the reverse strand, counting down.
CACAAAAGAAATTATTGCTATTCCAGATAAGAGGAAACCCACTTTTACACTTATAAACTTCTTTTTCTTCTTTATTTTATAAATCCAATTCATGCAGGCCAAAAGTGAAAATAATATAGGCCAGGAAAAGGCAAAGCCTATATCTGGGAAAGCAATAGATGTGACAAGCATAACAATCAGCAATGGGATTAGTATACCCATAGTCATATCATAAGGACTCGTTTTTCTAATTTTTAGAGAAATAGCATACCAGCATATAATAAAGGCTAGTGTAATTATCATAAATGTAATAGCCTGATAACTCTCAGCAAGTGATTTATTAAGCTTCATAAATAATTCTATCTTGAGCAATTTATTCAGAGATATCCCAAGAAGAAAGGCAAGCCCTAAAGCCATTAGGCATACAAAAGCACCATATAATATACCGCCTAATGTTATTAATTTATTCTTTATACTGTCGTATAATAGCTTTATAAACATACAAAGTAATATAATCGCCAATATATAGCCAAATATAATTGGATAGGAAATAATAAATAGCCGCAAAAAGCTAAAATAAACAACATTTTCCTCTCTAGGGTCATCTAAGCTATCCAAATCCCCAAAATGGTCTGCCAGCGCTAAGGCGTGATTCCCATGGTCCTGAACACTATTGGGATTAAGATTGTCAATATTGTCGTCTCTTGAATGGTGTCGTTTATCCATATTTATATCAAATTCATATCCCGAATAGCCTGCCGGTCGAAAGGCTAAAGTATAATCAGTTGTTGAATTAGCAAAGATGTTAATCATCGAACTAGCTAGAGTAGAGGGATAGGCCTTTGCCAATTGGGAGATAAGCCAACCGTTATTTTCACTAGTTGATGTTAATATAGATGGTCCTGATAAGCCTCCTGCATCAAAACCGACAACTATTTTAACCCTATCTCTAATAGATGAGTTACGGATGAATTCCATTGCACCTCTTACCCACAGTTCTTCCCCATCAGTGAAGAGAAGTATAATTGTGTTCTTATAAGGAGCGTTAGATTTCAGTGCACGGGCTGTTTCTAGTAGAACAGCTATACCGCTCCCATCATCAGCGGCCCCGGGACTATTATATACAGTATCAAGATGAGCGGTTAGCATGATCGCATCAGAAGAATTGGTTCCCTCTATAATTCCATAGATATTCTCCAGACTGTTTGATTTATGGACCTCTGCTTCAATACCAATCTCATTTAGCTCAGAGATAACATATTCCCTAGCCTTCTTAATAGATTCAGTGCCGGTAAGCCGGGGTTCCTTTGCAATAGCCTCGATATGCTTAAATGCCCGTATAGCTGAAAATTCTGTGCTTGGAGCATTTTCAGCTATGGCACTAGGTGCTAATGTCATTTTCACAGTTATACCTATAGATATAATTAAAATAATAGAAAATAATAACCTAGTTCTATTTGGTTTCATACCTCCACCTCATATTAATATTTTTTGAGCCTCTCATCTACCAATATTATTCATTTGGACATTCCTGTCAAGTTCTTTTGTATCCACCTGTACTCTTACTACCTAAAAAATTCCTGCTAAGACAGCTAACATATTATACTGTCTTAGCAGGATATCCCCAAAACCTACTTACTTTTGCTTTATATAGTTTATAAGGCCCTCTGCTTTAATAATCCTTTGCATAAACTCCGGAAAAGCTTGCCCTTGATACTGCTTATTCTTAGTAAGATTATATATTTTTCCGTTGTCAAAATCTACCTCTAGCTCATCACCAGCTTCAATATCCTTAGATGCCTCCTCGCACTCTATAATAGGAAGACCTATATTGATAGAGTTGCGATAAAATATCCTTGCAAAGGTCTCGGCAATTACACAGCTGATACCAGAAGCCTTTATGGCTATAGGCGCATGCTCTCTAGATGAACCGCAGCCGAAGTTCTTTCCTGCAACCATTATATCCCCAGGCTTTACCCTGCTTATGAAATCCTTGTCAATATCAATCATACATTTTTCGGCCAGCTCCTTAGGATCGGAGGTATTGAGATATCTGGCAGGGATTATAACATCCGTATCCACATTATCACCATATCGATGTACTATTCCTGATACTTTCATATATTTAGCTACTCCTTTCGATTCAATCAAATAAAGACCTATATAAAGATGGTGCTAATTATTCATCCTATAAACCCAGTTCTTTAGGGCTTGATATTTTACCGGTAACAGCAGAGGCAGCCGCAACTGCCGGGCTAGCAAGATAGACCTCTGATTCTACATGACCCATTCGTCCGACAAAGTTACGATTTGTAGTAGATACCGCCCGTTCCCCTGCGGCCAGAACACCCATATGTCCTCCTAGGCATGGCCCGCAGGTAGGTGTACTAACTACTGCTCCTGCTTTAATAAATATAGAAAGTAATCCTTCCTCAAGAGCCTGAAGATAAATTTTCTGAGTAGCAGGAAATACTATGACACGCATTCCCTTTGCTACACTTCTACCCTCCATAACCTTAGCCGCTATTCTTAAATCATCAAGTCTTCCATTTGTACAGGAGCCTATAACTACCTGATCTATTTTAATATCTTCAATATTGTCAATTGTATGAGTATTTTCCGGCAGATGCGGGAATGCGACCGTAGGCTTTATCTTAGATAAATCTATATCATAGGTTTCATCATAGCTGGCATCCTCATCTGCTCTATATATGGTATATGGCTTTACTGAATGCTCATTCATATACTTAATAGTAAGCTTATCCACCGGGAATATACCATTCTTTGCACCAGCCTCTATAGCCATATTTGCTATGGTAAATCGATCATCCATGGTAAGGTTTTCAATACCGTCACCGACAAATTCCATTGATTGGTACCTGGCACCATCCACTCCAATCATACCGATTATGTGAAGGATGATATCCTTGCCACTAACCCACTTCGAAGGCTTTCCTGTAAGATTAAAGCGTAAAGCAGAAGGCACCTTAAACCATGCCTGGCCTGTCGCCATCCCTGCTGCCATATCTGTGCTTCCTACACCTGTAGAAAAAGCACCCAAGGCACCATAGGTACAGGTATGAGAATCAGCACCGATAACCACATCTCCCGCCACTACAAGACCTTTCTCAGGAAGTAGCGCATGCTCAATACCCATTTCACCTATTTCAAAATAATTCGTTATATCATGATCCATTGCAAATTCTCTCATACATTTGCAGTTCTCGGCGGACTTAATATCCTTATTAGGTGTAAAATGATCCGGTACTAGCGCTATTTTATCCTTATCAAAAACCTTCTTAGTATCTAGCTTTTCCATTTCCTTTATAGCCACAGGAGCTGTGACATCATTACCAAGAACCAGGTCCAAATTAACCTCAATCAATTGTCCTGCACTGACCTCTTCAAGGCCTGTATGAGCAGCCAGTATCTTCTGCGTCATTGTCATTCCCATCATACTACCTCCCTTAATGGTGTCAGGCACCATTACAAAAATATTACATGTGTTAACATATTCTTAATGGTGTCAGGCACCATTACAAATTTATTACATAATTTCACCTGCTATCAGGTCACCCATCTTATCGCATCCAACAAGGGTTTTTCCTGGTGACATAATATCGATTGTTCTATAGCCCTTCTTAAGGACTTCCTTTACGGCTGCCTCCACCTTGTTGGCTTCCGCATCAAGATCAAATGAATACCTTAGCATCATAGCAGCCGAAAGAATGGTTGCTATGGGATTAGCCTTGTTCTGACCCGCAATATCAGGAGCAGACCCATGGCTTGGCTCATATAAGCCTAGCTTGGTGTCCCCAAGGCTTGCACTAGCCAGCATTCCGATTGAGCCTGTAACCATACTGGCTTCATCAGAGAGTATATCTCCGAACATGTTCTCAGTAAGGATGACATCAAATTGCTTGGGATCCTTTACAAGCTGCATGGCACAATTATCAACCAACATATCCGTAAGCTCCACATCTGGATATTCCATAGAGACTTCCTTAGTAACCTGCCTCCAAAGCCTGGAGGAATCCAGCACATTTGCTTTATCTACGCTACAGACCTTCTTTCTTCTCTTTCTTGCAATTTCAAATGCCTGCCTAGCTATTCTGGCTATCTCCTGCTCATTATAGACTAGGGTATCGGTTGCCGTTCTTAGGCCGTCCACTTCCTTAGTCCATCTATCTCCAAAATATAATCCCCCTGTTAATTCTCGCATAACCACAAAATCAAAGCCATCCCCTATAATATCCTCTCTAAGGGGACAAGCACTCTTTAATTCACTAAATAGGATTGCTGGTCTGATATTAGCGAATAGATTAAGACCTTTTCGGATGGCAAGAAGCCCTGCCTCCGGCCTAAGATTAGGGGCTACATCGTACCAACTAGACTTACCCACATCTCCCCCCACAGCGCCAAGAAGAACAGAGTCGCTATTCTTTGCAGTTAATAGGGCTTCCTCAGTAAGTGGCACCCCCGTCGCATCGATTGATACACCGCCCATAAGCACCTCGGTATAGCTAAAGCTATGACTGTATTGTACTCCTATGGCATCAAGAACCTTTCTTGCCTCTCTAATAATCTCCGGTCCGATACCATCGCCGGGAATAACCGCAATATTGAAATTCATGAAAGATATCCTCCTATATAAATGCATTTTCTATTGTTATTTTATCATATATACTGATATAATAGAAATACATATTGCGAATGTCTATCATAATCTATGGTTATATCAATATGAACGAATGACATTATGTAAATTAATCAAAGTATTTCATTTATTACGGAAGGGAGTCTCAATGAATAATTTATCCTTATATCATATCTTTAACTGTGTGGCAGAGACGGGAAATATCTCACAGGCTGCCAGGCTTTTGTATGTGAGCCAGCCTGCTGTCAGCAAATCAATCACAAGCCTCGAAGAAAGCATAAACCTGACCCTATTCATAAGAAATTCCCGGGGAGTAAAGCTTACTGAGGAGGGACAGCTTCTATATCAATATACCAAGCAGGCTTTTGATATACTTAAGCAAGGAGAAGAGCGTCTTACTCATATGAAGGAGCTTGGAGTGGGGCACCTTAGAATCGGCGTAAGCTCTACCCTATGCAAATATGTTCTTTTACCATACCTTAATCGTTTCCTAAAGGAATATCCTCACATTAAAATAACCATTGAGAGTCAGTCCACTGTTCATACCCTAAAGCAACTTGAAAATAATACCCTAGACATAGGCCTAGTCGCAAAGCCCTCTAACCAGAAAATACATGAATTCATACCACTATATGAAATCGAGGATATCTTTGTATCAACAAATGAATATATTGATAACCTTCGCCTAAGAGAAAGGGATAAGGATATATTTGCTACAGCCAATATAATGCTCCTTGATGAAGAGAATATATCTAGAATGTATGTAGAAGAATATTTCAATGATAACAATATCCGTCCACAACATGTTCTTGAGGTCTCTAGCATGGATCTTCTGATTGAATTTGCAAAGACAGGATTGGGTGTGGGCTGTGTAATTAAGGAATTTGTTAGCGAGGAATTAGAAAAGGGCAAGCTTATTCAAATCCCCCTCAAAAAACCGATTAATAAAAGAGAGATTGGCTTTTGCTATAATAAAGCTGCCTATCTCTCAGATTCTATGACTAAACTTATTGAATTTGTAAGTTAATTAATATATAGTAATATACTTATATTGCATTAACTCAATAATATTAGTTTGCTGGTAATGTCTGAGTCGGAGGAGATACATATGGCGGTACCGTATCCACCAGAAATTCAGCGCTTACATACCTAACCTCATCCTGATACAGAAACTTAGCCCAATCACCATCTATAGAGATAACCTCAATAGGCTCTGTATGCACCAGAAATCCGACTACATTATCCCCCTCTGTGCTGGGTGTCGATCTTACATTTAATATAGCTCCATATGAGCGAAGCTTAACGTATTTTGTAGTGGTCTCACCTACATATACAGGCTCATCCTCTGTATCATCGGGATTATCGGTTGGTTCCTCAAAATCATCTATAGGATCATCCGGTATTACTATATCATCATCTTCTGTAAATTCTACAGGTGGCTGTATAAAATTCGTCTCCTGGTCATTTCCTTTACAAGCAACAAATAGTAGGACTGCTCCTGTGATTATTATTAACATTATCTTTTTCTTCATTTATATCACTCCAACTATGCTATACTACGAATCTTGTACATTCTGTATCTGGTACCTTTATTATCATAGCATAATTGTGTCAGACTTCCAACTGTTTTTTTGGTGTCAGGCACCATTACGATTATATTAACACCATGTAACAATTTTGTAATGGTGCCTGACACCATTAAGCCAAAAATTGATACTGGGACTGATAAAGCTCGTGATAGAGGCCTTTTTTCTCTATGAGCTCATCGTGTGTTCCCATCTCGATGATGCTACCCTCATCCACATATAGGATGCAGGTTGCATTTTTTATAGTAGATAGGCGATGGGCTATTATAAAGGATGTCCTATCCTTTAGGAGTCTCTTTAAGCCCTCTTGAAGTAGGATCTCTGTCTCTGTGTCTATGCTAGATGTTGCCTCATCTAGTATAAGTATCTTGGGATCTGCAAGCAAGGCCCTAGCAAAGCTGATAAGCTGTCTTTGGCCAACAGATAGCCTGGTTCCACGTTCATTTACCTCAGTATCATAGCCATTCTCCAGTCCTTCGATAAAATCGTGGGCCCGAACGGTCTTTGCGGCTTCTATTACCTTCTCATCTTCAGCCTCCATATTACCGTAGCGGATATTATCCATAATGGTTCCAGAGAAGATAAAGCTATCCTGTAGCATGACACCCATCTGGGTTCTAAGTGATTTTATAGTTACATCACTGATATCAACATCATCTATAGTAATCACACCAGAATCAAGGTTGTAGAAGCGGCTGATTAGATTGATTATTGTGGTCTTGCCTGCCCCGGTGGGTCCTACTATCGCTATCGTATCCCCAGGCTTAACCTTAAAGCTAATATTATTAAGAATCGGAATACCGTCCTCATAGCTAAAGGACACATCCTTAAATTCCACAGCACCTATAATCGGGGGCATATCATAGGCATCCTCCTTATCCTTAACTAGGACCGGCTCATCTATGGTTTCAAATATTCTCTCCATATATGATATAGCTGTAAGCAGTGAATTATAAAAGCCTGCCAGAGTATTTACCGGTTGCCAGAACCTCCCGATATAACCGGACATGGCAGCAAGTACACCTACACTTATCCCTGCCATTCCTTGATTTAGCCAAGCAATCCCTATAACATATACGGCTGCGGTGGTCCATGTGGAAATATTATTGATAGCAGGCCAGAGTAGGAAATTTAGGGTTACCGCCTTCATCCATGAACTCTTATATTCCCCGCTTAGATCATTGAATATCCGTATATTCTCCTTCTCTCTTGTAAAGCTCTGAGTTACTCTTATGCCACTTATACTCTCGGCAATATAGGCATTTAGATTGGAGGATTTGTTAGAGAGCCTTTGCCAAGCTACCCTCTGTTTCTTCTTTATTATAAATACCAGTATCATAAGTAAGGGAAGTCCCATTAAGCATATAATGCTAAGCTTAACATTTATGGATAGCATAAAGGCTACGATAAAAATAAGGCTAAAGAGGTCTGTTATAGTATTTACGATACCATTTGAAAGAAGGTCGCTTAGGGAATTAACATAGTTAACAACCCTCACTTGAATCTTCCCATGGGGCTTGTCATCATAATATGAAAATGGCAGCTCCTGAAGATGCTCAAAGATATCACTTCTGATTGTGTGAATCATATTCTGTCCCAGTCTTGAGGTTACCGATATCTTCATTCGAAGTATCACGGATATAATAAGACAAATCACCAATAAAACCAGACTTATAAATACAATACCTTTAATATCACCATTAGGTATGTATACATCCAGAATATCCATTAATATTCTGGGAGTAAGCATCCCTAGAGCCGAGGCTAGAGTCATAAGTATTATAACCATAGCCATATCCTTTCGATAGGGCTTAATATATCTAGCCAGTCTTCTTATATGGGAGATATTAAACTCTGTCTGTAAGGTCTCGTCGATGTCGTATTTATTCCTAGCCAAGTCTATACCCCCATTTCCTTTTGTAGTATTGTGTATTGATCAAAATCACCATATTGGTGATGAAATACTCTGTGATAATAGCCCTTCCTAGCCAGCAGGCTATCATGATTACCGGATTCTACAATCTTACCATCCTCTACTACAAGAATTTGATCCGCATCCTTTATGGATGAAATTCGATGGGCAATAACAAATACCGTATGCTTTCCGATGGTCTTAGTAAGTTCCTCCTGAATAAGCGTCTCAGTCTCCATGTCTACGGCAGATGTTGTATCATCCAGAACTATAATCGAAGGGTTCTTAAGTAAGGCCCTGGCAAGAGAAATCCTTTGCTTTTGGCCTCCTGATAGACCTACACCCCTCTCACCAATTATGGTATCATAGCCCTCGGGCATCTGAAGTATAAAATCATGGGCATTTGCCACCTTGGCGGCAGCTATTACCTCCTCCATACTACAATCCGGCCTTCCGAAGGCAATATTACCTTCAATAGTATCGGAGAATAGGAATACATCCTGCATGGCTATTCCGATATTATCACGAAGAGAATAAAGCTCGATATTCTTTACATTAATTCCATCCAGTGTAATCTCACCGGAGCTAACATCATAGAACCTACATAAAAGGTTCATAAGCGTAGTCTTACCGGAACCAGTCGAACCAATAATGCCTATAGTCTGTCCAGCATGAACCTTAAAGCTAATATCCTTAAGTATCCTCTCTTCTCCTATATTATAGCTTACCTTAGAAAATTCTATATCTCCCTTAAATCGTTCCCTTACAATCGCATCCTCGGGATCTGTAATAGTGGGTTCAATACTGATTGTGGAATACACCTTCTCCGCGGATGTAACAAATCTCTGATAGTCGTTGGCCAGCCATCCTGCCTGACGAAGGGGGAGGTTAAGCATCCATAGGTAGCCACTTACTTGAACAAGCTTACCAAGAGACATGGAGCCTGTCACAACCATGATGCCTCCCACAAGGTAGAGAATAACTGTAAGTGCATTGGCCAAGAATTCAAATACTGGCACATACTTCATCCATATCCTTGACGCATTAAGCTCCGCATCCCTAAAACCATCATTTTCCCTGTTAAACTTGGCGATTTCATAGTCTTCCTTAGCAAATGCCTTAACAACACGGTTTCCACTGACATTTTCCTGAACAAAGGTATTAAGACTTGAGAAATGCTGTCTGATATTATGAAAAGCAGGCTTAACCGATATTAGCTGCTTATATGTCACATAAATGGTTAAGGGCATTACTGCTATCATACATAGAGCCAGTCTGTATTCGACTATAAATATCATTACAAGTGCCACTACGAATAGCAGAACATTTTCATAAACTGAATATATAACATAGGCGACAAAATGTCTTATGGCCTCCATATCACCTGTCTGCCTAGACATCAAATCACCTGTACGATTGGTATTATAAAAGTTAAAATCCTGCCTCATAAACTTGCGATATACATAATCTCTCATGGTAAAAAGCATTTTCTGTGAGGTCGTTTCAAAAATCATGACGAACCAGAATCTTATGGTGGTACGTATTAAGGTAGATAATACCATTATCAATACTAGCTTAGGTAGTATCTTATGGTTTCCATTCATGATTACATCATCTACCACAGTTCCTGAAATATGTGGATTTATTATAGCCGTCACAGCGGTTATGGTGGCTAAAAACATAGCAAATATGAGTCGTTTACGGTATTTCTTCAGAAAAGAAAACACCCATTGCATTGCTGTCATATGCTTCCTCCTTGGTGGTAATAAGTCAGATTAATAGCTGAACAATCTAGCCTTAATTATATCCCTAATTATTCTATAATAAAATGTAGATAATTACAAATTAAATGTATTTTCTATAGGTTAATAAAATAGTTCTAAAATATTGTTTCTTATTTATAAGGCTAATGCTATAATTATGTTGGTGGCCTGTCCTATAAGTCATAGAGAGGTGAAGAATATGGTAATAGATTATGATTTGACGTATAATGATTTTAATCCGACTGTATTTTATGTATCCAAATGTAAGATGACCAAGAACGGTGTATATCACGACCATGATTATACAGAGCTAGCCTACATATTGTCAGGCAAGGGTAAATACCTTGTAGACGGTGTAGAATATGATGTGTCAGCCGGAGATCTTGTAATATGTAATCCCGGTGTTATGCATACTCATATAGTAAGCAATAAGGATGAGCCTACCATTGAATTTATCACGGGCTTTAATAATTTTCATTTTAAGAACATGGCTCAAAATTCAATTGAGACAAAGGACGGAGCCTGTATCATTCATACAAATGCAGAGCTAAAGCAGGAATTAATGATGCATTGCTATGCCATGATATCAGAAAAAGAAAGCTGCAATGTGGGTAAGTATTTCATGTTCAAAACACATCTTATGCAGATGCTTCTTCTCATAATGCGCGAAATCGTAAGCGCTGATGATTATGAACAGTCAAAATGCAGCTTCGAATCATATAATAAGAATTATGCGGTAAAGCAAATAATAAATTATCTAAATGAAAACTACAACCAAAAGATATCTTTGGAACAAATTGCACATAATATGTATCTAAGCCCTGTATATATATCGAAGATATTTAAGGAAGAAACCGGAGAATCACCTATAAATTATCTAATAAAGATAAGATTGGAAAGGGCAAGTGATATCCTACTTAAGTCTGATGACAGCAGTATAAGGAGCATAGCAAATCAAGTAGGCTATGAGGATGTCTATCATTTTAGCAAGCTATTTAAAAAATATTATGGAATCTCACCATTATACTATAGAAAAAGGGAACTAGAAAAACGAGCTTCCAACCAATAAAGTGAGGTGCTGATATATGAACATGTTTGACATTATATTCTCCAGAAAAAGCATAAGAAGCTTCTATCAGGAAACCATCAACTGGGAGGTTATAGACGACATTCTTAAATTTGCCAATAGCTTACCCATGCTAACAAAGGACATAAAGGTGGAGTTCAAGCTTATAAGCAATATCGAGCAGAAGCAAGGATTTAATGGTCCATTTGCAGTTAAAGCTCCATATTACATCAGTCTATCATCCGAAAAGAAGGACGACTATCTTCTAAATGCCGGATATCTTATGCAGCAGTTAAGCCTATATATCGAGACCAAAGAACTAGGAACCTGCTTTCTGGGTGCAGCAAGCCCTGGATGGCCCCTTAAAAAAACTATGAAATTCGATTATGTAATAGCACTTGCCTTTGGAAAGTCCAGGGAGCCTCTCTATAGGGATTCATTCCTTGCAAAGCGTTCGCCTGAAAAAGAGCTTGTGGTATATAAAGAAGAGGTATCCACCGATGTCCGCAAGATGCTAGATGCGGCCCGTCTTGCCCCATCCGCCTATAACAGCCAGCCTTGGCGTTTCGTAGTATATAAGAATAGAATCCATGTATTCGTAAAGAAGAATCCCTGGTTCGCAAAGCCCTTGGAGAAGCTGAAACATATAGACATGGGAATAATGCTAGCCAATATGCTCATAGCTGCCGAAGAGCTCTGGATAGACGTAAAGCTGGTAAAATCAGATGCCGTAATGAGTAAATCATTGCAGAACAACGAATACGTTCTAACAGTGCTAATTGGTTAAATTAACTATACAATTTATATAAAATCAAAAACACGACAATTTAATTTTGAGGTATTGACAAAGGTTAATTTCTGTAGTATATTATGACATGTGCCCGAGACAAAAACGGCACAGCATAATACGCGCGAGTGGCTCAGTGGTAGAGCATCGCCTTGCCAAGGCGAGGGTCGCGAGTTCGAATCTCGTCTCGCGCTTAAAAGATAAGAACCTATGCAAAGCATAGGTTCTTATCTTTTTCTGTGTCCAGATTGTATTCAAACTCTCACAGACAGAAACTAGGAAAAATGAGAATGGAGGCCTTCACGCCGACATTCTTATTCTTCCCGCGGCTTTTTTTCGAACGAAGTGAAGAAAAAATGCCGCTGCGAGGAGGCGCGAGCTGAGAAGGCGTCTCGCGATTACTTGATTACCTATTTTTATTTTTCTATAATAAACAAAATGGGAAGTTGATTTAATTCGCAATTGATAAAGAAAGCGTACTAACCTAACTTAGTATTATGCTTATTAGTAGAAGTTAGTATCATTTTTCTTCCCAATATAAATGGCGTGTGAACACATTTCTATTATTGATGGATCATCAGCCGTTTTATTGATTAACTCTATGACAGTCTCATATGCCAATGGATTTTCAGATTTCAGTTTATAAATTTGTTCTTCCTGGCCGCTTCCCCAGCCCCGAATTGAACGTAACAAGACTTTTGAAAATCCATTTTTGTTGAACAGTAGCGCTATTTCCTTAGACGTGGGATAGTACCCCTCTTGGAAGCCGTGATTGGCATTATTATTAAAAATTCCATTATTAAAAACCCGACTTAATGTTTCCACTCCGGCTTGATCTGGAAAATGGAACATCCTCACAGCTACGCCTTTAGCGCCTGTGAGGTATGGGATAAAGCTGGCAAACACAACTCCGTTTGTTTTCAATACCCTGTTTACTTCCTTTACACAAGAAAGTCTCTCAGATTCGTTTGTCAAGTGATAAAGAGGCCCAAAAAGTAGTACGGCATCAAATGAAGAGTCTTTATATAGACTTAAATCAGTTGCATTAATTTGTGAGATAGATTTTACATTATTAATCCCCAACTCAAAAATTCTGTTTTTTGCTTGGTCTAATAAGGTCTGAGACAAGTCAGCTAAATGCAGAGTATAGCCTAATTGAGCCAATGTAATCGTGTATCTGCCCGGCCCTCCGCCTAAATCAAGTATTTCTGCATTGGGAGGTAGATATTTATTAATTATTGGTAAGCATAAGTCAAATTCCAATTTCCCCTCCGGAGCATCTAACCTTCCCCATTCATTGAATACATCGTAGTAGGATGAAACTTTATCAAAATCGGTCATACTCAACACCTCCTTATATAATAATCGTTAGTTCGCAGTTTATAACAATAGCGATGCATTACCATCTTTTATGTAATATATTTTTACCAATGGGAAGTTTGCTTAATTCACAATTTATGAAGAAGGCGTATCACTATTATTAAAGATTTATAATGATACGGTTTCATCTGCCCATATATTATGTAAATTAACATCCTTTGCAAAGTCAGCACTCATAAGTAGGTCTCTCCAATCTGATTTTGCCATTATTATTGCCGATTCTAGTTGTCCAATATTTCCTTGGGATATTTTTATAGCGGCAAAGCGAATTCGGTCTAATTCTTCAGGAATATACTCTTCGCAATAAGGCAGATTATTCCCACATTCATTTGTTAATAATATGATAGCTTGTTCTTTGTCCTCATTTGAGAAAAGTTTGTTCACTAATTCTAATGATTTCTTAGTAATGTTATTCATTGTGTACTCCTTATGCAAAAATAAATAATCGATGGTTTGCCATTTGTAACAAATACGACTCACATTATTCAATGCACGATTGTCTTCCTAATAAACATAACGGGACGTTACTTTGAGCACATATATAGCAAAACATTTAAATTATTTTTCATAGAACTTGTCCAAAGTCTTTCTTCGCATTGATGCCCTTATGCAAATCTTGACTGCATATAAACAAACTGGAGAATTGAGTCATCTCTAAATTCTCAGCCACCCCTCGGTCTGCCTCCTGTCCTTTCGATGAGATATTTAATTGTCACAATACAAATCTTTGTATTGTTCTCCAAGATTAAGATTATATTTTTTTATTAACTTAATATCTTCGGGCAATGGCATTAAGTAATATCCTTCAGCTCGTCCACCAACACCCATGCTGTGCCTGTGCTTCTTACCATGGACACATATTGTTTGCGCATATCTAACCGGAGGACTTTCAGGGTTTGGTTTATCAGTCTCCTTATTGTTTTTATCTATCCATATTATGATAGGGGTAACAATCAGTCGCCCTAGTTCGTCGGTATAATATTTACTATCATATCCTGTTTTACTCGGCAAATTTCCGGATTCGTCTAAAAGCCTATTGTCTTTTGCAAAATCCTCTATCCATTCATAAGTGAAATAATGTTTTCCATCAATACAATCTGAATGCAGTAAACCATATTTAATATAAATTTTAATAACATATTTATCACAATTTAATAAATCTGCTGCCACCTTTTCAGATATATTGTTTTTATTTCGTACTGGTTTACTACTTCCCACGTTTACAAACCAATCTCTTGAACTCTTTATAAAATCATTTAATTTCTCATAATAAATTTTCCCGTCTTCTTCATAAACCATTGTTTATTCTCCTATTCTATCTATGACTTATTGCTTTATTTATAACGAAAAATCATCTTTTGAAAAATGTTACATAGGAGAATTTTAGTTCTCCACTCTGAACTTCCCATTATTGCAATTATTCCTCCCAAAGCCTATCTTCAAGGGCTTTTCTCAAATATAATTGAAAGTTCAAGATTATCTCGAACTGCCCTGATTGCTCATTGTGAGAAACCGCTCTATAATGATTTTATTTCGTTATAGATTGATTTGTTTTTTGTTGACGACCACAATCCATATCGTTCATTGAAACTTTTAAATAAACCGTCTTCAGAAAAAAACGGATTGTTTTTACAAGAGCTTCTAAATCTTTTTATTATAGTTAAATAAACGTCTTTATCGCCCTTAATCAAGTCGTGGCAATTTTTTTGCCATTCTTGTTTAGTGACCCAACCACTATAAAAATCATTCAACTCAGGTACAATGAAATTAATAACTCCACCTATACCAACTGCTTCTAAGTCGTTTTTATCTTCTGATGGTTGTTCACATATTAACACATGTAGTAGCAGATGTTCTAAGTAGTCACAAAAAACAATATTTTTCGCTAATTGCCACTCAAATGGATTTGACATAGCAAATTCTTTTTTTGAAAGCATTATAGCACAGTTCTCGTACTTATGGTGAGCAATCAAGCCTTCTTTTGTTCGAGTACATTTTGTATTTTTGTTCCATAATTTTGTCATATAATCATATTTTCCGATACCATGTTTCTTTTGCAAATAATCGCAATATTCAACGTATGTAAAGTGTTTGACGTTTTCATATTCTGAACAGTTCATTATAATCGCCTCTTCGTATGTATTTTTAAATTATCTTCTGATTTAATGCTACATGATAAACATAATAAATTTTTCGTATCTATTACTTAACTATAATTCATAATTTATGTCACATTAATAAAGTCCATCTATTTACATTATTGCTGTAGAAATATCCTTAATGAAGCTCCAAATATATAGTAGAAACTTTGCAACCTCTTTACTTAATTCTGGGAAGATAATAAATACAATGGTAGTAATAGTTAACAACAGCATGATTAAGTTAATTATTCTATTTCTGTTTTCGTTTTTATATGCTGCCAGATGTTGGAGAATAGAAGTCTTTTCATCAAATTCTGTACATAGGGCTTTGATTTGTTCGATAATCTTACTTTTTGAAACTACAGGAGAATCAGTTAAAACCCGATAATCATAGGAATGTTTCAGTTTTTTCCCATTAAATACATGGGCAATTTCATTTTGCGCATTTTCCCATATATCATCACATACATATCTTTTGTAGAAATCTATGTTTTTTTCATATAAGTATCGAAGCTTTAATAACTTATTAAATCTGTTTTTTCTAAGTTTAATTTTATTTAGGCTTAATTTATATGAAATTAAATCATTAGCGACCAACTCATTCAATGCGTCTAGTAAAGTAAATTTGAAAATATTAGTACTTAGATTTTCTGCAAATTCATTTATTATCTGAAAGTCAGTAGAATAGTATCCCGGCTCATGATCCATAGTCAATTCATTTACTACATAAATTAAATCTGTTCGTTTGTTTCGCTCGTATCTCCCACTAAGATTTGTCTTAAAAAATAGCTTTCGGGATTCATCTATAAATTGCCCTTTATAACCTGAAATACCTACAGAATCCCAGAAATGACGACCAGTTTCTTCAGTATAGTTTATATTAGTTTTATAAATGTTAATACTCGGCGGGTTGACTTTTTTTTGATGAAGTATAGTTGGAAAATACTTTTGAATCTTATTATAAAATCGCCACTTAAGTATGGATATACTCTCATAGATTAAGTCACTTTTCAAATGCGCATTATTATAATGTGTGACATTATATGTTCGATTACCTCCACTAATTTTACGATTCTACATAAAACCTGGTACAGTATATCCTTTAAGATTAATATAATTGCTATTAATTATTTGAATTTGATCTCTTTGAAAAATATCACCAAAATAAAGGTGAAATTCTATCGATAGATAAGAAGAATTAGTATTTTTAATATATACATCAAAGTAGGAAATATCTTGGTTCAACGTATTATCTCTTTCAAAATCAAATCTACCAATATCAATGCAGTCATACCATGATGTCAATGTATCGTCCATTTCTTCAATATTCCTAAGTATTTCATCAATTGACTGCTGTCCTCCAAAGAATTTATGAGAGTATTGTTTTTTTAACAACTTAATTAATCCGGATTTTAACTGAGGAATGTTTTCTCTCAAAATAAGATCGGATGTAATTATACAGATAGGTGTGTAATATTTCTTTTCCGGAATACCTAAGTTTTCCGCTCTAAACTTGTATGGTTCAACAAAACTATGAATATAATTAAATTTACGGTGTTCACGTTTTTTCTTATCTAGAGTAGTATATTGTGAACAAAAACGCCTATGTTTCTCAAAACTATATATTATTTTTTCAATATTTCTTTTTCTAATAATACCATAATATCTCATAGTGTATCCTCTTATCTATTAAAAAGTAATAATGTTTCTCTTTACAATTCTACTAAATATATATTTATTTTTGAACTTTTAACTTCTCATTATTGCTATAATCCGCAGTTCCCCTGTACAAATACAAAATCAAATTCTTATTATTAACGAAATCAAATTTGCCATAATTATACACCATTAGATGAAATATTACAAATCCTGTTTTTATTTTGAAATCATACATGTTGAAATCATACAGTTAGCCGTTATAGGTAATATCAGAAAGAGGTATTATTAGATAGAAAAATATAGACACAAAAAAGATACACATAAACTATATATTCATAAAATACAGGTGTATCCTTGTTATTAGCATGTGTAGAAATGTATATAATTTCACTTACTTTAATCTTGACGATATTGCATTAGCTTCTTTTGCAGTTTCAGCAGGACCATAATATGTAGTTGATATATCATCTCTACTAACTATCATATATACAGTATTAAAGTCCCTATCTATATGATTTATCTGAACATTATTGTTATGAATATCAAAAGCATCATTAGAAGGAATACCAAACCATTGTATCGGCATTTCATTCCTTAGCTTTCTTTTTATATTATCTAAAAAGTTACCATTATTTATCTCTAAATTAGTTTCATGAACACTAACATATGTAATTTCATCTATTCCTATCGTTCCCTATAACTCTGTTGGACGTGCAATATGCCTATGCCAACTAATATTAAAAGCAGCATTTATCTGCTCCCCATCCATTGAGCATAAAGATGTGGTTATATTCTTTTTAACTGGAGTAAGATACCATGTAAACATGATTAATATAAATATAATAGCAAATAATAGTATGATTTTTTTATTATATCGTTTCATAAATCCTCCTCAGGGTTATCCTATAGGGTTTCGAACAACTCCTATCAAAAATGGCACTTTATCTTTATAAAGTATATAAATAAATGGCCTATTAAGATATATTTCCACTTCATTCTTCGATACCCCTGAGCCTTGAGCCCTTATCTCCGTATAAGAGGAGGTAGAGCAACCCTTTTCATCAATTTCAATTTTTGATGCTTGCCAGATGTCAGTGATATATATGTTTTCATCCGCAAATCCAGAAAATGCTTTTGAATTTATATCAAATATTCTCTTAATTCCCATACTTTCCGTTGTTACTTTCAAGTCGATTTCATTCTCATAGGCAAACTTAGGAACACTTAATTTCACCTTACCCATAGAAAACTTATTATTGGTCCAGTCATAGATGATGTCTGATAATTTGCCTCTCTTCTCTATGAAATCCTCCACTAACAAACCTTCCTCAGGAAGTATAAAAAGCATTGATTCATTTTCTTTTAATATACATATGGTTGTCTTGTAATCTTCTCCAATCATAAAAGGATGAAACAAATCCTCCATCTTCATAAAATCACAGGAAATCTCCTCATTACCACTTAGGAAAAAAGACTCTGCTCTTGTATCCTCTTCATCAAATGGATTCAACCACTCATTATAGAAATCCAAGGTATTTAAGGAAATAAATGCATGTGGATCTGTCACGTCAAGAGATTTATGATAGTCAGGTTGAAATTCAGAATTAGTATTCTCATATACCCATTTTGTCATTTTATCCTGAAAAATACTGCTCTTTAGATCTCCTTTATATATTTCAGTTTTATATTGATTTTGTAGCATATCTAATAGATCATCCTGATAGCTTAGTTCGTCACTTAGCCACAAAGAATTATTTATATTAAGTCTACCTAGAGCTAATCTTCTCTTTTCTAAGGCGTATATTGCGGTATCCAACTCTAACGCATTATCTTTAGCATCTGATATACCTAATGCCTCTTCTATCTCCTCCCTTGCTTCTCCCACAGATAATTCATTAAGCATAGATAGTGACAGATACAAGTTAAGGGGAGCATAGATTTGGTTTTCATCTATGTTTTGTTGAAAGATATCTACTGAGGTTTGTTCAGTAAAATCATAGAATTTTTGTAGAAACTCATTACTTATCTCTTCCTTGTGACTGGAATCATTAACAGGCATGACATTCTCTGTAGTTTCAATTATCACATCTGAAACGCTACCTTTGCCCTTATTTAAATCCTTATATTCTATATCACCAGAACAAGAAACATATATCATACAAATTAATAGTACGTTACAAAACAATAAATAACGCTTTATAATCTGTTTCATCTCTCTCCTTTATTATACGTTTTCAATATCAAATCATCTTTGGCTATAATTTAATCATGCTTTATAATTAAGCAATTGTCAACATTTACCTAATGCTAGAGGAAATACTTACAAACTGAAAACATATTTATGCTGTAAAGTTTTACGTTGAATTTTACAGCATAATAGGTTATAATTTCAATATAAAGAAAATTGATAGTAATGAAAGACTAACTATTAAAAGTCAAGTCTAAAATGATATTTTCGATTAAAACATAGAAATATGTTTTAAGTATATTTGAACATTGAAAACTGCATGACGAATAGAGCATCTTTGCAGGTGCTCAAAAAG
>JAAYJU010000020.1 GCA_012522735.1 Clostridiales bacterium | reverse complement strand
ATTTCCTTACCAAAATGAATACTTTTACCGTTAATACTCTTAATTCTATCTCCTTCTCTAATTCCCGCCTCATATAAGGGAGTTCCCTCCTCCACTTTAACGACATCAGGGTAGTCTACTCCCACTGAGCTTATCACAAAGATTGCCAATACAAATGCTAGCACGAAATTAAAGAAAGCACCGGCAAATATAACTGAGAATCTTGCCCATACACCCTTCTTATGAAATGCTCCATCATCATCTATGTCCTCATCCTCACCAAGCATCATACAGGAACCACCGAAGGGTAAAATCTTTAGAGAGTACCTAGTACCACCCTTTACAAAGCTGGCAAGTCTAGGTCCCATTCCTAAGGAGAATTCTGTTACTGTTATACCGTTCTTCTTGGCAAGAAGAAAATGTCCCAATTCATGAATAAAAATTATAATTCCCAAAAGCAATATAGCTATTAATAAATTCATACGCATTGTCCTTTCAATTATCCATAATCAAGTAACTGCTAATTAGTGCTATACCATCAATTATCCTATTAAGCACTTACTTACTGGATTTTATGATTTCTTCTATAAAATCATATGTCGTTTGTTCGGTCTTAAGAATTTCATTTAAGGAAGGATTCTCGATTAATCTATGGTTGTCCATAGCATCTTCAATAAGCCTAGGAATGTCCATAAATCCAATCTTCCCTTGTAAATATTTTGCCACAGCTAATTCATTAGCTGCATTAAAAACCGTAGGCATACTTCCTCCCAGCTTTCCGGCCTTTATGCCAAGCCCTAAGCCATAAAATGTATCCATATCAGGTTCTTCAAATGTGAGTTGTCCTATCCTTATAAAATCTACCCTTTCTCCCAGCTTCATATTCTTCCTATCGGGATAAAAAAGTGCATATTGAATAGGAAGTCTCATATCCGGAAGTCCAAGCTGTGCGATAACACTGCCATCTACATACTCTACCATAGAGTGAATAATAGACTGTGGATGTACCAGAACCTCTATCTGCTCTATAGGAAGATTAAAAAGCCAAACCGCCTCCATTACCTCCAAGGCCTTGTTAATCATGGTTGCGGAGTCTATGGTTATCTTTGGTCCCATCCTCCAGTTAGGATGCTTTAAGGCATCTTCAGCTCTAACAGCCTCAAGGGACGATTTTTTAAATCCACGAAAGGGTCCACCTGATGCTGTTAAGAGGATTTTGTGCACATTTTTTTTACTCTCACCATTAAGTGATTGAAATATGGCAGAATGCTCACTATCTACCGGAAGCAACGCAACATTCCTTTCCTTACATAAGGGCATTATAATATGCCCCGCCGTCACTAAGGTCTCCTTGTTGGCAAGGGCTATGTTCTTTCCCGCCTTAATTGCTTCAATAGTCGGCAATATACCAATCATACCAACCAAAGCTGCCACAACAGTATCAGTTGAATCATCTGTGGCACAGGCTATAATCCCATCCATACCGGTCTCGACACGAACAGGAAGGTCTTTAATATTATCTCTAAGAAGCTTTGCCTTATCCTCGTCATAGACACAGACAAGTGCTGGCATAAACTCTCTTATCTGCTTTTCCAAAAGCCCTATATTGGAATGGGCAACTAAAGCTCTAATCTTTATATCATTTGCATGTTCCCGCGCAATCTCAAGAGTCTGCACTCCTATAGAGCCCGTAGAACCCAGTATTGCAATATTCTTCATGATGTCCTCCAGATATAGTCATCTTTGAATCTCTCTATCCTATCATGACTTTATGTTCATTTTGTGATTAATTGAACAAATCATGACAAAAGTCATGAATATTCATTATGTGCTAAAAAACAAGCCTAGAAAAATACCGCCAAATAATAGACTATGGGTGCCGTGAAAATGATAGAGTCGAAGCGATCAAGAATTCCGCCATGGCCCGGTATCAGCTTTCCATAATCCTTTATATCATAATTCCTCTTTATTGCTGATGCTGCCATGTCACCAATTTGTGAAATTACGCTGGCAGAGGCACCTATTATGGCAAACAAGATCCGGGGATTTGCAATTCCTACTATTTTATTTCCTAAAATTATAGCATATACATAGCCTAATAGCGCCGCCCCAATAACCCCTCCTATACAGCCCTCCACAGATTTTTTCGGGCTAAGCTTGGGAGCTATCTTATGCTTTCCAAATAGCATACCCACTGCATAAGCACAGGTATCCGAACCCCAGGCCCCAATAAATATCAGCCATACAAGTATGGCCCCATCCTCAAGAATCGCTACCCTATATATATAAGACAGCATAATATTTACATAAAAGAGGCCAAAAAAAACAGTCATAACCTGCTCAATACGATATCTAGGATAGGTTATAACGTATAAAACCATTAACAATAATAAGAAGCCTATAAAGAGTAGGAGCAGGTGCTTATCCAGCTTAAAATATATAAGAATATAATAACCTATCGCCGCTAGATAACCGACTATCCCAAGTAGAGCCTTTTCCACCTTCAAAATCTTATATAGCTCTGTCATACCTACCAATGAAATGACAAGGACTGCGCCAAAAAGCACATTGTCTCCCAGCAGAATAACCGTTATGGCCGTAGCCAAGAGGATAATACCGCTGATTAATCTTGTCTTAAACATAATCTACCTCCGCAAGGGTCTGTTACGAAATAGCACCGAATTTTCTATTTCTCTCAGAATAATATTTGACTGCCTTTAGCAGCTCTTCTTTATTAAAATCAGGCCACAAAACATCGGGAAAATAAAATTCCGTATATGCAAATTGCCATAATAAGAAATTAGACAACCTTTGCTCACCGCTGGTACGTATCAGCAGATCAGGATCCGGAATATTCTTTGTATCAAGATACTGTGAAAATGTCTCTTCATCTATATTATCAAGTGCAAGCCTATCATCTTTCAAATCCTTAGATAGGGCTTTTACTGCACGAGTTATCTCATCTCTGCTTCCATAATTAATAGCCACCTGAAAATTCAAGCCTGTATTCTTCTCGGAGGCCTCCTCAAGCGTTTTTATTTTTCTTTGAATATCCTCACTAAGACCTGATTTGTCACCAATTATCCTGACACGCATATTGTTCTTCTTACTAGTCTTTATGCTGGTTTCAAGATAGTTATTCAAAAGATTCATCAAGGCATCCACTTCGTCCTTAGGCCTCTTCCAA
This sequence comes from Clostridiales bacterium, assembly GCA_012522735.1. GTDB lineage: Bacteria > Bacillota > Clostridia > Lachnospirales > Lachnospiraceae > Mobilitalea. Next base: position 3,600 of record JAAYJU010000020.1, on the reverse strand, counting down.
TTCTCTGTGGAAAATGCATAGACAGTAAGATACTTGATTCCTATATTATATGCTTCCTCACAGATTTTTTCAACAACCTTGCTGCCCTGTGAGTGCCCGTAATTTCGTGGCATCATTCTTTTCTTTGCCCATCTTCCGTTACCATCAAGGATAATGGCAACGTGCTCTGGTATGTTTAGTATATTTTCACTCATATTTTCACCTATATACAAAGAGTTCCATACTTTCCGCATCACTCTTGTGTTATACAAAGAGTTCCATGCTTTCCGCATCACTCTTGTGTTATTAAAAGGGTGTCCCAAAAGGGTCATATGCAATGCTTTTGTGGACACCCCAATCTACATCATAGATTCACATTTTATTAAATCTATACGGTAAGAATCTCTGTTGACTTGTCTTCCATTACCGCATCTATCTCTGCTACATAGGAATCTGTCAGTTCCTGACACTCATTTTCAAGAAGCTTTAATTCATCCTCGGAGATCTCGCTAGCTTTCTCCATCTTCTTAAAGGAATCGTTGGCATCTCTACGTATGTTTCTAACTGCTATCTTTGCATTTTCAGCTTTTTTCTTAACATCCTTTACAAGCTCTTTTCTTCTTTCCTCGGTAAGCTCCGGGAATATCAGACGAATAACCCTGCCATCATTATTGGGAGTCAAACCAAGATCGGAAGCCATTATTACCTTTTCAATCTCTTTTATCATTTTACTCTCCCAAGGCTGAATCTGGATTATCCTCGCTTCGGGAACAGAGATGTTGGCTACGGACTGTAAAGACGAAAGCTGCCCGTAATAATCCACCCTAAGCTTATCTAAAAGATGAGGGTTGGCCCTTCCGGCGCGTATTGTTGCATACTCTTCTTTCAGATTGTCAACTGATTTTCTCATTCTCTCACTATATTGATCCAGTCTTGCATCCATTACTTCTTCCCTCCTATATTCACACTTTCATTATTATTTAGTATCTATACTGTAATTATTGTTCCCTTGGAATTGCCTGAAGCCGCATTAATAATGCTGTTCTCCTCTGACAAACCAAATAGTAACATAGGCATCTTATTATCGATGCCTAAGCAAGCAGCCGTTAAATCAATGACTCCAAGCTTCTTATCAAGTAGCTCTTGAATAGATATCTCATCATATTTTTTAGCATTCGGATTAGTCTTGGGGTCACAATCATAGACCCCGTCAACTGCCCTAGCCATCAGGATAATATCGCAATCAAGCTCAACCGCCCTAAGAACCGTAGCTGTATCAGTGGAGAAGAAGGGATGTCCCGTTCCTCCTGCTAAGAAAGCCACTCCCCCACTCTTCATAAGGGCTAAGGCATCATCCTTGGAAAAAAGCTGTGTCATAGAACCACATGAAAATGGTGTATAAACCTTGGTGTCCATTCCCACATAGCGGAAAATCTCCGACACATAAATACAGTTCATTACAGTGGCAAGCATACCAATCTGGTCTGCCTTGGTTCTGTCAATTGTCTCACTGCTTCTGCCTCTCCAAAAATTGCCCCCGCCTATAACAATACCTACCTGAATACCTTTTTCCACTAAGGCCTTTACCTGCATAGCAGCACCTAGACAAGTAGCCTCATCAAAGCCGGTTTTTTGTTCTCCGGCTAATGCTTCACCTGATAGCTTTAATAAAACCCGGTTGTATTTTTTCATATTTTTATGCCTCTTTTATTCAAATACATTTTCTAAGTCAACATCGGAGTAGCTTAAGGAACAGAAGCCCTCAACGACAGCACCATTATTAATCTGAACTGATTTTGCCTTAATATTTCCTTTGATAATAGCTGTAGAATCGATAACTATAGGTCCGTTTACATCAATCTCACCCTTAACGGCACCTGCGATAACACCGGATGTAGCTACCATATCACCCACAACTACAGTACCAAGGCCTACCTTTACACTGCCTTCACTATTAATGGAACCCTCGAGGCGCTCTGTGTTGATATATACCTCTGCGGCAGTGGAGTTACCGACAATCTTTCCGGTGATAGAAAGCTTTCCGAGACATTCAATATCACCAGTGATATTTCCCATAATGTCCAAAGAGCCATCTGAGGATACACTTCCAGTGATGGTGGTTCCCTTACTAATTACAGTTACATCATCCTCAATGGCTACGGAAGCTGCACGAACCTTCTTTTCGCTCTTCTTTACTTCTTCAGCTTCTTCTTCCTCGGCATTTAATGCATCAAGTAATTCCAAATCAACATTTTCATCAAACTCATCAGCATTTACGTCAACATTTTCATCTAAAATGTCGTCCATATTTGTTTCCATTTCATCAACATTTAAATCCACCTTTTTCGCCATATCCTCGATTTCATCCTCCATACCTTCTTCTAATATTTCTTCTTGACTATCTACTTCATATATGTCATCAACCGATATGCTGTCATCTAGGATATCTTCATCTACAAGATTGTCCTCCTCTGTTGTATCCCCTATGATATCCTCATTGGTTTCCTCATTCGGGATATTCTCTGTCGTGTCCTCTTGCATAAATCCCTCAAGCCATTCCTTCATTTCATTTTCCGCATCTTCACTGCCTGTAGAAACTTCATCCAAGGTATTTACCATCTGATCCGAATTTTCTGTGATATCCATATCATCCTCGGGTATCAGCTCGTTAACTGCTTGTGAAAAGTCATCTTTCAAATCCTTGAAAAACCCCATTAGCCTGCTACCTCCCTATGTATTATTTTAAGCTCGAAGCCTTTATCTGTTGAATCAATGGGACTGTCTCATCCATAGGTAGCACCTCGGCCCCTCCGGATATAAGAGCATCCAGTATATCTGGTAAGGTAGCCACTGTCTTGTGCTTACCCTCACCATCATGCATAAGTACAATGGAAGTCTTCTTTCGTGCAACACCATTAAGTACATTGTCAATCATTTGTTCTTCAGTATAGTTCTTCCCTTCAGCGTCGCCATTTACCACATTCCAATCATAATAGGTCATACCTTTTTCATCCAAATAGCGAACATATTCTTTCATCTTGCTCCTGCCTAAAAAGCCAAGACTACCGCCGGGAAAACGATATAGGGTGGGTGTGTACCCAGTAGTATCATATAACAAATTCCATAGCTTTGTAAAGTCTTTATCAAAATTCTCTATAGATTTATATATATCTTGATACTTATGCGAATAGGAATGAATGGCAAGTACATGACCTTCATTAACAATTCTTTTGTAACGCTCCTTAGATACATCATCCTCATGGCCAATCACAAAAAAAGTCGCCTTGACATTATACTGGGCAAGGATGTCTAAAATATCGTCAGTATGCATAGTGGGTCCATCATCAAATGTCAGATATACCTTCTTATCATAATAGATTCCATCTGGATCCCTTGTGTCTTCGGTTGTATCATATGTACTATCCTGATTAATCTTACCCGGTAAACGAAATTCCGATTGATACACAATCTCGGGTTCTTCTTCAATATTGGGCTCTTCTTCGACATCAGTTTCTTCATCGATATCAGGGACTTCTTCAGTATCGGAAGCTTCTTCGATAATATTGTCATCGGGATTGTCTATAATATCATCAGTAAGATCAAGAGTGTTGTCAGTATCAT
>JAAYJU010000141.1 GCA_012522735.1 Clostridiales bacterium | reverse complement strand
GGTTCAGCGGGGCTTATTAAAGTGCCTCTACTTCAAAAACTGCTCATATAAATCTTACAAAAAGCAGCACACAGGTATTTTAGTTAGGTTTATTCGTTTTCAAAGTGCAATTTACGGAAACTCAAGACATTGTATAATTAAAGCACAAGTAAGAAAGGAGGAGTCTATGTGATTGGGCCTGTTGCTTATCAATACGGACCGCTTGGTAATTATACTGTAGGAAATGTGTCATCGGTTAGACCACCGGAAGCCGTTGACAAGATTGCAAATGTGGATTCTATCGGAAGAGATAAAATATCTGTCGCCGAAACCAGACCTGCTGAGTGCCAGACTTGTAAGAACAGAAAATATGTAGACGCCTCTAACGATGGAAATGTATCATTTCAGACCCCCACACATATATCGCCACAGTCCTCCCATGCAATGGTCTCCGCCCATGAACAGGAGCACGTGACTAATGCTTATAGCTCTGCAAGTCAGAAGGATGGTCGCGTTGAATATGCCTCTGTCAGTCTTAAGATGTCAGTATGTCCAGAATGCCATACTCCCTATGTGGCCGGCGGGGTTACCAAGTCACAGATAAAATACGACACCTCCAATCCTTATGAAAACAGCAGAAAATCTTTAGAAGGAAGTGTCTTAAAGGGTATGAATGTGAATCAAACTATATGACCAATTACTTAAAAAAGCAAAATGCCGCAACAGAAAAATCCGTTGCGGCTCATTTTATACCATCAAATAATTAAATTTATTACATCTGAGAAAGTAAGAACTTCTCATGGACAGCATTCATCGCTTTTTCCACATGTATCTCATCGATTAATACAGTAACCCTGATTTCAGATGTGGAAATCATCTTAATATTTACTCCAACATCATATAAAGCCTCGAACATCTTAGCTGCTACTCCGGCATTTGTCATCATACCTGCGCCAACTATGGAGACCTTTGCTACACCCTTTTCTACATCCACCTTATGGCATTTTAGACTTCCCTGACGATGGCGCTCTATGGTAGCAACTGCCTCATCAAGATCGTCTGCCTTTACTGTGAAGCTGATATCCTTAGTCCCGTCTCTACCGATGGATTGTAAAATGATATCAACGTTTACATTATGTCTTGCTAAATGGTTGAATAGTTTAAAAGCAACACCTGGCTGATCTTCCAATCCAATTACTGCTATGCGGGCTGTATTTTTATCGGAAGCCACACCGCTGACAAGCATTTTCTCCATATTTACTACCTCCTTAACAATGGTACCTTCATTTTGATTAATGCTGGAACGAACGACCAGCTGTACACCATATTTCTTAGCCATTTCTACAGATCTGTTATGCAATACGCCTGCACCCAATGACGCAAGCTCAAGCATTTCGTCATATGTGATTTCGTCTAGTTTTCTAGCTGTCGGAACTATTCTCGGATCGGCCGAATATACTCCGTCAACATCTGTGTAAATCTCACACTTATCAGCATGGAGAGCTGCTGCCAAGGCTACTGCGGTTGTATCAGATCCTCCTCTGCCAAGAGTTGTATAGTTATCGAATTTGTTTACTCCTTGGAAGCCAGTAACTATAACCACACGTCTGTTTTGTAATTCATTTCTAACTCTATCTGTATCAATCCTTTTTATTCTTGCATTGCTATATACGGATGTGGTATGCATAGCGACCTGATAAGCATTTAATGATACAGCAGGGACTCCTAATGCATCCAGCGCCATCGCCATCAACGCGACAGATACCTGCTCTCCTGTAGTAAGTAGCATATCCATTTCCCGTTTAGGAGCATTGGGATTAATATCCTTAGCCATCTGGATTAATGTGTCGGTCTGTTTTCCCATTGCTGATAATACAACTACGATTTCATTGCCGTCTTTATAATCTTCTTCAACCCTTTTGGCTACATTAAAAATTCTTTCCTTATCGGCGACTGATGATCCACCAAATTTTTTAACTATTAGCATAGCTGCCTCCTAATATTGGTTTTCGTACTTATGCTCTTCTCCTTTATCGAATAACCTGTCAATAATAGTATATCCTTCAAGAATTACATTGCCACTGCATATAGCATCGATTTCGTTATAAAGATAATTATTTTTTTTATTAACTCTGCTGTCATAAAGAAGATAAGGGACCGGATCATCAGTATGGGTTCTAAGGTGAATTGGTGTTGGATGATCTGGCATAATAAGCATCCTATAATCCTCGCCCGATGCATACATTCCATCTACAACAGGCTTTATCACCTTTTGATCCAGATACTCTATTGCTTTTATTTTATTTTCTATGCTTCCCTGATGGCCCATCTCATCAGGGGCTTCAACATGAACATATACAAAATTAAAATTTTGTTTTAGTAATACTTCTAAGGCCGCACTTGCTTTACCCTCATAATTAGTATGAAGTGTACCGTTTGCACCGGGAACCTCTATTACCTTCATTCCGGCTCCAACGGCTATACCCTTAAGTAGGTCAACCGCCGATATCATAGCACCCTTTTTATTATACTTTTCCTCAAAGGATGATAATGCAGGCTTTGTTCCGGCCCCCCAGAACCATATGGAATTAGCCTTGTTAAGACCCTTCTCCTTACGTTCTATGTTTAAGGGATGCTCATTAAGTATGTCGTAGCTTTTAACCATCATCTCCTTTAGAGCCTTTTCCTTTGGAAGATGCTTACCTATTATATGGCCCAAAATGTCATGGGGCTCCTTAAGGGATGCAACGCTGCCACGCTTCCATATAGTCAGATGTCGATAGCTGGTTCCTACATAATACTTGAAAATATCATTTTCCAGCTCATCTTTTATAGCTTTCATTAAGATGGCAGCATCCTCTGTGGATATTTCTCCTGAGCTGTGATCTATAATCGTTTTATTCTCATAGGGTTCATCCTCAGAAAGTGTTACAAGATTACATCTAAGGGCAATGTCTGTATCCTTCATATCTACCCCTATGCTTAAAGCTTCTAAGGGGGATCTTCCTGAATAATATATTCTTGGATCATATCCAAGTACCGAGAGATTTGCGGTATCGCTTCCTGGCTTCATACCTTTAGGTATGGTGTGAGCAAGTCCTATCTCTGATTTCTTTGCTAATAAATTTATACATGGTGTATCAGCCACCATCAATGGTGTTTTATCACCAAGAGTAGGGATTAGTTCATCTGACATTCCATCCCCCAATATTATAATGTATTTCACGTCCTTCGCCCTTTCCTATTAACTTAAAATCTTATTCGAATACTTCCTTTTAACCCAATAATATTCTCTTTCATATCCTTCATCTCTTTTTCAGTAATTAAGGGTGTTATAAATGCATACTCATCCTTCACCACCTCTGCCACATCTTCTACATCACCAAATAATGATTGAATATCGGAAAGAGTATTTTTATTCTTAGCAACACGGACAAAAAATCTATGCCGAACCTTATCTATTTCAATTAGTTCAAGCTTCTTGCTGCTCCAGATAGTCCAAATGTTCTTATTAAGATGCTTTGCGGCATCTACTATATCAGCAACTACAGCACTGGCCGTAGGGAGCTTACCTGCACCGCTTCCGTAAAACATTACATCACCTATGACATTTCCACGGACATATATACCGTTGAACACATCACCTACACTATATAATGGGTGATTTGCACTAATCATCATAGGAGCGACCATAGCATATACATTTTCATCATTCTCACGGATGCTGGTTGCGAACAGCTTAATCTTAGTATTAAGAGCTTTTGCATACATGATATCTACATGGGAAATATTCGTAATTCCCTCTGTATAAATATCTTCAAAATCTACCTGCATACCATAGGCTAAAGAAGATAGAATAGCAATCTTCCTACAAGCATCATGACCTTCCACGTCAGCAGACGGATCCCTCTCGGCATATCCTAAGTCTTGAGCTTCTTTCAAGGCTTCTTTAAATTCTATACCCTCATCACTCATTTTAGTTAGAATATAATTAGTGGTACCATTTAATATTCCTGTAATCTCAACTATTTCATCCGCAGTAAGAGATTGGTTAAGAGGGCGAATTATGGGTATACCCCCTCCTACACTTGCCTCAAATAGGAAGTTTAGTTCTCTTTCTTTAGCAAGATCAATAAGCTCGGCTCCATGCTTAGCGACCAATTCTTTATTAGAGCTTATTACACTTTTTCCTTTAAGAAGCGCTTGCTTTACAAAAGAATAGGCTGGGTTAATTCCTCCCATAACCTCAACCACTATTTTCACTTCTGGATCATTTAAAATTATATTCATATCATTAACCAGTATATCCATTATAGGATCACCGGGAAATTCTCTTATATCCAAAACATATTTTATATTAATCTTGTCTCCAGCTCTTTTACGAATGCTGTCACCGTTTGTTTTTAGGACCTCAACTACACCGGATCCGATTGTGCCATATCCTAGGACTGCTATGTTAATCATGATTCTCCTCCATTCCTAATTCAAGTTCTTATTCCCTAGCCAAGGTTTTGACATAATGGATTCCTTCAAGCTCTTCAATAGTGTCTAGCATTATAGAAATGCTTTCAGTCTGGGGCAATATCTCCACGCTTAATGTCAACATAGCAATTTTATTAACAGGAATAGTCTGATGTATAGTCAGAATATTAGCCTGCGACCTTGCCACATGACTCAGAACCTTTGATAGCAAACCAGGGGTATCATCCATTTGAATCATAAAAGTAATGGTCTTTCCTCTTGTATGCTCATAAAAGGGAAAAATATCATCACGATATTTATAAAAAGAGCTTCTGCTTATTTCCACAGCATCTGTTGCTTCCTGCACTGTCATAACCCGTTCCGAATCTATAAGTCTTTTTGCCTCTACAACCTTTAGTAATACTTCAGGTAAAGCTTTTTTCTTCACAATATAATATTGTTCATCACTCACTTTATCATACCCCCTTTACAGCCTAAAACATACATCAATATACAACGGAGGTATTACCTCCCAAAGATCATTTATACCTGTATGTATGTACTGCAAATACAATTGTCTTTCTAAGAAAGAAATCTTATCATATATTTATGCATAATGCAATACCTGATTCACATTTGCAAGGCAAAAAAATTAACTTTGTTACTTATGCTTTATTAATGCTTATAAAAATAAAGTTTATTGTATAAAAATTATGATTATGATGTAATTACAAGATTAGTAACTCAAAAATCTAAGATTTTTGAGTACACGTTGCACTTATCCAAAAGAAACAGTAAGCTTTATCATGACATAAAGGACGCGTCATATAAAGCCTACTGTTTCTCTTGGACTAATCTGCTTATTTGTGGTTATAGTATTTTTGAAAGAAATTCCTGTAGTCTAGGATGCTTTGGATTATCAAAAAACTCATCAGGGGAGTTTTGCTCTACAATCTTACCCTCATCCATAAAGAGAACCCTAGTAGCTACCTTCTTAGCAAATCTCATTTCGTGGGTTACCACTACCATTGTCATGCCTTCATCCGCCAAGCTTGCCATAAGGTCCAGTACTTCTCCTACCATCTCTGGATCAAGGGCGGAGGTAGGCTCATCAAATAGCATAACATCCGGGCTCATGGACAAAGCCCTTATTATTGCGATCCGTTGCTTTTGTCCGCCGGAAAGCTTATTTGGATATGCACCAGCCTTTTCTGTCAATCCGATTCGTTTAAGCAACTCCATGGCCTTGTCTTTAGCTTCGCTCTTTGTCATAATCCCCAGTTGAATTGGTGCAAGGGTTATATTCTCTAATACACTAAGATGGGGAAATAGATTAAATTGTTGAAAAACCATGCCCATCTTCTGCCTAACTTGATTAATATTCACATTTTTGTCAGTTATTTTTTTATCCTCAAACCATATTTCACCCTCGGTTGGCTCCTCTAAAAGATTTAGACAACGTAAAAATGTAGATTTTCCTGATCCAGAGGGTCCGATTACTACTACCTTTTCGCCTTTAGTAATGGTCTCGTCAATTCCTTTCAATACCATATTATCCCCGAAAGTCTTTTTAAGATTCTTAGTTGTTATCACTTCTTGAAAGCCTCCTTTCAAATACGGACATAAGCTTTGATAGACCCATAACCATAACTAAATAGCATAGTGCCGCAATAATAAGAGGAGGCAATATGCGCCAGGTTCTTGAGCCGATATACTGAGCCGCCTTAGTAAGGTCAGTAACGGCTATAACACTTGCGACCGAGGTTTCCTTTATTAGCACAATAAACTCGTTACCTAAAGCGGGAAGTATATTTCTAATCGCTTGTGGTAGTATTATCTTTATCATGGTTTGTATATAATTCAAACCAAGAGAGCGTCCCGCTTCCATCTGTCCCTTGTCAATCGATTCAATTCCTGCACGAATGATTTCAGCCACATAGGCACCAGAGTTTATTCCAAAACAGACAGATCCTATAACTATTTCATTGGCATTCCTTGATGTAAATATCAGATTATATATGATTAGAAGCTGCACCATCAGCGGTGTACCTCTTATAACATTAATATATACATTACATATTGATGAAAGCCACTTCATCTTATAATTAGTCGCTGTCACCTTAAATACTGCCACAAGTACACCTATTAGTATCCCCAATATTATAGCAAAGAAAGATATTAATATGGTTATCTTTAACCCCTGCAGATAAGCCAGATACCTCTGATCAGGAACAATAGCATTATAAAAGGACCTATAGATACCCTTTCCCCAATCTGCTATAGCCTCGAAAATCCTATCAATCCATGAACCTGATAAATACAAGCCGTTTCCTCCCCTTATATAAAATGAAATAATAGGGGGCTGCACTATTAATACAGCCCCAGCAAGATTTAAAGGACTTTCTAGCCCTTATTAGCTTATTTTTTTGTATGATTAGCGGTAAATTCGTCAATCTTTCCATCTTCTTTAAGCTGTTCTACTACCGTATTGATCTCATCTAATAATTCCTTGTTGCCCTTCTTTACTGCGATAGCATACTTATCTTCAAATAATACTCCGTCCAGAATTACAAGCTCCGGGTTGTTCTCAACCATATCCTCAGCAGGAAATTGATCCATTACGATACAATCTATCTTACCGTTCTTTAAATCCTCGGTGGCCTGAGAAAACTTGGTGTATCTCTTTACTTCCTTAGCTGATATATTATCTTCAACCCAGAAATCTGCAATATTACCTTGTTGAACACCGATAATTTTATTATCTAAATCATCTAAACTAGACACAGTAGGATTGTCCTTATTAACAACAACCACTTCAGTTGAATTAACATAATCAATGGAAAAGTCCATTACCTCTAATCGATCCTCATCTACAGATACACCAGCTGCCACGAAATCCACGGTACCGTTCTGTACAGCCAGAAGGGCTCCATCAAAATCCATATTCCTGATTTCAAGCTCTTTTCCAAGATGGTCCGCAATAGCCTGTGCAATGTCCATATCTATTCCGACAACATCATTGCCCTTCATATACTCATAGGGTGCAAAGCCTGCCTCTGTCCCAACTATTATGGTATCCTTCTTTGAGCCACATCCTGCAAGCAACAGTGCTGACAACAATAGAGTAATACTAAATAAACCTATCATCCTCTTTTTCATAAAACTACCTAACCTTTCTCTCCTCTACCAAATACATCTTAGAATTTAGCAGTAAAATTTGACTATCTACTCTTTGCTTTTAGGCTGTAGAGCCTTTATCTCTTCTTCTTCAAGAAGATAATTACTATCTAAAAGTAGAATGAGTCCATCGCCAACATTTGCAATAGACTTTATATAAGAGGTGTCATTGCATTTTATGACAGGGGGAACATCAAATATGTCGGATGATTCTAGATCAAGTATACCTTTCATATGATCTACCTCAAAGGCAATATCCATTCCCTTAACATCAATTATCAAGTATCTGGTGTTCTTATCCTGCTTTATGTCCTCTATACCAAATTTTCTTCTAAGGCTATAAACAGGGATATCTCTGTCACGTAAATTAATTTTACCCTTAACATTAGAAGGTGAATTAGCCATCTTTCTAATATCCATATCCTTTTCAACGGTACTCACATCCGTAATAAGAAGTCCGTATTCTTCGCCATTTAACTGAAAAACTGCCTGCTTCGTACTCATAAACTGCCTCCCCCATATAATATCTAGCGAAAAGCACGCTCTGTGCTTTTTGCCGGTTGAATATATATCTTTAACCTAGCCTCACTTTGCCATTAAAGGTTTTCTCTTATGATTACTGTCTGTTTTGCGCATTCCATATTAAGTATGCATTTATAAACGGGTCAAGGTTTCCATCAAGAACACCGTTTGCATTGCCTACCTCTTCGTTAGTCCTGTGGTCCTTTACCATGGTATAAGGCTGTAATACATAGGAACGAATCTGACTACCCCATCCTATCTCTTTAACGTCCCCGCGAATTCCAGATATCTTCTCCAGATTCTCCTGTTGCTTCATAAGGTATAATCTGGTCTTAAGAATCTGCATTGCCTTATCCTTATTCTGAAGCTGGGAGCGCTCATTCTGACATTGTACTACGGTATTAGTAGGAAGGTGGGTAATTCGGACAGCAGATGATGTTTTATTCACATGCTGGCCTCCGGCACCACTAGAACGATAAGTATCAATCCTTAAATCCTTCTCATCAATCTCTATTCCCGTATCATCCTCAATATCAGGCATGACATCACAGGATACAAAGGATGTCTGTCGTTTACCGGCTGCATTAAATGGTGATATTCTTACTAAACGATGAACTCCACGTTCGGATTTTAAGTAGCCATAAGCATTCTCACCATTAACCTCTAGTGTAACCGACTTCAGACCCGCTTCATCTCCATCTAAAAAATCTAGAATTTCTGTGGAAAAGCCCCTCTTATCAGCCCATCTTTGATACATCCGAAGGAGCATGCTAGCCCAATCGCAGCTTTCCGTTCCTCCCGCACCCGCATGTAGGGTAAGGATAGCGTTGTAACTGTCATAGGACTCGGATAACATTGTCTTTAGCTTTAAGTCCTCTAAATCCTTAGTGAACTTATTCAAGGTCTCTTCAATCTCCGGAATTAAGGTCTCATCACTTTCTTCATATCCCATCTGGATTAAGGTAGCAACATCATCATATTCTTGCTTTAGCCTATCATATTCCTCCACGGTACCTTTAAGCTTTGTAAGCTCCTTCATAAGTTTCTGAGCATAGCCTCCATTATCCCAAAAATCAGGCTCAGCCATGGCTTTATTAATTTCTGCTATGCGCGAAGTCTTTCCTGCCAGGTCAAAGTGAATCCCCCACTTCAACCAGCGGTTTTTCATAGGTTTCTAAGGTATACTTATATTGATCTAATTCAACCACATAATCACCTCTTTCAAGTATTATATCTCAAGGTTTATAAAAATGCAATATAAATGTATAATAATGCGTAGCTTTTTGAAACTTCCTCGGCTTTATGCATTTCGTCCACAACAGTGCTTATATTTCCTACCGCTGCCACAGGGACAAGGATCATTAGGCTGAACCTTCTTTCCTGTTCTTCTTATGGGAGCATTAGCTAAGCTGTCATCTCTATTTGTACCTGTAACCTTTGCCACCTGTTCTCTTTCAACCTTTTGCTCTATTCTTACATGCATAAGAGCCTTAACGGTTTCCTCTTGTATCGAATCAGTCATGGCTTCAAACATTTCAAATCCTTGGAATTTATATTCCACAATAGGTTGACGATTACCATAAGCCTGAAGACCAATTCCTTGGCGAAGCTGGTCCATATCATCGATATGATCCATCCATTTACGGTCAATAGACTTTAGGAGGATTACCCTCTCTATTTCTCTTAGATGCTCGCTTTCAGAAAACTGTGCTTCTTTTTCCTCATACAGCTTAACTGCTATCTCCTTTAATTGCTGTATAAGGTCGTTTTTCTTCATACTCTTCATCTGATCAGGTGATATTTCCACCGGATCCATAGGTATTATTGGTAATAGGAGGTTGTTAAGTGCATCCAGATCCCATTCACTTGCAGGCTGATCCTCACTTATAGAGGAGTTAACACAGCCTTCTACTGTATCGGTTATCATCTTATATATGGTATCCCGCATGCTTTCCCCATCCAGGACTCTTCTTCTTTCTGCGTATATAACCTCTCTCTGTTCATTATTAACCTGGTCATATTCTAAAAGATTTTTTCTGATACCAAAGTTATTGCTCTCTATTCTCTTTTGTGCTTTCTCTATGGCATTTGAAAGCATATTATGCTCAATCTGTTCACCGTCGGCTATACCTAGAGAATTAAATATTCCCATCAGTCGTTCAGAACCAAAGAGGCGCATAAGGTCGTCCTCCAGCGAAATATAAAAACGAGATTCACCGGGGTCACCTTGTCTACCTGCACGTCCTCGTAGCTGGTTATCAATACGTCTTGCTTCATGACGCTCAGTACCGATTATCTTTAGACCGCCTACCTCGGCTACACCTTCACCGAGCTTGATATCCGTACCACGGCCTGCCATATTGGTAGCAATAGTAACTGCTCCAAACTTACCGGCATCAGCAACAATCTCAGCCTCCATCTCATGGAACTTAGCGTTAAGTACATTATGAGGAACATTTCTTTTCTTTAAAAGAGCACTGATTTCCTCGGATGCTTCTATTGTAATAGTACCTACCAGCACGGGTTGACCTTTTTTGTGTGATTCAACTATCTCATCAATAATAGCCTGAAGCTTCTCTTTTTGTGTCTTATATACGGCATCCTGCCTATCAATACGAATAACTGGAACATTGGTAGGAACCTCAATTACATCCATTCCATAAATCTCTCTAAATTCTTGTTCCTCAGTCAAGGCCGTACCTGTCATACCGCATTTTTTATTATATTTATTAAAGAAGTTCTGGAAGGTAATTGTAGCAAGAGTCTTACTCTCTCTATTAACCTTAACATGCTCCTTTGCTTCTATTGCTTGATGGAGTCCATCACTATATCGTCTGCCTGGCATAATACGACCGGTAAACTCGTCTACAATTAAGACCTCATTATCCTTAACAACATAGTCCTTGTCTCTATGCATTAGATTATGAGCCCTTAAAGCAAGAATAATATTATGTTGTATCTCAAGGTTTTCAGGGTCTGCTAAGTTCTCTATACTAAAGAAGCTTTCCACTCTCTTTACACCATCTGCAGTCAGATGAACATTCTTTTCCTTCTCATTAACGATATAGTCGCCTTCTTCAGTTATCTCTTCCTTCATAATGGCAGCCATCTTAGTAAGCTCGCCACTTGCCTTACCCTTAGAAAGCTGTCTGGCTAGTATGTCACACACTCTATAAAGCTCGGTGGATTTCCCGCTGCTACCGGATATGATCAGAGGGGTTCTAGCTTCGTCTACAAGAACAGAGTCAACCTCGTCAATTATGGCATAGTGGAGATCTCTTTGTACCAGCTGTTCCTTATAAATGACCATGTTATCCCTTAGGTAATCAAAGCCGAATTCATTATTGGTACCATAGGTAATATCACAGGCATATGCTTCCCGTCTCTCATCCTTTTCTAAGCTATTAAGTATAACTCCTACCTTTAAGCCTAAAAATTCATGTATCTGACCCATCCATTCTGAGTCACGCTTGGCCAGGTAATCATTAACGGTAATTATATGAACACCCTGACCCTCAAGAGCATTCAAATAAGCAGGTAATGTAGCCATCAAGGTCTTACCTTCACCTGTTCTCATCTCCGCAATACGTCCCTGGTGAAGTATTACACCAGCAATTAGCTGAACCCTATAATGTCTCTGTTTAATTGTTCTCTTAGCTGCCTCTCGGACAGTGGCGTAAGCTTCTACCAATATATCATCAAGGGTCTCACCATTTTTAAGTCTGTTTTTAAACTCTGTGGTTTTTGCTTTAAGTGCTTCATCCGAAAGCTTTTCGTATTCAGGCTCCAAGGCTTCTATACGATCCACAATAGGTATCACTCGTTTAATTTCTCTTTCACTATGAGTTCCAAATATTTTCTCAAATAATCCCATTTTATTTTCACTCCTGTATTTTTACGTACTTAGCAAGATTCACCTAATATTGTAACATTACAAGTATTGTTATTCAACTTATTTTTATTAGTGTGAAAATATAGCTAAAAAAGTGTCTTCGACACTTCAACTCCCCTAGCCCCTCATTCATGAGGGGAATTAGGGGTTTCTTTTTGTGTCCCTTTGTTTCATAATGGTCTTATGAGTATATTACAAACGATATTAAATAACC
>JAAYJU010000140.1 GCA_012522735.1 Clostridiales bacterium | reverse complement strand
TAATAATGGAACATCATTACATGTTATTCAGAGTATAATTAAACATTTACCTTTTGTCAATTAAAAACTCATTAAGACTATATTTTACTAGGATTAGAAAAATTAAGAAAAACTAAGATGCAGTTTTCGAGTTTTCAGGATTGTTTCATGATTAAGTTGAAATACAAAATCATGTATAATATAATATCAATGTTGGAGAGATATGAGTTATCAAAAATATTTAATTAATAAGGGAGGTTAAATCCTCCGTTATAAGTTATCAAAAATATTTAATTAATAAGGAGGATTATATGAAATACGGTTTTTTTGACGACGTAAACAGGGAGTACGTTATAACAACACCAGAGACACCATATCCCTGGATTAACTACTTGGGTTCGCAGGATTACTTTTCATTGATTTCGAACACAGCTGGAGGCTACAGCTTCTTTAAGGATGCGAGACTAAGGAGGATAACCCGTTTTCGTTATAATAATGTTCCCTTGGATTTGGGGGGCGGGAAATATTATTATATCAATGATGGGGGAGAGGTCTGGTCACCGGGATGGGCCCCGGTAAAAAAAGATCTAGAGCATTATGAATGTAGACATGGTATGGGCTATACTAAAATCTCTGGGGAGCAGAGAGGAATAAACACAAGTATAACTTATTTTGTGCCGCCTGGTATCAATGCAGAGATACATAAGGTTGTAGTTAAGAACACATCAAATGCTAGAAAAGAGATAAAGCTATTTTCATTTGTTGAGTGGTGCTTATGGAATGCTTTGGACGATATGACGAATTTCCAAAGAAATTACAGCACAGGAGAGGTCGAGGTTAAGGGCTCTGTAATTTATCATAAGACAGAGTATAAGGAAAGAAGAAATCATTATGCCTTCTTCTCCGTAAACTCACCTATATGTGGCTTTGATTCGGACAGAGAGAGCTTTATGGGAACCTACAATGGCTTCCATAATCCCGATGCTGTTATGAAGGGTCAACCCACAAATTCTGTCGCAGACGGATGGCATCCTATAGCATCTCATTGTGTAGAAGTGAAATTAGAGCCTGGTGAGACAAAGGAATTAATATTCATCTTAGGATATGTAGAGAATGACAATGAGAACAAATGGGAAAATAATAATATTAACGGTAAAAATATAATAAATAAAGAAAAAGCTGAAGCGCTAATTAAGGATTTTTCAACAGTAGAAGCAGTAGACCGTGCCTTTGAAGAGCTGGCAGATTATTGGGATAAATTATTATCTAGATACACATTAGAGTCCCATGATGATAGGCTTAATCGCATGGTTAATATATGGAACCAATATCAATGCATGGTTACATTTAATCTATCAAGAAGTGCATCATATTTTGAATCCGGTATAGGAAGAGGTATGGGATTTAGAGATTCCAATCAGGATATATTAGGATTTGTACATCAGATTCCTGACCGTGCCAGAGAAAGGATTATTGACCTTGCCTCTACTCAGCTTGAGGATGGCGGTGCTTATCATCAGTATCAGCCACTTACGAAAAAGGGTAACGATGAAATCGGAGGAGATTTTAATGACGATCCTCTATGGCTTATCCTTGCTACTGTTTCTTATATAAAGGAAACCGGAGATTATGAGGTGTTGTATGTAATGACACCCTTTGATAATGATGAATCAAAGAGCACGCCATTAGCAGACCATTTGAAGAGATCATTTGACCATGTGCTAAATAATCTTGGACCTCATGGACTGCCTCTTATAGGTAGAGCGGACTGGAATGACTGCTTAAATCTAAACTGCTTCTCCTCTGAGCCCGGGGAATCCTTCCAAACTACTACAAGTAAGGACGGCAGGGTAGCAGAATCTGTTATGATAGCAGGAATGTTCTGCTATATCGGTGAGGAATATGCAAGGCTAATGGAGAAGGTTGATAATAAGAATGAAGCCGACCGAGCATATAAGGAAATAGATAAAATGCGTAAGGTCATTATGGAGCATGGCTGGGATGGTTCTTGGTTTGTAAGGGCTTATGATGATTTTGGTAGAAAGGTCGGAAGCAAGGATAATGAGGAAGGCAAGATATTCATAGAATCCCAAGGTCTATGTATAATGGGACATTGTGGAACAGATGATGGAAAGGCCATTCAGGCTCTTGATGCAGTAGAGGAGCGCTTAGGAACAAAATACGGACTGGTTCTTCTTAATCCTGCATTTACAAAATATTATATCGAGTATGGTGAAATCTCAACCTATCCTGCTGGCTATAAGGAGAATGCAGGAATATTCTGTCATAACAATGCATGGATCATAGCTGCCGAGGCTATTGTAGGAAGAGGAGATAAGGCCTTTGATTATTACACAAGAATTGCTCCTGCATATACCGAGGAATACTCGGATATCTACAGACTGGAGCCCTATGTATATTCACAGATGATAGCCGGTAAGGATGCAAGAAGATTCGGAGAAGCTAAGAACTCATGGCTTACCGGAACAGCTTCTTGGAACTTTGTAGCCATATCCCAATATATTCTTGGAATCAAGCCTGAGTTCGACGGGCTGATGGTGGATCCTTCTATTCCTAAGGAGTGGGATGGCTATACAATAACAAGGCAGTTCAGAGGGGATACCTACCAGATAAGCGTTAAGAACCCTAAGCATGTATCTAGTGGTGTTGTTAAGGTTATTGCTGATGGTAAGCAGATATCAGGAAACATCTTACCTGTGTATGGAGACGGAAAGCTTCATATGGTAGAGGTTGAACTGGGTTAGACGAATCGAGGTTTATAATGAAACGAGCATTAATTATTATACAGGCACTTTTGATGGCTTTTGCGTCCTTTATTATCGTGTCATTTACTTATACTATTGTTACAAGTATATTTATATTAATTACAGGAATGCAGGATGTAAATCCTCAGGTGGATTATTGCCTGATGGTATTCTCTGTAATGATATCTATAGTGCTCTTTTATCTATGGTATAGAAGATATGCGAATAATGGCGACGTAGAACAAACCCATATAAAGGATATAGTATTATTTAAGAAGATTGGCATATATCTTATGATGGGAATAGGTTGCCAGTTCTTTGTATCGGGAATATTAATTATAATAAGGCCT
>JAAYJU010000139.1 GCA_012522735.1 Clostridiales bacterium | reverse complement strand
GGTTCAGCGGGGCTTATTAAAGTGCCTCTACTTCAAAAACTGCTCATATAAATCTTACAAAAAGCAGCACACAGGTATTTTAGTTAGGTTTATTCGTTTTCAAAGTGCAATTTACGGAAACTCAAGGATATAATGCCTGTTTACTGATGTTATATCAGAGAAATACAAACAAAACCAGTTATTTCCTTCTGTCATAATAACGAAAATAATATAGAATTTTGATAATTATGACTAATGGTATCATAGCCATAAGCAAACTTTCTCTTTAATAAAAATATAAGTTATGATACAATACATGATAAGTAAATATACAGAAACAATGAAACACGAAAAGGGAGACGAATAATGAGTAATTTTTTTAACATGGATAATCCGCTATTTTCAATACTAAGCAAGATATGTGATATGCTATTTATAAGCATTGCATATATATTCTTATGTTTACCTATTATTACAATCGGACCGGCAAGTACAGCATTATATTATACTGTAGTAAAGGTTATCCGTAAAGAAAGAGGCTATGTATTCAGAGAATTTTTTAAATCATTTAGACTTAATTTCAAACGGGCTTCTATATTAGGAGTATTATTGGTAATTGTTTTTGTTATTTTGGGATTTGATTTGGTATATGCCTATGGCTTAACAGCACCGGACAGTACTAAAGGTTCACTACTAATGGGAGTCTTTATTGGAATAACATTTTTAGTAGTTGCCTTTTCACAATATGTATTTCCTATTCTGTCAAGATTTGATATGACTATAAAGCAGTTAATTAAAGCAGCTATATTTATGTCAATGCGACATATCCATTTCACTATATTAATGATCATTGTAAATGCACTGGCTGTGGTTATCACATATTTCTTTTTTGCCTTTATATTTATAGCTCCGGCTACTGTAGTACTGGTTAATTCTTTTATGATTGAAATGGTATTTAAGAAATATATGCCTGAATCTGAAGGAGCGGGTGAGGAGACAGGAAAGGATGAATGGTATTTAGAATAGATTGGGAGGAAAGCATATGTCAGAGAGATTAACGGATATTTTCGGAATCGACGTGTTTAGTGATGCTGTAATGATAGAAAAACTACCGAAAAAAACCTATTTGGCTCTAAAGAAGACAATTGAAAGCGGTGAGGACCTTGATCCTAGTGTGGCAGAGGTGGTCGCTAACGCCATGAAGGACTGGGCTATAGAGCATGGTGCGACTCATTATACCCATTGGTTTCAGCCCATGACAGGAATTACAGCCGAGAAACATGATTCCTTTCTAAGTCCTACATCTGACGGAAGAATTATAATGGAATTTTCGGGTAAGGAGCTTATTAAGGGAGAACCGGATGCTTCATCATTTCCATCAGGTGGTCTTCGTGCCACATTTGAGGCAAGAGGATATACCGCTTGGGATTGTACATCACCGGCGTTTTTGCGTGAGGATGCTTTAGGAGTAACATTATGTATTCCCACCGCATTTTGCTCCTATACAGGTGAAGCCCTAGATATGAAGACACCTCTACTTAGATCTATGGAAGCCTTAAATACTCAGGCTCTTCGTATTCTTAGGCTATTTGGCAATACTGATGTGACTCATGTAAGCCCATCGGTTGGTCCGGAGCAGGAATATTTCCTAGTTGATAAGACTAAATATCTTAAACGAGATGATCTAATATACTCAGGAAGAACTCTTTTTGGAGCTATGCCTCCTAAGGGTCAGGAGATGGAGGATCATTATTTTGGATGTATTAAGGAACGGGTAGCGTCCTTCATGAAGGAATTAAATGTTGAGCTGTGGAAAATGGGTGTAACCGCAAAGACACAGCATAATGAAACAGCTCCTGCACAGCATGAGCTGGCACCGATTTATTCTACCGCAAATATTGCCACTGATCATAATCAGCTGGTTATGGAGTGCATGAAACGTGTCGCAAACCGCCATAATCTGGTATGCCTTCTTAATGAGAAGCCATTTGCAGGGGTAAATGGGTCAGGTAAGCATAATAACTGGTCCATGATTACCGATACCGGTGTGAATCTGTTAAAGCAGGGTAAAGCACCTTATAAGAATACTCAGTTTCTCTTGTTCTTAGTGGCTGTTATTAAGGCTGTGGATCTTTATGGAGATATTCTTAGGGTTTCTGCTGTAAACCCAGGTAATGATCATAGACTTGGAGAGGATGAAGCACCTCCAGCGATTATATCAGTATTTTTGGGCTCACAGCTTGAGGATATTTTAAATCAGCTGAAGGAAAACGGAGAGGCTAATGGAAGTGATGAGCGTATAAGAATTAACGTAGGTGTTCACTCAATTCCTGAGCTTTATAAGGATGGTGCCGATAGGAACCGTACATCACCCTTTGCTTTTACAGGTGATAAATTTGAATTTAGAATGGTTGGCTCATCCATGTCCGTAGGAACAGCCAATACTGTAATAAATACCATAGTGGCTGATGTGCTATGTGATATGGCAGACGAGCTGGAAAAGGCCAAGGACTTTGATAAAGCTGTACATAAGTTGATTAGAAAGACCTTTAGCGAACATAATCGGATAATCTTCAATGGTAACGGATATACCAAGGAATGGATTGATGAGGCTGAGAGAAGAGGACTTCCCAATCTTAGGTCCATGGTGGATTCAATTCCTTCCATAATTACAGATAAAGCTATAGATTTATTTGAGCGGCATAAGGTCTTATCAAGATCAGAACTCTATTCCCGCAAGGATGTGCTCTATGATTCCTATTCCAAAGCAATCAATATAGAAGCAAAGACCATGATTATGATGACTAGCGTACAGTATATCCCGGCTGTTATTAAGTATACCAAGCTTCTTGCAGAGTCAATAAATGCCGTAAAGGATGCTATGCCTGATGCAAATCTCTATGTACAAAAGGATCTGCTACTGGAATCCTCAAGGCTTCTGGTAGAAGCTAAGACGGCATTGCAGACGCTGCAAGACCTGGTGGTGGAGGCGGATACTAGGAAAACCTTAAAGGATAGAGCTGAATTCTTCTATCATAATGTAAAACCAGCCATGACGGCACTCCGTACTCCTATAGATGCTCTTGAATGTATAGTAGATAAGGAGCTTTGGCCTGTTCCATCATATGGTGAGCTCTTGTATGAATTATAAAATATAGATAATATAAATAAGCGGATAAGACTCGAAAGTCTTCGACTTTCTCGTTCGCGCAACGGTTCAGCATGCTGAACCAATGCGCATATCCATGAAAAAACCGCATTATATTATGACATATAAGGCATGTCACATATAATGCGGTTTTCTCATGGACTTATCCGCTTATTCGCGTAAAATCTTCTTGACACAATGCATATTATATTATATATTTTGAGTGTCAAACTATTTGCAATTCAAATTAATTTAACTATTTTATTAAAACAATTTTAGGAGTGGATTAGGTGAAGGATAAATTTTTAGAGATCAACAGAATTCTGGTGGAAATCTATGATGATGTAATCAATATAGAGGAGTATTCGATTAAGAGTGGGGCATTTAGTGACCTTTCTATAACGGAAATCCATACAATAGAGGCGGTTGGGCTATATGGTTCAAGGACTATGTCCGAGATAGCCTCCAAGCTGGATATTACCATGGGTACACTGACAACAGCCATAGATAAGCTTATTAAGAAGGGTTATGTAGAACGATCTAGAAGCGAGGTTGATCGCCGAATTGTAAATGTCAGTCTTACGAATAGAGGAAAGCTTGCTTATCGTATTCATGAAAAATTCCATATGGATATGGTAAAGGAGATTATGAATGACTTTAACCCTGAAGAGGAAGAAATTTTACTTACAGCACTCCATAAATTGAATAGGCATCTGAAGGATATCTACATGCCTTCAGTTACTAAGTAGTAACAGCTGATAGGAGGACAACATGATGAGCCATGTGGGTATCATAGGTACCGGAAGTTATTTACCGGAACATATTATGACAAATGATGATTTAAGCAATTTCCTTGATACAAGTGATGAATGGATAAGAACTAGGACAGGAATTCGAGAACGTCGGATTTCAACCGATATGACTACTTCGGATTTAGCCTATGAGGCGGGGGTGAGAGCCCTAGAAAACTCAGGTCTTAAATCGGAGGATATAGATTTAATTATATGTGCAACGATTACTCCCGATTATTTTATGCCATCCTGCGCTTGTATAGTTCAAGATAGATTAGGTGCCATAAATGCAGCGGCATTTGATTTGGTGGCTGCATGTACTGGAATGATATATGGTATGGTAACTGCTGAGCAATTTATAAAGAGTGGTATGTATGAAAATGTCCTTGTTATAGGTTCAGAGACCTTATCAAAGGTGCTTGATTGGGAGGATAGATCCTCCTGTGTCTTGTTCGGAGACGGAGCAGGGGCAGTAGTGATGTCAAAGTCTCGGGATGGAGGAAAAATTCTAACATCTAAATTAGAATCTGACGGTAGTAAGTATAATCTTTTAACCTGCTCGGCCATACCCTTGCAAAATCCCTATGTGAATATAGATAATTCAAAGGAAGCCAAGATTGAGATGCTTAGGCAGCCCAAAATAAAGATGTTTGGGCAGGAGGTATTCAAATACGCTGTCCGGACCATAACCGACAATATAAACTATATACTAAACAAGGCAAAGCTGACAAAAGAGGATATCACATATATAATACCGCATCAAGCAAATCAGAGGATTATTGAACAGGCATCAAAGTCCTGCAAAATTCCTATAGATAAGTTCTTTATGAATCTAGACCGTTATGGTAATACCTCAGCGGCAAGCGTTGGAATAGCCTTGGATGAACTGTTATCAAGTGGCCAGCTTAAGAGGAAAGATAGAATTATTTTGGTTGGCTTTGGTGGAGGAATGACGAGCGGATCAATACTACTTGAATGGAGTTAATTTTTTATTCCGAGTATGAGCTCGGTTTATAAAATATAGTATAAAAATACAAGCAAAATCATATTAAGGAGGATTTATATCATGGATTTAAACAAAGTAAAAGAGTTTGTAGCAGAACAATTAGGAGTAGAGCTTTCTGATTTAAAGCCTGAAACATCGTTAAAGGACGACTTAAATGCTGATTCCTTGGATCTCTTCCAGATAATTATGAGCTTAGAGGAGGAATTTGGTATTGAGATTCCTACTGAGGACACTGAAAATATTAATACAATAGGTGATATTGAAGCCTATCTTGAGAAAAGAAAAGCGGAATAAGTATAGCCTTAATTCTCTATGGACAGGAGCATAGCAATGAAAACAATTATATGTGAGATGTTAGGAATTGAATATCCTATATTTCAAGGGGCTATGGCATGGATTGCTAACGCCTCATTGGCAGCTGCGGTCTCCCAAGCAGGTGGTCTTGGTATTATAGCGGGGGGAACCGCTCCTGTGGAACTGATTCGAGATGAGGTACGTAAGGCTAAGGAAATCACCTCAAAGCCAATAGGTGTTAATATCATGCTTTTAAGCCCTTATGCGGATGAAATGGCTAAGATGGTATGTGAGGAAGGAATAAAGGTAGTCACTACAGGAGCCGGTACCCCAGGAAAATATATGGATATGTGGAAGGCTCACGATATTAAGGTAATACCCGTAGTCCCATCAGTTGCTATAGCAAAGCGTATGGTCAGAAGCGGTGCGGATGCTGTGGTAGCAGAAGGAACCGAGGCGGGTGGTCATGTGGGTGAATTAACAACTATGGTACTTGTCCCCCAGATTGTTGACGCGGTCGATGTTCCAGTCATAGCCGCTGGAGGGATAGGAGATGGAAGAGGAATGGCAGCTGCATTTATGCTTGGGGCAGATGCCGTTCAGATAGGTACCCGTTTTTTAACCGCATACGAATGTACTATTCATAAAAACTACAAGAAGAAGGTACTTAATGCTAAGGATATAGATACCGTTGTTACAGGAAGACGTACAGGACATCCGGTCAGAATTATAAAGAACAAGCTAAGCCGTAGATTTGCTGAGCTCGATCAAGCCTTAGCCCCTCTTGATGAATATGAGAAGCTTGGGGCAGGGGCGTTAGCTAGGGCTGTCTTGGAAGGCGATATGGATAGAGGCAGTATTATGGCAGGCCAGATTGCAGCCATGGTAGATAAGGAACAAAGCTGTAAGGATATAATAATTGAATTAATGACAGAAGCTAATACACTGCTTAATAAGAGTAGCAATTAGGTGGAGTGATACGCAAAATCAAAGCTATATAAGAATTGGAGGTTGTTATGACAAAAATTGCCTATCTATTCCCCGGTCAAGGATCTCAATATATCGGTATGGGAAAAGAGCTTTATAATAGCTTTTCTGAATGTAAAAGAGTGTTCGAAGAGGCTGATGAGAGTTTGCATTTAAAGCTTTCAGATAAAATATTCGAGGGAAGTAAAGAAGAGCTTGATCGCACCGAATATACACAGCCGGCAATCGTAACCATGTCCTTAGCAGCTTACAAGGCCATATCACGATACGATATAAAGCCCCATGTTACAGCCGGTTTAAGCCTAGGGGAGTACTCCTCACTAACAATTAGCGGAGTATTTAGTTTGTCACAGGTTGTTCCCTTGGTTCAAAAGCGTGGCCGCTTTATGCAAGATGCTGTTCCGGAAGGGATAGGAAAAATGTGTGCAATCCTAGGACTTTCCGAAGATAAGATAAGAGAGGCTTGTGATAAAGCTAGGGAATACGGAATAGTTGAGCCTGCTAATTTTAATTGTCCCGGTCAGATTGTAGTAGGTGGAGATACAAGGGCTGTGGAAGAAGCGGCTAATATTGCTAAGGAGCTGGGAGCTTTAAGATGTATCTATCTTGATGTAAGTGCGCCCTTTCATACCAAGATGCTTGCAGCTGCAGCTGATAAATTAAAGGCGGAATTGGATAAGGTCTTACTTGGAGAAATGAGACTTCCTGTAATCTCTAATGTAAGAGCAGATTATATTAATGGAGTTGATGAGGTTAAGGATCTACTCTATAAGCAGGTAATGAGTAGTGTACTTTGGGAACAGACTATAAGGAGGATGGCAGAGGATGGCATTAGGCACTTCGTAGAAATAGGTCCCGGAAGGACTTTGTCCGGCTTTGTTAAGAAGATTGACCGTGGACTTAATATCTATCAGGTGGAGAATGTAGCTTCCCTTGAGGAGACTGTTTCAGCTCTTGATAAAAAGCTGAATGGAAATGGAGAGGAATATGCTTAGAGGAAAAACCGCGATTATTACAGGTGCCGGAAGAGGCATCGGAAGAGCAATAGCTCTACAATTTGCCACCTACGGTGCAAAGGTCGTATTAAATTACCGTAACAGTCTTAGTCAGGTGGAGGAGCTTCTGCAGACTATTAAGAATGCCGGTGGAGAGGCAATAGCCATAAAGGCTGATATAAGTAAAGAAGATGAAGCCAAGAATCTGATTGTTGAAGCTGTTAAGGAATTTAAGACACTTGATATTCTTGTAAATAATGCTGGAATAAATAGAGATAATCTTCTAATAAGAATGTCTGAAGAGGAATTTAATAGCGTTATTGATATAAATTTAAAGGGAACATTTTTTTGCATGAAGCATGCTGCCCAGGTTATGTTAAAGCAAAGATTTGGAAAGATAATAAATATATCCTCAATAGTAGGTATTGCAGGAAATATGGGCCAGGCGAATTATGCCGCATCAAAAGCAGGGGTTATCGGTATGACTAAGTCAGCCGCCAGAGAGCTTTCCAGTAGAGGAATTACAGTAAATGCTGTAGCACCAGGCTTTATAGAGACCGACATGACCGATGCATTACCTGATAGGATTAAGGAAGCTTCTATAGCTACCATTCCTCTTGGAAGGTTTGGAAGTGCGGAAGAGGTTGCGGGGGCTGTAAGCTTCTTAGCATCCGAATCAGCCAACTATATAACGGGTCAGGTTCTACAGGTTGATGGCGGTATGGTTATGTAGAACATATAGCAGTATGGAGGGAAATAGTATGAAGCATAGAGTTGTTATTACAGGCTTAGGAGCCGTAACACCTATAGGTAATACAGTGGATGATTTTTTTGAAAATGTTAAGGCAGGTGCATGTGGTATTGATTTTATCACAGGCTTTGATACGGAGGCCTATGCTGTAAAGCTGGCTGCTGAGGTTAAGAATTTTGATCCCAAGCTATATATGGATTTTAAGGAAACAAGGAGGATGGACCGCTTTTCACAGTTTGCTTTAGCCGCTTCCACCCAAGCAATCGAGGATTCTAAGATTGATTTGGAAAGTATAGATAGGGATAGATTTGGAGTAATTGTAGGATCCGGTATAGGCGGTCTTGAGAATATTGAAAAAGAAGCCGGAATCCTAACTGAAAAGGGACCCAGAAGAGTAAACCCCCTATTCATTCCAATGACAATTACCAATATGGCAGCAGGTAATATTGCCATTAAGTTTGGTGCTCAGGGTATATGTACAAATGTAGTTACTGCTTGTGCTACCGGAACCAATTGTATAGGAGAAGCATTTAGAAATATTAAGCACGGCTACGCCGATGTGATATTAGCAGGTGGTACTGAAGCATCTGTTACCCCACTTGGAGTGGCAGGCTTTAGCGCTCTTACGGCATTATCTGTTAGTCAGGATCCATCACGAGCGTCTATTCCCTTTGATAAGAATAGAGACGGATTTGTTATGGGTGAAGGTGCCGGTATCCTCTTGATGGAGGAATACGAGCATGCCAAGAAGCGCGGAGCAAAAATCTATGCTGAAATCGTTGGCTATGGAGCTACAGGTGATGCATATCATATTACTTCACCGTCACCTGACGGACACGGCGGGGCAATGTCCATGATAAATGCCATGAAGGAAGCCGCTATAGAACCCAAGGATATCTCCTATGTAAATGCTCATGGAACAAGCACACCTATAAATGACAGGCTAGAGACCATGGCTATGAAGGTAGCATTTGGGGATGAAGCCTACAATATACCTGTAAGCTCTACGAAATCCATGATAGGACATCTACTTGGAGCAGCGGGAGCTGTTGAAGCGATAGTCTGTATCAAAGCCTTAGATGAAGGCTATATACCCGCAACCATAGGTCTTCGCGAATCTGATGAGGAATGTGATTTGGATTATGTTCCAGGTAAGGGCAGAGAAAGCAATATATCATATGCAATGAGTAACAGCCTAGGCTTTGGTGGTCACAATGCAAGTATTATCTTTAAAAAGATGGAGGTATAGCCATGGAATATAATGAAATTGTCAGTCTAATGCAGGAAATGACTAAGATGGGTCTTACAAGGATTAAGCTTGAGAGAGAGAATTTTAAGCTTGAACTGGAAAAGAATATTAATATAGTTCCTGCTGAGGCACTGACCATTAGGCAGGGAGTAGAAAATACGAAAAGAAATGAAACCGTGATAAATGAAGCTATGGTTAGCGAATCAATGGCAAGCGGGGCCAAGGCGAATGCAGCTTCTGATAAGGATATACTGGGAACGAAGAGAATACTATCACCCATGGTAGGAACATTTTATTCTCAGCCTGGACCGGATAAGCCTGCCTTTGTAAGCGTGGGAGATACAGTAAAAAAAGGACAGTCCGTCTGCATAATTGAGGCCATGAAGTTGATGAATGAGATTGAAAGCGAAGTAGAAGGCGAGATTATAGAGTGCTTGGTAGAGAATGAAGAGATGGTGGAATTTGGCCAGCCTTTATTCATAGTCAAATAAGCTTAATTTTACTATTCAAATATAAGAATAGATGTAGAAGTACTAAAATATGGAAAAGTCTTGCTATAATATAAGAAAGGGATTATCATGTTAAATGTGGATGAAATACAGAAAATAATACCCCACCGACCTCCGTTTCTTTTAGTTGACCGTATAGATGAGCTGGAGCCCGGTGTACATGGAAAAGGAAGAAAATGCGTAACCATGGATGAGCCTTATTTTGTTGGGCATTTTCCCGGTAAGGCAGTAATGCCTGGTGTAATTATATTGGAGGCACTTGCTCAGACTGGAGCAGTGGTTATGCTTTCTCAAGAGAAAAACGCAGGAAAGATTGTATATTTCGGAGGAATGGATAAGGTTAAGTTCAGACGCCAGGTTGTACCGGGTGACCTTATAATTCTTGATGTAGAAATAATAAAGAATAGGGGTAATTTTGGTGTTGGATCTGCGGTTGCCTATGTCGAGGATGAGGTGGCTGTGGAGGCAATATTTACATTTGCCTTACAATAGGTTCAGCTTCGCTGAACCTTTGGAAGTTTGTACCTGCGAATAGGTTCGCTATGCGAACCTTTGTCCTCCGGTACAAACTTTATGGGTATAATAAATTTTGAAGGAGAAATAGATGTTTCATAAAATATTGATTGCAAATCGCGGAGAAATAGCGGTACGTATTATCCGTGCCTGCAAGGAGATGGGTACCCGGACAGTAGCCGTATATTCTGAAGCGGATAGAGAGGCTTTACATGTTTTGATGGCAGATGAAGCGGTATGTATAGGTCCTTATAAATCAAGGGATAGCTATCTGAATATGCAAAATATCATAAGCGCAACTGTTCTTACCGGTGCCACAGCAATTCATCCGGGCTTTGGATTTCTCTCAGAGAACAGCTCCTTTGCTAGAATGTGTGAGGACTGTAATATTACATTTATCGGGCCTAATGCAGATACCATAGAGCTTTTAGGAAGTAAATCTAAAGCTAGAGAGACCATGCAGAAGGCGGGCATACCGGTGGTACCTGGTTCCGAAGGAGAAATCGATAATATAAAGGATGCAGCAAAGCTTGCTGAGCAGATTGGATATCCTCTTATGATTAAAGCCTGTGCTGGCGGAGGCGGGAAGGGAATGCGGGCGGTTTACTCTGCTTGTAATTTGGAGAAAGCCATTACATCTGCAAAGAATGAAGCCAAGGCTGCGTTTGGCGATGATAAATTATATATGGAGAAGCTAATCATCAATCCTAAGCATGTGGAGTTTCAAATTCTTGCCGATAAGCATGGAAACGTAATACATCTTGGTGAAAGAGATTGCTCAGTCCAAAGAAGAAACCAAAAGCTTATGGAGGAATCCCCCTGTGCGGTTATGAGTAAAGAGCTACGCATTAGGATGGGAACTGCTGCGGTAAAAGCAGCAAAGGCTACAGGATATGTGAATGCAGGAACTATTGAATTCTTGCTAGACAGTCAAAATAATTTTTATTTTATGGAAATGAATACAAGAATTCAGGTGGAGCATCCCGTAACTGAGATGGTTACCGGAATTGATATTATAAAGGAACAGATTAAAATAGCCTGTGGTGAGAAGCTAGCCTATCGACAAAGGGATATTGAATTTCGTGGGCATGCCATTGAATGTAGAATCAACGCAGAGGATCCTAAGAGAGGCTTCATTCCCTGCCCGGGGTTGGTGGAGAATGTCTTGTTTCCGGGAGGGCTTGGTATACGAGTTGATAGCGCTTTATATCCCGGATATATGGTACCACCCTGCTATGATTCTATGCTTGCTAAGCTTATAGTTCATGGAAAAAGCAGAGAGGAAGCAATAAGTCGAATGAAGCGGGCTCTGGCAGAGTTTGTCATTGATGGCTTAGAGACTAACATAGATTTTCAGTATGAGCTTTTAGAAAGAGCTGAAATTCTGTCAGGACAGTATCATACAGGTATAATTGAGGGAATGATGAATTATGAGTAGAAATCTGTTTAAAGCAAAGCAATATGCCACTTCAAAGGTTTATCGATCCAGACCTTCGGAATTAAAAGGGCCAGAAGAGGAAAAGCCAAATGTACCTCAGGGAATAATGACCAAATGTCCAGACTGCGGTAATATTATCTATACTAAGCTTCTTATGAAGAATTATAAGATGTGCGAATGTGGATATTATTTTAGGGTGTCAGCCAATGAGCGTTTGGTAATGATTTTGGATGAAGATACATTTGAGGAGATTGATCAGCACTTAACCACTAGGGACCCTCTTGATTTTCCGGGATACGGTGATAAGCTTGTAAAGACTCAGAATATGACCGGACTTGTGGATGGCCTTGTAACAGGAAAGGGATTAATCTCTGGCACTTTAATCTATATAGGGGTTATGGATGCATCCTTTTTTATGGGAAGTATGGGTACTGCTATCGGTGAGAAGCTGGCAAGGATGTTTGAAAAGGCGGCTGAGGAGCTCTTACCGGTGATAGTATTTACTGCCTCTGGCGGTGCCAGAATGCAGGAGGGGATTTTTTCTCTTATGCAGATGGCCAAGGTGAGCGCTGCTGTGGCAAAACATAGCGCCGCAGGACAGCTATATATAACAGTTCTTACGGACCCAACTACAGGCGGTGTTACTGCAAGCTTTGCCATGCTCGGAGATATTATTCTGGCCGAACCGGGTGCATTGATTGGTTTTGCAGGGCCCAGAGTTATCGAGCAGACCATTGGACAAAAGCTTCCAGAGGGCTTCCAGAGAGCAGAATTTCTATTGGATCATGGATTTGTAGATAAGATTGTTACAAGGGACAATATGAAGGATACCTTAGCGGTATTACTAAGGCTCCATCAGACGTGACAAGGGGACGGGGGTTCTGTCACCCCTTGTCACCAAGAATATTTCGCGGGAGGGACGTTATGGATTTAACACCGTGGGAAAAGGTAAAGTTAGCGAGAATGCCAATAAGGCCTACAGGGCTTGACTATATTGAATTGATATTTAGAGGCTTTGTGGAGCTTCATGGAGATAGGCTATATAGCGAGGATAGGGCTATTGTGGGAGGAATTGCTTTTTTTGATGATATTCCCGTTACAATAATAGCACAGCAAAAAGGACGCAATACCAAGGAGAATATCTCAAGAAATTTTTCTATGCCTCATCCTGAGGGTTATCGTAAAGCGCTTAGATTAATGAAGCAGGCTGAAAAGTTTCATAGGCCTGTAATATGTTTTATCGATACACCTGGTGCCTTCTGCGGTATCGGGGCGGAGGAGAGAGGTCAGGGAGAGGCTATTGCTACAAATTTAGCAGAAATGATGATGCTAAGGACTCCTATAATCTCTGTGGTAATCTCAGAGGGAGGTAGCGGAGGAGCCTTGGCTCTTGGCGTGGCCGATAAGGTCTATATGCTAGAGCATGCAATATATTCCATACTTTCGCCTGAGGGCTTTGCCTCTATTCTTTATAAGGATTCTACAAAGGCAGAAGCTGCGGCAAATGACATGAAGCTTACCGCTCAGGATCTTTATAGGTTTGGTGTAATTGACAATATTATACCCGAGCCTGTTGGTGGTGCTCATAATGACTTCGAATATGTGACAGGCAAGGTTAAGGAAGCTATAAGTGCAGATTTAAAAGAACTGATGAGCTTTTCGCTTGATGAGATGCTGGAGAGACGATATCAGAAGTTTAGGAATATCTAGTGACAAGGGGACGGGGGTGCTGTCACCAGGCCCCTTGTCACTTCTGCTTTATATAAATTATACTAGAGGTAAAAGTTCCTCCAATATTATCGATATAATCCCTATATTCATTGTAATCAATGTAATAGGGTTTACCCCAGGAGGAGATACTTAGCATGATTTTTCTTTTGCCATTTGATAATTTCTCTTGATTTTTCTTTTCATAGCCTTCTATATAATAAATACCCGTAACGGTGACGTAATGGCTGTTAACATTATCTTTTACTTTCTTGTAGCGATATAGGATTGGATCATTTACATCATTCAATATATCTCTATTGTAGAAATCAACACCTTCATTTTTCCATAGGTAGGGTGTGTTTGGCCCGATGGAGAGGATTACAGGTATGTCCTTAGATAGCATTTCCCAGATATACTCAAGCATATCATAATAGGATAGTCTAAGCTTCCATCTGGCACGAAGATTAAATTGATAGGTCCTTGCATAAGAGTTAAATGCATAAGCAATTCTTGGACCGAGAACCGCAATATATCGCTTAGTCTTGATATAATATGCATTAACCTTTCGTACATAGGACATATAATCCTTATAGAAAGCCGAATCCGTTCCTTGAAGGACAGATTCGGTTACTCCGGTTCGATATGAGTCACTTTTTATGGCAAGGTATAGGAACAAATCCGCAGTAGCAATTGTACCACATCCATAGGAACGTATTAGATAGTCCTTGCTGCTTTTATTATCATCAGGAAACCACATCTGGCTACCACCATAAAAAACAGTAGAATCTCTTAGAACGGGAACATAACCTGAATCGGATAATTCAATTCTTGATTTTTCTTGATATAGCATGAAAGCCTCCCGACATAGTGATACACTAACATAATATTCCATCTCAAGATTTCGGTACCAGGTACCACCCAAATCGGTACCAGGTACCAATAAAAATATACAAATAAAAAACCACCTTCTTAGAAAATATAATTATCTTAATTCAAGGTGGTTATTCTATATTATTTATAAGCTATATGTAGTGTTTTATAAAGTTGATTTTCTTTCCTTTTCCCTTATCAGTACATCTATCAGGCAGATTATGATACATATTATAAGATTGGCTAGTAATAATAGTTCAAATTGTAGTGCTATATCATAATCCCAGCCACGTAGCCTGGATGCTTCTGTAAGAGGATTCTTCCATAAGAATACCAGTATAGCTGCGTCAATAAATCCTAGTATTAGATTGATATAGAAGAGCCTTTTAAGCCCTGAAGCAGCATAAAACATTAAGAAGATGCAGACTAGATATACAATCAAGCCATTTCCTTCTTCCAGTTCATCTGTCATAGTGGTTAGTTGGATATAGATAGCTCCCACAAGACCTACTCCAATCAGTGAAGAGATCATTCGTCTCCGATAATTTTCCCTGAAATTGCTGGTGATAAAGAAGGGGGCAGCTATAAATAACCATATTATGTAGTTAAAGGCTTCTATTGGTGGCCTCTCGATTATCATAAGAATGGTCGTAATTCCAAAAAGCAGAAAAATTCCTGTAGGCAGTAGCTGTGCAAATATAAGATATCCCTTTTGTAAATCATGATTCCTACTAACAATAAAATCCAGAATCACACCCAAAAGGAAGAATGGAATTAGTGTTGTAATTACATTCCACTGAGTTTCCAATTGAAATGACTCTAGGAACATAAGAACTATAGCAATCACCAGATATACAGCTATAAATGTAAATAATGATAAATTTCTTCGTACAAGTCCTACCTTCTTATCCATATAGACCCCCTAACATCATGATGAGCTAAGCATCATATGCAACTATCTTCATAGATTAGCTCATTTATTCAGTGCTATCATCTTCGATTTCTTCTTCTCTATTAAAGCGCATAACCTGTCTCTTTCTAGCCATTACATCGCTATCAAGGTATTCGTCATAGGTTGTTATCTTATCAATAAGTCCGTGAGGTGTTAGCTCCATAATACGGTTTGCAGTTGTTTGGACAAATTGATGATCCTGTGAAGTGAAAAGTAGAACGCCGGGAAACTTGATAAGTCCATTATTAAGGGAGGTAATTGATTCCATGTCAAGATGGTTAGTAGGTTCATCAAGTACAAGTATATTGGCACCTGCAATCATCATGCGAGATAGCATAACACGAACTCTTTCACCACCGGAAAGCACGCGAAGCTTCTTTGTACCTTCCTCGCCAGCAAATAGCATCCTGCCCATAAAGCCACGGACATAGGTAACATCCTTCTCTGGCGAAAAGGGCATAAGAAAATCTACTATAGTCTCGTCGCTGTCAAAAAGCTTAGTGTTATCCTTTGGAAAATAAGACACATTAGTGGTTATTCCCCATTTATAGGTGCCCTCGTCAGGCTCTATTTCTCCTGCTAAGATTCTAAATAGAGTAGTAGTAGCCAGAGTATCAGGTCCTACAAATGCAATCTTATCATCGTGACCCACAATAAAGCTTATATCATCAAGGACCTTTACGCCGTCAATGGTTTTTGAAATATTTGTAACAGTAAGGACCTCATTACCGATTTCCCTACTGGGTCTAAAATCAATATAAGGATATTTTCTGCTTGATGGTCTGATATCCTCCAGCTCGATTTTCTCCAAGGCTCTCTTTCTTGAGGTGGCCTGCTTGGATTTTGAAGCATTTGCAGAGAAACGCTGAATAAACTCCTGCAGCTCCTTAATCTTTTCTTCCTTCTTTTTGTTGGATTCCTTCATCTGTCTTACCATAAGCTGACTGGACTCATACCAGAAATCGTAGTTTCCGGCATAAAGCTGAATCTTGGCATAGTCTATGTCAGCAATATGGGTACATACCTTATTCAAGAAATAACGGTCATGGGAGACTACAATTACCGTATTCTCAAAATTTATTAAAAATTCCTCAAACCATCTTATAGCCTCAAGGTCCAGATGGTTGGTAGGTTCATCAAGAAGCAGAATATCTGGATTGCCAAAAAGAGCCTGGGCCAGAAGAACCTTTACCTTTTCGCTGCCATTTAGCTCATGCATCATTTTATAATGTAGATCTGTCTCAACTCCTAGGCCGTTTAGAAGTGATGCTGCATTGGCCTCTGCTTCCCAGCCGTCCATGGATGCGAATTCACCCTCCAGCTCGCTGGCGCGAATTCCATCTGCATCAGTAAAATCTTCCTTGGCATAGATGGCGTCCTTTTCCTTCATTATATCATAAAGCCTTTGGTTACCCATGATGACAGTATCCAAGACTGAAAAGGAATCATATTTAAAATGGTCCTGCTGTAGGAAGGACAATCTTTGACCAGGAGTGATTATAACATCACCCTTTGTGGGCTCTAGTTGTCCGTTTAATATTCTAAGAAAAGTTGATTTGCCGGAACCATTAGCTCCGATAATTCCATAGCAGTTGCCCTCTGTGAATTTGATATTCACATCCTCAAACAATGCACGCTTTCCTAATCTTAATGTTATGTTACTGGCTTGTATCATAAATTCCTCCTATATAAATTGTAACCTTTTTAATACATGCAACGGAGGAATTGTCCTCCTATATAAACTATAACTTTTTAATACTTATAACGGAGGAATTGTCCTCCTATATATATGGTAACCCTAATATATTAATCATAACTATTGTATACAAATACAGTAAATTTGCAAGTATTTTTTGTAATGGTGCATCGTAATGGTGTCAGGCACCATTACAAAAGTGTGAACAGCATGTAATAAATTCGTAATGGTGCCTGACACCATTACGGAAGTATTACGAAAGCTGTGAGATTTCTGCCAGTCTTTCTATGATAGGAAGGTGCTGGGTACAGAGATCTTCGCATTGTCCGCACTGGATACATTCTGCTGACTTTGAGATGGGAAGACCCCAGTGGTTTTTTATTCGGCCTGCCATGTCTTGGCCAAGTATTTTTGCGTTATAGGCATCCATATATTTGGGAATGTCGATGTCAACTGGACAAGAATCGCAGTAAGCACATCCTGTACATAGGTTGTTTAAGGCAACTCCCTTATTCTCATATTCTTCATAGATTTCTGATGCAGGACGCTCTACAAGGTTTTCCACGGCTTTTACTGCATCATCCACATGCTCCTTTGTTGTACAGCCAGCCAGTGTAACTGTTATCTCCTTATGAGATGCCACAAAACGAAGAGCTGCCTGTGGTACAGTAAGATCGGTGCCTTCTGTCAGATATGAAAATGTATCGGGGTTAGAGGGAATCAGTCCTCCACCCAGAGGATTCATAACTACTATACCCATTCCTTTATCTGCGGCCGCGGCTATTCCTGCCTGGCGGAAGCGATAATTAAGGGCATTATAACCGATAAGCATTCCATCGAATAAGCCAGTATCCACCACCTTTTCAAGGTCGAACCCCTGCATATGGGATGATACTGTTATATTCTTAATTAAGCCATCTGATTTGGCTTGTTCAAAATGCTTATATAATAATTCATACTGCCTCTTAAAGGATTCGAGATCAAGCATACACCATAAGTAATAGAAATCCAGATAATCAACCTTAAGACGCTTTAGAGAAGTCTCAAGTCTTCTTCGAAAATCATCAGCCGAGGTCTTATTATCAAGAGTATTTAGGTTTACCTTTGAAGATATGTAGAAGCTATCTCTTTTTAGCTGTGACAAGGCCATTCCAGTAATTATTTCACTCTTATCTTGACAATAAAAGGGCGCACTATCAAAAAAGTTGATACCCTTTTCATGGGCGTATAAAACTACATCGGCGCATTTATCAAGATTTCCTGCATTTATATCATCATCACTGTAGCGCATGGTTCCCATACCTACCGCGCTAGCCTTTATATCAGTATTTCCATATTGTTTGTAATACATTTGTTACCTCCGCATTTATTTATATTTTATTTGCAGATTTGACTCGAAAACCTTCAGCTTTCTCGTTCACTAATCTGTTTATCGTGGATAATAGTATAACATATGATACTATTTTCCTCAATGTCTTAAATTCGCATAGTAGTCCTAGATGACTATAATTATTGCTGTAATTTATATATAAAAAATAGGATTAAATTCGATATTATAATCGGTTATAATAAAAAAAAATAAAGGATTTTGATTCTTGATAGATAGAATTTTATAAATGTAGCTTGCAGAATCTACAGATTGGAGGAAGACTTTGAATCATAAAATGTGGTATACATCCCCAGCAACGGATTGGAATAACGGTCTCCCTATAGGCACAGGAAGATTAGCGGGAATGGTGCTTGGAGGGATAGAAGAGGAAAGAATAGCCCTTAATCATGAATGGCTGAACGTGGGTCAAAATAGAGATAGAAGAAATGAAGATCGAAGCGAATATCTAACTAAAGTCAGAAAGTTACTCATGGAAGAGCGTTATGAGGAGGCTACTTTGCTAGCTAATGAGGCCTGGGGTGGCAACGGTGGTGTAAGTGACCGTCCGACTAAGGAGGATGCCTATCAACCTGCCGGTGATTTTAGGTTTTCATTAGACCAAGGAGAGGTCAGCAATTATAAAAGGGAGCTAAATCTAGAGCATGCCAGAGTAAAGGTGACCTATGAATCCGAAGGAAAGCCTATATCAAGGACAGTAATCGGTCATCTTATTGAGGATTGCATTATTGTTCGTATATATGCCAGAGAAGAATTGATAAGTGGGAACTTCTGGCTTACCAGAGAGGAGGATCCTAGATGTGATATTTCTTACGATATTGGAAATGCAACAATTATTATGCATGGTGCATTTCACAGGGGTATGAAATTCTGTGTAAAAACTGATTTGAAGATAAGGGGCGGGAAAATAACTCCTGTCGGAGAAAATATGTTGCGGGTTGAAGACTCTCGCGAAATTTTGGTCTTCATTAATATCGGCACCGATGTAAAGGGCGAGCTCCCTCTGGAGGAATGCAGAAGGTATACTTTGCCTGTAAAGCCTTGGGAACGTCTCTATAGGGAGAATATTGTAGAGCATGAGAAGAATTACGGAAGACTGCATATGAATGTCTACGAGGAAGAGCCCGACCTTCCTACAAATGAACGAATTATAGCATATCGTGAAGGAAGCAACGATGTAACTTTACCTTTACTATACTTTAACTTCGGCCGCTATCTCTTGTGTGCATCCTCGGCTAATGGGGAATTACCGGCAAACCTACAGGGCAAATGGAATGAGGAGCTGGTACCTGCCTGGGATTGTGATTATCACTATGATGTCAACCTACAGATGAATTATTGGCCTGCAGAAAATGGTCATCTTCAGGATTATACAGAATCTCTATTCGTATATCTGGAGAAAATGGTACCATACGGCAGAGATGCTGCTAAGAAGCTGTTTGGTTGCAATGGTATATGGCTTCCCCTATCATCGGATGCCTGGGGTTGTGCTACACCAGAAACCTATGGTTGGTCTGTTTGGGTTGGAGTAGCAGCCTGGATGGCTCAGCATATGTGGTGGCATTATGAATATGGTCAAGATTTGGAGTTCTTGGAGGAAAGAGCTTATCCCTATATGAAAGAGGTAGCCGCCTTTTATGAGGACTTCCTTGTTAAGGATGCAAATGGTACCTATCAGGTCTTACCCTCTCAATCACCGGAAAACCGTTTTGTAGGCGGTGGGGATTTGCCTGTTACCATATGTGTATCATCAACGATTGATATCCAGCTTATTATGGATTTGCTTAGCCATTCCATAACGGCTGCTAATAAATTAAAGATAGATCAGGACAAAGTCGAGCATTGGCAGGAGATTCTTGATAATCTTCCTCCTATGCAGATAGGAAGCAAGGGGCAGCTATTAGAATGGAACAAGGAATTTGAAGAGGTTGAGCCATATCACCGTCATGTATCCCATTTGTTTGGAGTGTATCCCGGTGAACAGATTGACCCTGAAAGGACACCTGAGCTATTTGATGCAGCTAGAGTATCCTTGGATATGAGAGTAGCTGCGGGTGGAGGATATACCGGTTGGAGCCGTGCTTGGGTTGCATGTCTATATGCTAGGTTTGGAGAAGGGGATTTGGCTTGGGAGCATATTCGTGCACTCATAGGCGATTATGCCACAGAAAGCTTGTTGGACTTACACCCTCCTAGGATCTTTCAGATTGATGGTAATTTTGGAGGCACTGCAGCTATATTGGAGATGCTTTTGCAATCCTATTATGAGGAGCTTCATTTTCTTCCTGCCTTGCCTTCAGGATGGAAAAACGGAAAGGTCATTGGGATGAGGGCGCGGGGCGGTTTTACCGTGGATATGGAATGGGCAGAAGGAAAGCTTACAAAAGCAAGAATCATTTCTGTCAGGGATAGAAACTGTATTATTAAGGATGGCAAGGATAAATATTGTATCCGAGACAGCTGGGGTAATCAAGTGGATTATCAGATAGAAAATAATAAGATTGTTTTCCATATGATAAAGGATCGCATGTATTTTGTAACCATCGAGACAGAATAGTTACAGCAGGAGGAGAATTATGGTATACTATTTTCATATACTGGGGGAAAGTGGGAGTATCAATGGGAAAATTAAGGGAGCAAATGATAAAGCTTAATAGAGCATTGCATAAAATAAGGCTTAAGCATCGTATTATTTTGGTTAATATAATTTGCGTATTACTTCCTCTTATTGTTTCGCATGTCTATTTTATTATTAGCTTTAAGAAGCTTAATATGGACTATGATTTGACAGACATTAATATTAGCGCTTTTCTTAGTCATAATTGGTTTGGTCTATTATTAGTGGCAGTTAGCTTTTTAGTATCACTCATTATAATAATAGCGTTTTCAAAGCAGTACAGCAGCAGACTCATGGCATTTCAAAGGCTAATGCATAGAACGGCTGCCGGAGACTTTGAGAATTTGGAATCAATCGAAGGATTTGACGAGATAAATGAGCTATATAGAGATTTAAATACAATGATTAACAGCATTCAACATCTGATATCTACTGTATATGAGGAACAGGTTCAAAAGGAAAAGCTCTACAGCCGCCAAAAGGACGTAGAATTTAAGATGCTTGCCAGCCAGATTAACCCTCATTTCTTATATAACACCCTAGAAACTATTCGAATGAAAGCAAGGTGTAGCAATGAGATTGAAATTGAGGAGCTTGTGAAGATGCTTGCGAAGATTATGCGTCGAAATATTCAAGTCGGTGATAAGCTGGTAACCTTAAAATCAGAATTAGAGCTAGTAGATTATTATCTAAGGATACAGCAATATCGCTTTGGTGAACGTATAAGCTATGCAATAGATGTGAAATGCAATATTGAATTTCTTAAGATTATGCCTCTTATAATCCAACCAATTGTAGAGAATGCATTTATACATGGATTGGAGACAAAGGAAGGAAAAGGGGAG
Source organism: Clostridiales bacterium (assembly GCA_012522735.1). Taxonomy (GTDB): domain Bacteria; phylum Bacillota; class Clostridia; order Lachnospirales; family Lachnospiraceae; genus Mobilitalea. The sequence continues at coordinate 38,560 of JAAYJU010000139.1, read as the reverse complement.
ATTCGTATAGTAGTAAATCTTACTGATCGGCTTCTTATAGATGTAAATGATAACGGGAACGGAATGACAGAAGCAAAGCTTAAAGAGATAAATGAAAGCCTTAATGATTTTAGCAAGCTTGATCGCAGTCATATCGGTTTAAATAATGTAAATCAAAGGATTAAGCTCTTATATGGAGAGGAATATGGCCTATATATTGAAAGTGTTGCCGGTGAGGGAACTTCGGTTCGAATTGAACTACCGGAGGATATTACTCAGTAGTCAAATAAGATATCGCACTTAAAAGGGGAGAAAGCCATGTATCAACTGATGATTATCGATGATGAGCCTATTGTTCGGGCAGGAATTAAGAATCTATTACCATGGTCAAACTATAATTTTGAAGTGTGTGCCGAGGGTGTGGATGGTAAGGACGGCTTAAAAAAGCTCCTGGAATACTCACCCGATTTAGTATTAGTAGATGTAAAGATGCCCGGTATGAACGGAATAGAGCTAATAAGAGAAGCAAAAAAGAGGGATTTTGAGGGTAAGTTTATTATTCTTACAGGCTATTCTGATTTTGAATTTGCTAAATCTGCAGTGTCATTAGGAGTTCGGGCATATCTTCTTAAGCCTATCGATGAAGAGGAGCTTCTTGAAAATGTTGAGGAGGTCTTAGCTGAGCTAGAGGCCAAGAAGAACCTGGATGACTACTATACATTGAGTGAACTAAAAGCTAGGCAGGTAGTTCTAAGGCGTTTACTACAGCCTTCTGAGGATAAGGAGAGTATCCGCAAAGAAATAAAGCTATATGGAATGGATTTTAAATATAGTAATTTCTGTGTAGCCATCCTAAGTCAGATAACAGATGAACATGGACAGGAAAATTTAATTAGTGGCGAAAAGAGGGAACTAATACAAAAGGGCCTTGCTAAGGTAGACTCCATAATTGTGGATGATAATCTGGTGCTGATATGTAAGGATTGTAGCTATACTAAAGTAAGAGAACAATTGCTAAAGAACAATGAAAGAATGAAGAGAGAGTATAATGACAACTTTTTCATTGGGGTAGGTCATGATGTAGCCAACCTAGAGGATATTAACTTCTCATATGAATGCGCAAAACTACTTACAGATTACAAGTTCCTATATAGGGATTTGGAAGCTGTCAGCATTGATGATTTAAAAACCGTATATATGGGGGGTAAGGGTAATTTCGCAGAGCATCTTTGTGAATTAATTGAGATTGGGGATAAGGTATCTATTGAAGAGACACTAAGAAATCTTAAGAGCTTTTATAAATCAAAGGTCATGAATGAAACCGAGATAAAAGTTCAGGTTATTCAAAATATTGTCATGCTTTTTTCTATGCTTGAGAAAAAATATCCTGATAAGGTATCTGGTTTTCCTGATTTTGAAATGGCTACCAATTCTATAAAAAAATCAGACAGCCTAGATGAGATGATGAGGCTTGTTGGTGTGTTCTCCGTGGAAGCGGCGGATAAGATAGGTATAACCACGACAGATAATATTGTCAAACGGGTTCTTGCCTATATGGAACGAAATTACGTAGATGATCTAAAGCTTGAAGATATTGCTAAGATATTTAATTATAATAGTGCCTATCTTGGGAAGGTATTTAAAAAAATAACCGGTGACAGCTTCAATAGTTTACTTAATCGTATCCGAATTGATAATGCCAAAAGATTATTATTAGAGACGGATTTGAAGGTATATCAGATATCTGAACAGGTAGGATACAGTAATACGGATTATTTTTATACCAAGTTTAGAAAATATGTGGGTATCAGCCCAAAGGATTTTATAGAAGAGAATAAACCTGGTGACGAATAGATATAAAAATTTATATAGATGAGAGGAGTAGAGGATGAGAAGGCGCAGTATTAGAATTCTAGTATTGTTACTTATGTTTATTATGCAGCTTATGGTACTTTCTGCATGTAATAAGGATAATGAAGCTGTAGTTGATACCGATAAAAGTACCACTACAGATAAGAAAAATGAAGGTGAAGATAAAAAAGACAATAACGACAAAGATGTGATAGATAAAGCCAAGGATGTTTTACAACCATTTACTGATTTGAACCAAGATGAGATAGTAGCTGCTATGGGAGCAGGCTGGAATCTTGGTAATCAGCTGGAGGCTGTCATAAATGGTATGCCTAAGGAGACCAATTGGGGTAACCCTGTAATCACAGAGGAGCTGATCCTTGCTGTTAAGGATGCAGGATTTAAATCAATACGGGTTCCAGTATCATATTTTGGATATATAGGAGAAGGACCTGACTATAAGGTGGATGAGGCTTGGCTTTCCCGTATTGAAGAAGTAATCGGATACTGTGTGAATAATGATATGTACACCATCATCAACATGCATGGAGATGGCTACCATACTATTGAGGGAGGATGGTTATTCGTAGATAGTGAGAATCAAGAGCCTATTTTGGCAAAGTATAGAGCTCTATGGAAGCAGGTATCTAAAAGATTTGCTAATTATGATGAGCATTTGATATTTGAATCCATGAATGAGGTGTTTGATGGTAATTACAACGGACCTCAGGAGGAGTATTATGATAATCTCAATACATATAATCAGATATTTGTTAATACCGTAAGGCAAACCGGTGGAAATAATGCCTCAAGATGGCTTCTAATACCCGGCTGGAACACAGATATCGAATTTACCGCCGGTGATTATGGCTTTAAGATTCCTAAAGATGACTATCTGGCTCCTGAGCTTTCAGATGAAGCTGAGTACAGACTAATGATTTCTGTTCACTACTATGGCCCTTGGGATTTTTGTGGTGGCGAGAGCGGTGAGATTACCCAATGGGGTGAATCTGCTACCGACTGGAATAAGGTGTCTACTCATTCTGGACAAAGCTATATGGCATCCATGTTCAAAATGCTTCATGAGAGATTTACCAGACGTGGATATCCTGTGGTAATCGGAGAATATGGTGCTATAGATAAGAGTAAATTTGATCCTCAAAGTGAATTTTATAGGGCCTATTATGTAAGAAAGGTCTGTGAAAATTCTCTTAAGAATGGATGTATACCCATGTATTGGGATAATGGTTATAACGGTCAGTATGGCTTTGGACTCTTTGATAGAGAAAAGGCAGCTGTAAGCCAGCAAGCCATTATAGATGCAATTATGGAAGTATATTATGGTAGCAATGAAGTAGGAACAGGAACAGAGATTTCGTTTGACCAATCGGAGCTTACATTGATAGTAGGAGGAGATAGGGTTAGATTAAATGCAAGCATTTTGCCAGCAGATTCTACGGATAGAATAAAGTGGATATCCAGTGATGAGACAGTAGCCACCGTATCTGATAGCGGGGTAGTGCGTCCTCAAACCCCAGGAAAATCGGTAATAACAGCCATGCTTCCAGGAGGTGCAGCTGCAGAATGTCAGGTTAATGTAGCGGCTTCCATGGATGTAAAGGTTAAGCTCTATGCAATTGAGACCTCAGCATGGAGCACCATAAGTAGTGAGGGTGAAGCTGTAATTACATCTGAAGGTGGAACATTTACCTTGGAGATGACAGGCTCTACAGAAGTTCTAAAGAATATCGGATCACTCTTCATCAAGGATATTCAGGTTCAGAGTGCTGTATCCAAAGAATCGGTCTTTAATAGTGCTATGGTTACAGTTGATTCGTTTAGGTTCAACGGAGTAGAATGCACTACAGTAGTAACTGCTCCCGAGGAAACCATTAATGAGAACTCACTTGCATTTGATTATTGTATACTTAACCAGTGGGTTGAGGATAGTGAAAAGATAAATGAAGTTACCAAGGGAGCGAATGGATCCTATGAATTTGTAGGAATTGATTATCAGGATAATAATAAAATAGAAATAGTATTTACGATTACAGATGTAATTATGCCCTAAGGAGTTAATTAATACTATATTTTTGATAAAGCAGGAACCGGAGCTAAGGTTCCTGCTTATTATCATTATGTAACAATTCTGTAATGGTGTCAGGCACCATTACGGCACCATTACGAAACTATTACAATACCATTAATTTTTAGTGTGAAAAAAGTAAAATTGGTTATGTTTAAATATTGTCATATTTATAGTAAATTATTATTGTAAGAATACTTTGATTAATTTCAAATGGAGGAGAGGTCAAATGAATAAGAGATTTAGGACAATTCTATCAGTATTATTTGTAGCTATGCTGGCCTTTGTCTTTGTTCCGGGTAAGGCAGAAGCGGCACCAGAGGATAATACAGCATTCCTAGCTTATGCAGATGCAGGTTGGCTATATCAGTATTGGGGGGATCCGGTAGATACCGGTATTGTTGTTACCGAAGCTAAGGTTACAGGAGTAGGTCAATATACAGTTGGTCTGGATTTTACAGGTACAGCCGATGGAAAGGCAGCAGGACTGGCATTTACTGCACCTATTATTCAGGGTGGAAGTGCAAATTATCCCGGCCATGTTATGACTATCGATGAAATTAAGCTAAACGGAAATGCAATTGATTTTACCAAGGGTTATGCAAATGATGAAGAAGGTAATCTTCGTAGCAATATCTACAATGAATGGGTTAGCCAGCTACCTGATGATGCCAGAAGAGCAGACGGTAATCTGGAAGATGCATCAGCAGTGATTGTTGATAAGGAGTTATTTGCAGAGGTTGAGACTATATTTGTAACCTTTACACTTTCAGAGGGTAGCGGAGAAGTTGCACAGCCTACAGAAGGTGAGACCGTGGAATATGTTGCTCCTTCCGAGTTTACTGCATTTTTAATGTATTCTGCAGCAGAAGGCGGATGGGAGATCTATGAGCCAAGAGACGGTGTTAATACGACTACTTTCTTAGGTGACGGCACATACACAGTTACCCTTAAGGGAGCAGATATCGGAGCAACAGGGGCTGCGGGTACAGCACAGGTATTCTGTGTGGATATTCCTGAGTTTGCTAAAGCCATGAAAAGCTTAGGCAAGAATATTAACAACTATAATGATGATAAAGAGCATGGATTGGCTACCGATTTAGAGATTTCTGCAGAGGTTTATGTAGATGGCAAAAAGGTTAGGACAAAGAGTGAGCTCATTAATTATGGTGATATTGAAGAAAAAGGAACCTTCAGACTTGAGATATATAATATATGGGGATTACACGGTTCTGCAATTGTAGATAATCCTCCACTTTTCCCTGAAAACATTCTTCCTGAAGAAGAAATATCTGTTACATTTAAAATAATGGGATCAGGATTTAATACAGAAGCAGCTTTAGCTGAAGAAAAAGCAGCTGAAGAAGCAGCAGCTGCAGAGGCAGCGGCTGAGGAAGCAAAGAAAGCCGAAGAAGCTAGGAAGGCAGCAGAAGAAGCGGCAAAGGCGGCAGAAGAAGCAAAATCTGATGAAGCAGCTACAGAAGCAACCGCAAGCACAGAGGACACAAGCGAAGGTTTATCTAGTGGACTTATTATAGGAATAGTTGTTGCAGCGGTCGTTATAGTGGCAGTAGTTATATTATTAGTTGTTAAGAAGAAAAAGAATGTATCTTCTAACTAAATCATGTTTCTTATAAATGATATTAGTATACAGATTAGGGCGGGGTTTCATGGCCTCGCCCTATTTTACAATCGAAAATACTTTTCCTATTATGGATTGCAGGAATCCCAATAGGAGGATAAAATATTACTATATAGAGATATAATGACGGGGGGATAGTTATGCAAACGGCAAAAACACTGAAAACCTCAAAGGATCGTAGTATTGATTTGATATTTGTTTTATATCGATTTATGATTATATTTTTGGTTATCAGTCTATTTATACCGGGATTAAATCCTGCCAAGATAAGTTCACTTATCAATAGTAATATGTCATTATTCACATCCGGTGTCTCATATTCATCCCTAACAAAAAACATACTCAGAGCAGTAAATAGAGGATGGGTACTTGAAGAGACCTTTAGGACAATATATATGGCAAGCATAGTTAGCTGTATTGGAGTTATTGGTGCTATTACCGGGGGTTCTATGTCTCTTGGTTCATTAAAGCTAAGAAGACTAGGAAATGTTTTTACTATGGTTGGTAATATTATAAGTCTTTTGGGGTTCGGGGGGATTGCAGTGGCCTATATGCAGCTGTCCGAGACCTCTAATTACGAAAGAGTAGAGCCGGCTATTCCAATCGGCTATTTTATTATAGGTGGAATGGTAATACTTGTTCTGATTTTGTCCCTTATTCTTCTAATTCTTCAACCAAGACCAAATGCAGAGGATGAATACGAGCTACCACAAAAGTATAAGCTCTTTCTCTTAATGGTACCATTTGTAGCACTAATTTTTGTATTCAGCTATCTGCCCTTATGGGGATGGAGATATGCATTTTTCGATTATAAGGCCGGAGGCAGCTTAACTCGAGATAACTTCGTGGGATTTAAATGGTTTCGGTTTTTATTTGAGAATGAAGCAACCAGAAATGATATTCTAAGAGTTCTTAGAAACACCTTGGCTATGAGTGGTCTGGGCCTTGCAACCAGCTGGTGCTCTATGGCCTTTGCTATATTCCTATGTGAAATAAAGAATCTACGTATAAGACGACTGATTCAGACATTTACAACAGTTCCTAACTTTATTAGTTGGGTATTGGTTTACTCATTTGCAACTTTGTTATTCTCATCAGAGGGTATAATCAGTAATATTATCGTCAGCAGAGGCGGCACCGCGGTTAACTTCTTGATGAATGGTGAATATATCTGGCTTAAGATGCTGGCATGGGGCATGTGGAAGGGAATAGGCTGGAGTGCCATTATATACATAGCTGGTATCAGCGGTATCGACCAGCAATTATATGAAGCTGCGACCGTAGATGGAGCCGGTCGCTTTAGGAAGATGTGGAACGTCACAGTTCCCGGACTTCTTCCAACCTTTTTTGTATTACTTTTGCTTCAGATATCCGGCATCCTAAGTAATGGTATGGAGCAGTATCTTGTATTTGAAAATCCCTACAATACAAGAGAAATCATGGTACTAGACCTATATGTATATAAGCTGGGTATTAATAGCGGTAAAATTCCTCTTACCACTGTAGTCGGTATGGTGAAATCCCTAGTCAGCGTGACCCTTCTATTTGGTGCTAATAAGCTATCAAAATTGGTACGAGGCGAAAGTATAGTATAGAAATTAGCTTAAGTAGGAAAGAGGAGTGATATTATGATTAAGAATTCTTTAAAAAGAAAAAACCATTATACATCCTCGGCACCCAAATACCGTACAAGGTTTGGAGATGTTGTATTTGTTATATTAAATTATTCATTCTTTATAATATTTACCTTGGCTTGTATATTTCCATTCTATTATTTACTGATTAACACCATAAGCGATAATGATCTAGTTAGAAAAGGAGCCATCAGGCTTATTCCAAAGGGAATACATTTTAAAAACTACTTATCCTTAAGAAGTGTTAATGACCTTATGCAGGCTTTTCGTGTAACAGTTGGGCGAACTGTAATCGGTACCGTTCTAATGGTCTTAGCCTCTGGCTTGGTAGGTTTCTTGGTCACCAAAAAGGAGATGTGGGGAAGAAGCTTTTGGTATCGTTTTATGATCATAACCATGTATTTTAACGCAGGCTTAATACCTTGGTATTTGAATATGTCTATGATGGGACTGACCGATAATTTCCTAGGCTATATTATACCGGGAATTGTTGCTCCTTATAATATAATCCTTGTAAAAACATATATAGAATCGATACCAGGAGAGCTTGAGGAGAGCGCCTATATTGACGGAGCCTCTTATATGACTGTGTTTAGAAAGATTATCTGGCCCTTAAGTAAACCGATTCTTGCGACAATCGCCATATTTGGGGCTGTGGGGCATTGGAATTCATTTCAGGATTCCCTTATCATCATGCAGAACAATGCACAGCTCTATACCTTGCAGCACAGACTATACATGTATCTGAATCAGACCACGAATATTGGTCAGGTTATGACATCAGGTAACACACAGATATCTGCTAGCACCCAGGCAGCCTTACTTAATTCTAAGACCATAAAATACACAATATCAATGGTTACGGTGCTTCCAGTTTTGTTTGTTTATCCATTTATGCAACGATATTTTGAAAAGGGGATTATGCTTGGAGCTGTAAAGGGGTAGAGCATCAACCATATATGATTTCATATTGAATGCGCAAATATACATGGAGAATTACTAAATATTGTGCAAGAAAAAATATAAGTGCCGAATATTCGGTATCAGTTTGAAGAGGAGGGTATATATAATGAAAAAAACAAAGATATTTATTAGTCTAGTTCTGGGTTTTGCCTTGCTTCTATCAATCCTGTCTCTTAGCGGATGCGGGAAGAAGGATAAAATCCCAGCCCAGACAAATGATGGTGTAGGTAATATCACAGAAGCTCCGATAAAAAGTGAGGAACCTATTACTTTAACCGTATATTCTCAAACAGCCAACTATTCAGGGGAGCAAATTGGTTGGTTTGCACAGATAATGCTTGATAAATTTAACGTGAAGATTAATATTGTTAATGATGAGGACGGTGTCTTTGTTACTCGTATGGAATCCGGTAATTTGGGAGACATCGTAATCTTCGGTGGAGACAGTGATGAATATTTGCAGGCAATCGATAATGGTATGCTTTTTGATTGGAATGAGGATGACCTCCTGGCAGATTTCGGACCTTATATTAGGGAAAATATGCAAAAGGCCTTAGAAAAGAATGCAGGGATATCTCCTGACGGCAAGGTATATGGTTTTGCACATGGAGTTGCAACCTCTGCAAATGACCATGAAGCCTTCTTCTATCATCCGGATATCCGTTGGGATTTGTATAGAGATTTAGGATATCCTGAGGTAGGAACATTAGAAGATCTCGTAGAAGTGCTTGCAGGCATGAAGGAACTCAGTCCTACCTCCGATTCCGGCAAGGAAACCTATGGAGTGTCCTTATTTGATGATTGGGACGGGGCCATGGTTATGTTTGTTAAGGCTACCGGAGCACTCTATGGCTATGATGAGATGGGTGTTGGTCTATATGATGTAGAAAATCAGACATGGCAAGGGGCATTAGAAGAGGGTGGAATGTATCTAAGAAGTCTTGCTTTCTACAACCAACTTTATCAAAGAGGACTTCTTGACCCGGATTCAATGACTCAGAAATATGAAGGAGCCGCAGAAGATTACCAAGACGGTGTAGCATTCTTTAATATATTTAATTATATGGCATCCCTTTTATATAATACTCCTGAGCATATAGAAGAGGGTAAGGCAATGTATGCCCTTGCTATGGGAGATCAAAAGACACTGACATACGGCTTGAATGTATTCGGCGGAAACCGTGTATGGACCATAGGAGCCTCTACACAGTATCCTGAATTATGTATGGAGATTATCAACTGGCTCTCTACTCCTGAGGGAAGAATGGTTTCCGAATATGGACCACAGGGCGTAACCTGGGATTATGATGAGAATAGAAAGCCTTATTTTACTGAACTAGGTCTTGCATGTAGAGCAGATAAGAAGACGGAAATGTCCGATGGATATAGCGGAACATTTGGTGACGGTACTAATCAGATGAACAATATTACCTGGAGTATAGATGCATCTAATCCTGATTCTGATGGAGAGACCTACAACTCCGCAATGTGGGCGAGCTATAATGCAACTTTGACCTCGGATATCATGAATGATTGGAGAGCATTTACTGGATACACTACTCAGGATGAATACTTAGGTGATCGCCCCTTCATAGTAGCAGTCGGCACAACATATTCAGAGTCACCAAAGGGTGATGAACTTGACATTGTGTGGGAACAGGTAACAACCGCTATCAAGGATTACTCTTGGAAAGCTATCTATGCTAACAATGATGAGGAATTTGAATCCATAGTGGCAGAAATGAGAACCAAGGCTGATGAATATGGATATGCAATGTGTGTGGAATTTACTGAGAATGAAGCGGTACTAAGAAAAGCAGCAGAGGATGCTGTGAAGAACTAATAGACTAGGTTTCAAAAACCCTTTAATGTTATGAATAGGAATCTGCTCAAAACAGTGAGCTCATGCTTCGATTTTCAATAGGCGCATTCGCTTCTCTGTTTTGACCAGATTCTCATTAATAATTTAGTGGGGCTTTTGTTACTTGATGGAGGATAAATCCTCCGTCATATATGTAATAAAGAATTATGTTTACTTAGGAGGTTTGAATGGGTATCTTTAAGGTGGATGGTCCTATATATGAATTTCTACGTCGTTTTATAGATGTAGTTAAGCTAAATCTCTTATGGCTGATTTTTAGTCTACCGATTGTGACAATGGGTGCAGCCTCAGTAGCCGTATACAGTGTGACACTGAAGATGGCAGAGGATAAGGAAGGATATGTGGGGAGAGATTTTGTTAAGGCATTTAAGGAGAATCTTAAGCAAGGGATTTTTCTTGGACTAATCACCTTGGCAGCTATATATGTGGTTTATCTTAACTTAAGCTTATTCTTTGCCATAGAATCAAACCCTTTACCCTTATTAATAATAGGTATATTTGCGGGGGTATATTTTTTATTATCATTACTATATGCCTATCCTTTGATCGCAAGATACAAGAACTCTCTAAAAAACACCTTAAGCAACTCCTTCCTGATAAGTACAAAATATATTGGGAGGACGCTTTTTCTTATTCTGATAATCGTGTTTATTGTAATTGTCTGTCTCTATAATTCTACAACTATTTTCTTTGGAATACTAATTGGTCCTACATTTATTATGTTTACAATCAGCTCATTTTCTCTTACTATATTTAGGAAGATTGAAAAGGATCAATGAGATATATAATGAATTTAGGAGGTAAAACCTCCGTCGTAAGCATCTAAACTATATATTTAATTGAGGAGGTAAAACCTCCGTTGTAAGTATCTAAACTATATAATTAATTGAGGAGGTTTGTATGAAATTTTCAAATGGTTGTTGGCTACATAAAGAAGGCACCGAGGTCTTTTCACCGGCACAGGTTTATTTTGTAAAGAAGGACGAACAAATACCTGTTAAGGAAGTGGGACAATTCTCCTGCAAGGAATTAATAATATGTGTCCCGACTCATAAAATAAACCACAGGGGCGACACCTTGGGAGGTGTAAATCTAACTATTCGAATATCCACTCCTATGGCTGAGGTACTTCGTATAAGGACTGATCATTATCTTGGAGTAAAGGAAAGAACCCCCGGCTTTGAACTGACTATGGATTTCGAAAACAGTCTTAAGGTTGATAATAGTGATGAGTTTATAATCATCCATAGCGGAAAGCTGCGGCTGGAAATCAATAAGATTAATTGGAAAATGGAGTATTATAGAGACAATGAAAAGATAACCGACAGCGGATGGCGCGACCTTGCCTATGTGAAGACTGATTGGAAGGGACTAGCCTATGATGATGGCGGTAAAGAAAACACATATATGCGAGAGAGACTGTCCCTATCAGTGGGAGAACTAATTTATGGTCTCGGTGAGAGGTTTTCTCCCTTTGTGAAGAATGGTCAGACTGTGGAGATATGGAATGAGGATGGAGGCACATCGACCGAGCAATCTTATAAGAATGTGCCCTTTTATTTATCCAATAAGGGTTATGGTGTATTTGTAAATCACCCAGAGAAGGTGTCCTTTGAGGTCGGTTCAGAGATGGTGAAGAAGGTTCAATTTTCTGTACCAGGAGAGGGATTGGATTACTTTCTGATAAATGGTCCCTCAATGAAGGATGTACTTACCAGATATACTTCTCTTACGGGAAAACCGGCACTTCCTCCTGCCTGGACATTTGGACTGTGGCTGTCCACATCCTTTACTACCAATTACGATGAGGATACGGTTAATAGCTTTGTGGACGGAATGTTTGAAAGAAAAATTCCTCTGAAGGTGTTTCATTTTGATTGCTTCTGGATGAAGGATTTTCATTGGTCAAATCTTACATGGGATAGCGATGTATTCCCTGATCCTGCAGGAATGATAAGCCGTCTTAAGGAAAAGGGACTTAAGATATGTGTCTGGATTAATAGCTATATAGCCCAGGAATCCTCTATGTTCGCAGAAGGGGTAGATGAGGGATACTTTATAAAAAGACCTAACGGGGACGTGTGGCAATGGGATATGTGGCAGCCTGGTATGGCGATTGTAGATTTTACAAATCCTAGAGCCTGCGAATGGTTTAGCTCTAAGCTGGAAGCATTAATTGATATGGGAGTAGACTGCTTTAAGACTGATTTTGGCGAGAGAATTCCTACGGATGTGGTCTACTTTGACGGATCAGATCCTTATAAGATGCATAATTACTATTCATATATCTATAATAAGCTTGTGTTCGAGCTATTGGAGAGAAAGCTTGGTAAAGGTGAGGCTGTATTATTTGCCAGAAGTGCCACAGCAGGTGGACAAAAATACCCTGTACATTGGGGCGGCGACTGCTGGTCAGACTATGAATCCATGGCAGAGAGCCTTAGGGGAGGATTATCCTTGACCATGTCTGGATTTGGATATTGGAGCCATGATATAGGAGGCTTTGAAAACACCTCAACTCCTGATGTATACAAACGCTGGGCGGCCTTTGGACTATTATCGACTCACTCTCGCCTACATGGAAGCTGGTCCTACAGAGTACCCTGGATTTATGATGAGGAAGCGGTCGATGTGGTTCGTTTCTTTACCAGACTTAAGGCTAGGCTTATGCCTTATCTATTCAGTCAAGCAATAAACACATCAAAAACCGGTGTTCCGGTTATGAGAAGCATGATCATGGAATTTATGGATGATCCATCTTGCGCTTATCTTGATAAGCAATATATGTTAGGTGATAATATGCTTGTTGCACCTATATTTAATGACCAGGGTTATGCACAGTATTATCTTCCCGAGGGCCGGTGGACCGATTACTTTACTGGTGAGGTTAAGGTCGGTGGCAGATGGATTAAGGAAAACCATGATTATCTTAGCATTCCCTTACTAGTTAGAGAGGGAAGTCTAATAGCTCTAGGTAATGAGGATAATGATGCCGTCTATGATTATGCTGACAACGTTATATTAAAAGCCTATGAGCTTTCGGATCAAGTGCCATGCTCTACAATCGTCTATAATGAAGCAGGAGAAGCTAGCATAATAGCAAATGTTATAAGAAAGGATAAGCAAATATATATAGATGTAGATACGAATAAGAAATACTCTGTTATTCTTATCAATGTAACTGATGTTAGCTCTATTACAAACGGAAGCTTCGAGCTAATAGATAATAATACAGTAATAAGACCTGTTGGAGCAGGACAAATAATATGTACTATATAGAAGCCATATGACAATAAAGACACTAAAATCAATCTAATGAGCTTATTAAATATTAATTTAAAACTATAGGAGAATCCAACAATATGAAGAAGGTTGACGAAACTAGAATAGAGGAATTGATGTCTCAATTAACACTTGAGGAAAAAATCGATATGATACATGGTGCTGGTTTATTCGAGACAGGAGGGGTACCAAGGCTTGGCATACCTCCTCTTAAGATGTCTGATGGACCTATGGGTGTTCGAAAGGAATTTGCCCGTGACAGTTGGATCAATATTGGGACAACGGATGATTATGTATCCTATCTTCCCAGTAATAGTGCTCTGGCTTCGACCTGGAGCAGGGATATGGCATATCAAACGGGAAAGATATTAGGTGCTGAAGCCAGAGGAAGGGGCAAGGATGTAATATTAGCCCCTGGTATTAATATTAAGAGAAGTCCATTATGTGGCAGAAATTTTGAGTATATGAGTGAGGATCCCAGATTAGTAGAGGAAATGGTGGCTCCTCTTATTAAGGGAATCCAGGAAAATGACCTAGCCGCTTGTGTTAAGCATCTTGCTGTTAATAATCAGGAAACTGATAGACTGGCTGTAGATACTTATGTCGATGAGAGGACATTGAGAGAAATATATTTCCCTGGGTTTATAGCAGCTTTAGACAAGGGAGAAAGCCACACCATAATGGGGGCTTATAATCGCCTGTATGGAGAGCATTGTTCTCAGAGTAGATATCTACTTACTAAGATAGTAAGAGATGAATGGGGATATGACGGGGCTGTAGTATCCGACTGGGGTGGTGTCCATGATACAAAGGAAGCTGCTGAGTCAGGCCTTGACATTGAGATGTCTGTAACCGGGGATTTTAATAATTACTATATGGCAAATCCTTTACTGAAAGCGGTAAGGAATGGAGAAATCAAAGAGGAATGTATAGATAAAAAGATTCGTAATATACTTAGAACCATGCTTAGATTGAACATGCTGGGAGAGGATAGAAAGAACCGCAAAGTAGGTACTTACAATTCACCGGCTCATCGTGAGGCGATTCTAGCCTGTGCAGAGGAATCCATTATTCTACTAAAGAATGAGAATAATCGACTACCTTTAAAGAAAGATAGTCTGGATACCCTAGCTATAATCGGTCAAAACGGAGAGCGACTTCACGCCGGAGGCGGTGGAAGCGCAGAGATTAAGGCTCTTTATGAGATATCACCTCTTCTGGGTATGAAGATGGAATTAGGCGGAGATATCCCCGTCAAATATGCCAAGGGCTATTATGTTCCTTCAAAGAAGGAAAGGAAGCTTAATTGGCAGCAGGACAGTCTGGAAAATCAAGAAGCTGCTAAGGAAGAAGCACGCCTTTATGCCGAGAAGCTAAAGGAGGAGATAAAGATACGTCAGGAGGAACTACTTAGTGAGGCTGTACAGTTGGCGAGGGAAACCAAGGAAGTAATATTAATGGTCGGTTTGGATCATGACCATGATATAGAGGGTCGGGACCGCAATGATATGAAGCTTCCCTATGATCAGGATAGATTAATTAATGAGGTTCTAGCGGTAAATCCCAATACTATCGTGGTAGTAGTTGCGGGCTCTCCTGTGGAGATGAACTCCTGGGTCGATAATGCAAAGGCTATTGCATGGAGCTATTATGCCGGTATGGAGGGTGGAAGAGCACTGGCTAAGGTTCTACTGGGTGATGTTAATCCTTCAGGGAAGCTTGCAGAGACATTTCCAAAAAAACTTGATGATTCTCCTGCTCACAAACTAGGTGAATTCGGCAATTACGGAAAGGTTACCTATAATGAGGGAGTGTATGTGGGTTATAGGTATTATGACAGCTATGATATTGATGTGGAATTTCCATTTGGACACGGTCTCTCATATACTACATTTGAATACAGCGATCTGGTAATTAAACTTGATGAAACGAGCATGGAAGATGATGTTAATGTTGGGATTCGCATAACAATAAGGAACACTGGAACGGTATCGGGTGCCGAAGTAGTTCAGATATATGTTACTGATAAGGAAGCCTCAGTTTCAAGACCGGTGCATGAATTAAAAGGATTTACTAAGGTTTATATAGAGCCGGGGAAAGAGCAGGTAGTTGATATAAAGCTTCATAAGGGTTCTTTTGGCTTCTATGATATAAATAAGCATAGCTTCGTGGTAGAACCTGGTGATTTTAAAATACAGGTGAGTTCATCATCCAGGGATATAAGACTAAGTAAGACCATTAGACTGAATAAGGAATATACCTACTAAAAGTAAGTGAATATATAAAGTGATTATTTAAAGGATACCGATACAAGAAGGTAAAAATTCTTGTATCGGTATCCTTTCTGTTAGGAATACATATAAGAACATGAAAATAGTACTTGGCTTAGCTTGACTTGACAGTAATAAGGCTTATACAGTAAAATAAGGTAAATGAAAGAAAAATATGGAATATATTTTGCAATGGAAGATAAGCATGAATGATGATAGCTTTAGAAAATTGAATAAATACAAACATAATATATCCCTACCATAATGAGGTGGCATAAATATTGAAAATATATGCTAATTAGGATATATTTTACCGATTGATATTAAAGCCACTCATTATGGTAATTTACTTGTTATAGATTAGTTTATATATAAAATTACATAGGAAGGAAGATTTATTATGTTTTCTGTTGTATTAGATTTGGTTAGCAAAAAATATATAAATGGGTCTACTGATTTGATTATTCTTGATAAGGCATCTTACAATTTTGAATTTGGAAAATTTTATAGTATAGTAGGTCGCTCTGGATTGGGTAAAACAACCTTAGTCAGTTTAATTGGAACTGTTGAAAAAGCTGATGAAGGCTCAATTTTAGTAAGTAATCATAACCTGTCAGATGTGAGTATGCATAAATTAACTGAAATAAGGCGCAAAGATATAGGCTTTGTTTTCCAAAACTTCTCTTTGATAGATAGATATAGTATTATTGATAATTTGGAAATACCTCTATACTTTTCAGGAATACGAAAAGAGAGTCATAGGCTAAGTATAATTAAAAAGTGTATTGAGTCAGTAGGTATAAGTGAAAATCAACTTGAAAAAAAAGTTTCACAATTAAGCGGAGGAGAAAAGCAAAGGATTGCTATATGTAGAGCTTTATTAAATTCGCCATCTATTATCATTGCTGATGAGCCAACAGGAAATCTAGATGAAGATAATGAGCAAAACATTGTTAAAGCTTTTATGGATATAAAAGCAAGCAGAAATTGCACCATTATCATGGTTACCCACAACAAATCTATAGCTAACAAAGCAGATGTTATGATAACTTTGGAAGACGGAAAAATAGTGGAAGTAGGTGGGACGATATGAAATTCTACATAAAAATGGCTAATCAAAGCATATTGATGAATTCTAGAAAGTTTGTACATAATGTTATAGGAATTGCCATAGGTATTATGCTTCTGATATTAGTAGACTCTCTTTCTTCTTCGTTCAAAACTGAATTATACTCTCAGATGAAAATATCAGATGATAAGGTTGTTACAATTGCTACTGGAAACCGGGATAATACTTTATCGTATATGTTGCTTCCTGTATTTAACGATAAAAATATTACAATGTTAAAAGATATAAGCAATATCAACAAATACGTCGGAGTAATGGGGACAAATGTCACATCAATATATTATAAGAATATTGATGGGGATAGTAAGCGTATTGTTTCGTCTCTTGTATACTCATCTAATGAAGTTTTCCTTGAACTGTACAGAGCATCATTAAGGGAAGGCATATTCTGTTATGGTGAAAATGAAGTTGTAATAGGTTCTGCGGTATCGAGTACATATAGTGTAAAAATAGGAGATTACATAGATATAGAGCATCTTGGTACTATCTATAAATGTAAAATTACAGGTATAATTAATGAACTTGGGAATATGGGATACTCTTCAACACCGGATATGATAAATAATATTATTTTGCTGAGTGAAAATAATACTATTCTTAAAAATAATAATTATATTTCTATTCTAGCAGAAGTTAAAGATGTTAATATGCTGTCTGATACATCAGATGAAATAACTAATTTATTCAATAAGAAAGATAATATGACACAAGAACTAAAAGATGTGGATTTGGATGCAATTGTTGTAAATAACCTAGCTATATTAGATATGATTAATGTTTGGTTTGACTATGTGAATATTTTCATTATCATACTTTTTATTGTCATTTCATTAATAGTTATTTTGAATTTTTCTAATTTAATGACAATTACAGTGCTTAGTAGGAATAGAGAAATAGGCATAATGAAAATGATTGGTGGAAGTAACTCACAGATCTCAACATTCTACTCAATAGAATGTTTACTTACTGGAGTCATCGGATCTTTGATAGGAGTTGTTATCGGATTAGCTATTGTATTCTTAATTACTTACTTTTTAGAATGGAATATAAAAATATCCTTCCTTTCTATTGTTTTTTCTATAGCTGTTGGTACTTTTAGCCCGACTATTGCAGGAATATTGACACAGAGGAAGATAAAACGACAATCTATAGCAGGTATTTTTAATTCGTAGGATTCCATAATGAGGAGAACACACAATAGAAAGGTGCAAACAAGGGATAATTGACTTTTATATATAACTCATTTAAAATGTAAATATAAAAACATAGGAGGAATCCATGGCAATCAACAAGGCAATGAGAGTTGCATTAAAGGCATTGTCATATCCGGACTTGGACGTTAAGAAAAACTATAAGCTTCATCGGCAGGTAAATACTGCCGTGAATGCTTATTTGAAACCACGCTATAGTATATGGGACCATAAAATTCAGGGACTAGATCACGATATTCCGGTTAGAATTTTTCTTCCACCTGATAGCTCCGAGGATGTGCCTCACCGAGTTCTTATATTCTTTCATGGTGGCGGTTGGGTAATTGGTAATATCGATAGCTATAGCAATGTATGTACAAATATGGCCAGACAAACCGGTGCCTTGGTTGTGTCGGTTGATTATCGTCTTGCGCCTGAGCACCGCTTCCCTTGTGCCCTTCTTGATTGTTATACGGTTACAAGGGAAATTTTTCTTGATAATACCCTATTTGATGTTGATGTTAACAACATAGCAATTATAGGAGACAGTGCAGGAGGAAATCTTGCGGCAGCAGTATCTTTAATGGCAAGGGACAGGGGAGAATTTAACATATCAAAGCAGATTCTTATTTATCCATCAACTAACAATGACCATAGTGATGAGACAGGCTACCCTTCTGTTAGAGAATATGGACAAGAATATTTGTTGAAATCAAAAAGAATTAGAGATTATATGGATTTGTATATAAAGACTGAAGAGGACCTTAATAATCCTTATCTTGCTCCGCTAATTGCTAAGGATTTGTCTAATCAACCTAATACCCTGATAATAACTGCGGAGTATGACCCATTAAGAGATGAGGGAGAAGCTTACGGAAAGAAGCTGACTGAGTATGGGAATAATGTTGATATATATAGGATGAGGGATGCCCTTCATGGATTCTTTGGCTTACCCAAGCATTTTGTTCATGTTAAACGAAGCTATGAGCTTATTAATAGATTTTTAAGAAAATAAAAAATATATAAGGTAATTTAATTGGGTAAGAATATTGGAAAATACATTAGTGAAGAAAGAGAAGATTATAAATGACCAGAAGAAAACCAGTAGAATGGACTAAACTGGATAATGCGGCTAAGATATTCCCCCCTAACAGTAACGAGAGGGATACTAAGGTATTTCGTTTTGTCAGTGAGCTGAAGGATGATATTGATAGGGATATTCTTCAGGAGGCTGTGGATAAAACTCTGCTTCTTTTTCCTTTTTATCGGGCAATTCTTAGACGGGGAGCCTTCTGGTATTATTTTGAGAGCACCGAGCTTGAGCCTGAGGTTACAGAGGAAAGTAAATTGCCCTGTAGTATGCTCTATAAGCGTAATCGTAGGAACCTCTTATTCGAGGTTACCTACTATAAGAACCGTATTAATTTAGAGGTGTTTCATGCTCTTACAGACGGAACCGGTGCCCTAGGATTCTTAAAAACACTTCTTTATTATTATATTACTATATGCTATAAGGATGATTTTAAAGGAGCACTTCCGGTTCTTGATTATGATGCATCACTTTCACAGAAGATGGATGACAGCTTCCAAAAGCATTATAGTGTCAAACGTATACCTAAGACGGTCAAGATTACGAAAGCATATCGAATTCAAGGTAGAAAATCGATAGATAATCGTATTAAGATTATTGAGGGACTAATGCCGGTCAGGGAGGTCCTTGAGCTTTCGCGAAGGCATAACACCACACTAACTATATATCTGGTTGCATTATTTATTAAGTCTATATATAAGGAAATGCCTGCCAGAAGCAAGAAGAATCCTGTAATCCTGTCGGTACCGGTCAATCTAAGAACATATTTTCCGTCTGTTACTGCAAGGAACTTCTTTGCAACAATTAGTATAAGCTATGATTTTTCTAGCTCAAGTGATGAATTGGAGGATATTATAGCTGAGGTTAAGAGTAGCTTTGAAAGAGAGCTTACTAAGGAAAACCTTGAAAAACATATGAATCGCCTCTTATCCTTAGAGCATAATGCCTTCATGCGGGTTGTTCCTTTAGTAATAAAGGATAAGATACTACGATTAGCTACCAGGCTAAGCGATAAAGGAATTACTGCGACACTGTCCAATGTGGGTAAGATATCTATTAGCCCAGAGCTGGCTCCATATATTAATATGTTCAATTGCTTTGTCAGTGCAAGAAGGCCTCAGATTGCCATTTGCTCATATCAGAATAATCTGGTGGTAAGCTTTACTTCTCCCTTTATCGGTACTGATATCCAAAAGAATTTTTTCCGTTACCTAGCAGATGAGAATATACCTATTACTATATCTTCAAATGCTAAGGAGGTGTAGTTAGAAAGGCGTGGTTATTGATGCAAAACTGTCTTCATTGTAAGGTTAGAATCAAAGGTGAGCATACTGTCTGTCCCTTATGTGCAAGTATTCTTGAGGATGAGGGTAATCCTAAGGAGGATGTATTCCCTCATATTCCTACAATTTATCAGGAATTTAATATCTTTATACGGATATTGATACTGGCATCTATAGTTGGAGTGGTAGCAAGCTTTGCAGTTAATATGATCTTTACCAAGGAATCCTTTTGGTCAATTCTGGTCGCAGCTGGAGTACTATCCATGTGGATTAGTCTTTTCTTTATAATACGTAACAAGAACAACATAGCAAAAACTATACTATGGCAGGTAGGGATTATAAGTATTCTTTCATTCTTGTGGGATAGATCCATGGGCTGGTACGGTTGGTCGCTTAATTATGTCATACCTACAGCCTGTGTGCTAGCTATGATAGTTATGGCCGTAGGAGCTAAGATATTAAAGATAGGTGTTAGAGATTTAATAATATATCTTCTTATAGATGCTATATTCGGATTTGTTCCTGCTCTCTTTATTATATTCGGATGGGTTAATGTGCTATTTCCATCGGTTATATGTGTGGGAGCGAGCATAATATCATTATCTGCCCTGATATTATTCGAGGGAGATAATATGAAGACTGAGCTGAGAAAGAGGATGCATATATAGTCCGAGAATAATTTATACAGGGAAGGTGTCTTATGAGTACATTTGCATTAAAACTGGTAGCTATAATAACCATGTTAATTGACCATGTAACGGCGGTGTTAATTCCTCCTACTTCATGGGCTTATCTTACAGGTAGATTAATAGGAAGATTGGCCTTTCCTATCTTTGCATTCCTCTTAGTAGAAGGATTTTTTAACACGAGTAATGTTAAGAAATACTTAACCAGACTCGGTATCTTTGCCTTGATCTCGGAGATACCATTTGATTTAGTATTTTATAATTCGTTTTTTAATGGCGTTAGCATTAAGGCAGATCTTCCGAACATGTTCAAAGATGCAGGTTTATTTGATACTATGATAGGAAGGTTTATGAAGCATCAGAATATATTCTTTACATTATTTATCGGGCTTTTAGCTATATGGTTGATGAGCATGGTTGAAAAGAAGTATAGTAAGAACTTATGGTATGTTAACATTATTAATGCATTGATTACAGTTGCGCTTAGCATTATAGCGGCATTACTAAGAACAGATTACGGGTTCATGGGAATTCTTCTTATCGTGGCATTTTATCTTTTCAGAGGAAGTAAGCCATTACTTGTCATATCAATGATAATATTAAGCGGTAATATTGTTCAGGCTGTTTCCGCAGCGTCTATAGTACTGATAGCATTTTATAACGGGAAAAAGGGTAAAAGCATGAAGTATTTCTTCTATGCATTTTACCCCGCACATTTATTGTTATTATATGTTTTGCTTTTAAT
The DNA here is from genome assembly GCA_012522735.1 of Clostridiales bacterium. GTDB lineage: Bacteria > Bacillota > Clostridia > Lachnospirales > Lachnospiraceae > Mobilitalea. Next base: position 16,848 of record JAAYJU010000139.1, on the reverse strand, counting down.
TATTTAAAATCGTAGTTATGTTCTCTTTCGGGCATATAAGAATTAGTCGGATGATCATAATTAGAATCGTCTGTAGCATGGGCGGGTTTTTCAGGAAAATACATTTGCTTGTCCATTTTGGCAACGCTTTTTGTGGAAGGGAAACGATAATAGGTTTTTTTGGATGGCTCAAAATGCATAATAACCTCCTCAGTAAAATTATAGTTCTAATAGCTAATAACGGAGGTAATAGCCTCCTCAGTAAAATTATAGTTTTAATAGCTAATAACGGAGGTAATAGCCTCCTTAGTAAATTATTTATGTTTATTGTCTGTAATAAGATAGAATATATACAAGAAGAAAGTAAAAAGAGATTATTACTTGAAAATGAAATAATAATTTTAAAATATTGAGAGAGCAGGTTGGCATAAGAAGATATGATTTCTTTAAAGATTGAGGAAGTAAAGGCCTTTATGGCAATGCTACTTACTAATTCCTTGTTTGATGAGTTCGTGTTAAAGGAAATGGAGCTTCAGACATTTACAAGCTTTCATGTATCAGGACAATTTCATGACAATTTCTTTTCAAAAGAGGAGTTAGAGCAAAGAGAGTTAGATGTCTTATGGGGTGAGATAAGGGATATAGCATTTTCGATTATTAGAGGCAATAAATCCCCATTAATGATGAAGATAGTTCTTCAGTTACCCATTAATCAGGTCGGTAGGCTTATAGACAGCCTTGCTGGTGGAAGGCTTAGATTAGAGGATGTGGGCGGATTATATCTTAATATACGTTTTGAAAAGAATGAGCTTCATATAATTACCGGTACTGCTATTAAGACCTTTACCCTAGATAAAACACTTGATATAGAATGGGATGGATGGGTAAAGAGCTTTCTTAAGAATAAGGGAATACTATATGAAGAGGAATAAAAATAATTGTTAGCACTCTTGTCATGAGAGTGCTAAATTTATCTTGACTTTTTGTTCCAAGCATATTATGATATTTGTTAAAAGAAAAAAGCTAAGAAAGGAGAAAAATATGAGTACTGAAAGAGGTAATTTATCGATTAATTCGGAGAATATTTTTCCTATTATTAAGAAGTGGTTATATTCGGATCATGATATTTTTGTTCGTGAGCTGATATCCAATGGAGCCGATGCCATAACCAAATTAAAGAAGCTCGAAATAATGGGTGAGGCTGATATAGCTGAGGATAACCATTATAAAATAGTGGTTACGATAAATCCTGATGAAAAGACCATAACATTTACTGATAACGGTATTGGAATGACTGCTGATGAGGTTAAGGAATATATAAACCAGATAGCATTTTCAGGTGCAAAGAAATTCATAGAGACCTATCAGGATAAGACTAACGATGACCAGATTATAGGACATTTCGGATTGGGATTCTATTCTGCATTTATGGTTGCAGATAAGGTCACAATCGATACACTGTCTTGGCAAAAGGATGCTACTCCAGTATACTGGGCGTCCGAAGGCGGTACTGAATACGAGATGGATGAGGGAAGCAGAAGCGAGAGAGGAACTGAGATTACTCTCTATCTAAATGATGAAAGCTATGAATTCTCCAACGAATATCGTGTTAAGGAGGTTCTTAATAAATACTGTTCATTTATGCCTGTGGAGATATATTTTAGAAATGCCAATGATCCTATTGAGGAAGAAGAGGATGAGGTAATATCCACAACAGTAGATGAGGATGGAAAGGCTGTGGAGGAAGCTGATACAGCTAAGGATGATGTTAATCAGGCTGATGAGAAGAAAGAGGAAAAGAAACCAAAGCCTATAAATGAGACAAAGCCTCTGTGGACAAAGCATCCCAATGATTGTACGGAAGAGGAATACAAGAATTTCTACCGAGATGTATTCCATGATTATAAGGAGCCCTTATTCTGGATTCATCTGAATATGGACTATCCTTTCAATCTAAAGGGTATATTATATTTTCCTAAGATTAATACTGAATATGATTCTATCGAAGGAGTTATTAAGCTATACAGTAATCAGGTATTTATCGCTGATAATATTAAGGAGGTTATACCCGAGTTTCTTATGCTTCTTAAGGGCGTAATAGATTGTCCGGATTTACCGCTTAATGTATCCAGAAGTGCACTGCAAAATGACGGCTTTGTGAAGAAGATATCCGAGTATATCGCTAAGAAGGTAGCCGATAAGCTTACAGGTATGTATAAGGTTGAAAGAGAAAGCTATGAGAAATTCTGGGATGACATCAGCCCCTTTATTAAGTTCGGTTGTCTTAAGGATGATAAATTCAGCGACAAGATGAAGGACTTTATCATCTATAAGAACCTTGAAGGCAAATATATCTCTCTTGATGAATATGTGGAAGCTGTTAAATCCAAGGCATCCGGCGATAAGAAAGAGGAAGACCTAGCGAAAGATGAAGCGAAGGACGAAGATGCATCGAAAGCTGAAGATGAAGTGAAGGAAAAAGCAGACGGTGAAGCCGCTAGCGATGATGATTCTAAGACCGAGGTAGAATCTGAGCAGGAAATTGTTGATAGTGTTGATGAAGGCGATGAGGATGAAGAGGTTAAGGAAGAGGACAAGACTGTTGTATACTATGTAACTGATGAGAAGCAGCAGAGCCAATACATTAACATGTTCAAGGAAGCAGGTATGGATGCATTTATCCTCAACCATAATATAGATCAACCCTTTATAACTCATGTAGAATATAAGAATCAGAAGGTTAGGTTCCAGCGTATTGATGCGGACTTAACAGAAGGCTTTAAGGATGAAACCAAGAAGAAGGATAAAAAGATTCTTAAGAATAATACAGACGCTATGACTAAGCTATTCCGCAAGGTGTTAGGAAATGATAAGCTTGAGGTCAAGGTAGAGCGACTTAAGAACGATAAGGTATCTTCTGTAATTACCTTATCGGAGGAAAACCGCAGAATGCAGGATATGATGCGTATGTATAATATGTCAGGCATGGATACAGGAGGATTCGGTGGCGGCGAGACATTGGTATTGAATGCAAATCATGACCTAGTACAGTATATTATCACCAATGAGAAATCCGAGCATACTCCTATGATATGTGAGCAATTATATGACCTAGCATTACTTAGCCATAAGCCATTAGAGCCTCAGGCAATGACTAAATTCATACAAAGAAGCAACGATATAATGATGCTTTTAGCAAAATAAGAAATATCTGTTGTAGTTATAGATAAGCAGGAACAATAAATCAGAGCCGGAATGTGATTAGATAAATCACATTCCGGTTATTTAAGTTATGCCAAATGTATTCATATAAGAATATTTGTTAAGCCTATTTATTAAAAGATTATAAACAATATAATTTTATTCTAGAGGTACTTGAAAAAATATTGCAAATGTATTAATATATAGTAATTAAAACCACATTGTGAAATACTAATATAACAAGACATAGAGGTGTAAATAATATCCAATAATTTAATTGTTATAAATATATGCAAATAGCGGAGGAGTAATATGGAATATAAAATATTAGTTGATAGCTGCACAGATCTTCCCTTAGAGCTTAAAGAAGACTCTAATCTTAAGGTTATTCCTTTATCATTAATGGTTGATGACAAGGTATTCGTGGATAACGGAGAGTTCAATCAAAAGGAGTTTATAAAGACTATGAAGGAAAGCCCCAATAGTCCCAAATCAGCTTGTCCCTCACCTGAGGATTATATGCAGGCATTTAACAAGGATGGAGGTACTTTTGTTGTAACATTATCTTCCGAATTAAGCGGTTCCTATAATAGTGCTGAACTAGCAAAGAGATTATATCTTGAGGAGAATCCCAAAAATAAAATTGAGGTCATAGACTCACGAAGCGCATCTGTTGGACAGACTTTGATTACTATGAAGATAAAGGAGCTAATTAGCGAAGGGCATTTATTCGATGATATCGTTCAAAAAGTTAATACTTTCCGTTCAGAGATGAAAACGAAATTCGTACTTGAAAGCCTTGATAATTTAAGAAAAAATGGTAGGCTTAGCCATCTCCAAGCAATAGTAGCAAATGTCTTAAATATTAAGCCTGTTATGGGAGGCACATCTGAGGGAACAATAGAAAAGCTTGAGCAAGCCAGAGGAATCAAAAAGGCTCTTATATCCATGGCAAAGATTATTGAGCGTGATGTAATTAAGCCACAGGAAAGAATTTTGGCCATAGCACATTGTAATTGCCTTGAAAGAGCCCATTTTATAAAAGATGAGATTATGAGGAGAGTTCCTTTTAAGGATAGCATTATCGTAGATACAGCCGGGGTAAGCACCATGTATGCTAACGAAGGCGGAATTATAGTAGCATATTAGTTTGGAAATATATGCAGAGATAAAAAAGATGAAATATATTATGACGTTGCCAAATCAAATCAGATTTGCCAACGTCTTTTCTGTAATTTCTACTTGAGTTTATTATTAAAAAGTCGGTTGACTTTTATAGGCTTTTGTACGATAATAATTATTGCGGTTCACATAATAATGGAACCGCATTTCGAGGCGTGGCTCAGTTTGGTAGAGCGCTGCGTTCGGGACGCAGAGGCCGTGGGTTCGAGTCCCGTCGCCTCGATTAATAACTTACATTGGAAACCTTGTGCTTTATGGGTTTCCTTTTTATTTTTCTACCATTCGGTCAAAGCATTTGGTATAATATAATTATAGATTTGCATTATAATGCAATATGTTTAATGTATTGATATGTGGAGGTTTACAAATGTTAATTGAAACTAATATAGATGATTTGAAGTTAAGATTTGCAGAGATACAAGATGCTCCGTTAATATTAGAATTTATAAAGGAATTGGCTGATTATGAAAAGATGTCAAATGATGTTGTAGCGACAGAAGGAAATCTAGTGGAATCTTTATTTGAAAGAAAAATGGCTGAGGTTATTATTGCTGAATATAATAACAAACCAGTTGCTTTTGCTTTATTCTTTCACAATTATTCTACCTTTTTGGGGAGACCAGGTATTTACTTGGAAGATTTGTATGTTAAGCCAGAAATGAGAGGAAAGGGTATAGGAAAAGTAATCCTTTCTTATCTTGCAAAATTGTGTATAGACAGAGGGTGTGGAAGATTAGAATGGTGGTGCTTGGATTGGAATCAATCATCAATTGAATTCTATAAGAAAATGGGTGCAGTTCCAATGGATGAATGGACAGTATATAGAGTATTTGATGATGAGCTAGATAAGTTAGCTATGAAATTCAGTGAATAAATTGTTATACTAATAGACTGATATTAAGCCCTATAGTCTTGGTGATCCTCGTGAAGTTAATAATGGCATTTTGCTTAGAAATGATTATCATAGCTTGTTTAAGCTTGGGTATATGACGATTGATAGGAAATATAACATTGTAATAAGCAGACATATTAAAGAGGATTTTGAGGATGGTAGAGAGTGGTATTCACATCATGGGAAAACCTTGACTATTTTACCTGAAAGATTGGATAAGCTACCGAATCTTCAGTATCTAGAATGGCATAATGAGAATGTGTTTTTGGGATAAGATTAACTAATAAGAATAAAAATGTTGGTGCTGTTTCAAAATATCCTAAGTGATATTTTGAAACAGCACCATTAATTTAAAGGTTTGCATAGTATTCATAGCTTCTTTTTATCAAACTGTCAAAGTCATAATTCTCAACTATATCTTTCCTTGAAATAAGGTTATTATTAATCGCCTTATCCACATATGCTGTAGGCATAATAGCCAAGAATGTTGAATTGCCATAAATATATCGGTAGATAGAGATAGCCTTTTTTTCATATAGGTTTTTAAGCATATTATATAGCTCATATTCCATGATTGAGCTGTATGTGTCTTGGTTTTCTACATAATATTTTATTTCAATATGCTTAAAAGCGGTATTTTTCTTAATCGTTGCATCTAGGTTGGATTTTGCATAATTTTCGATATTTTCTAGTAAATTATCTTCAACTCTTTGTATATAGAGGTCACCGTCCATTTCTATGCTTAGGATATCATCTAAGGTTATATGCTCATCAGGCACATTGCACATGGCAAAATCATAGCTTTGACCTACAGTAAGTAGTGTGACCTTTCTCTTATTCAGTTTTATTGTGTTGAGGAGAGGGGACATGTCCTTATCATTTGACATTATGATAAACTCGTCAATGTTTTCATTGATATACATGTCGTTTAGCGCATCTATTGTGATTTGTATATCTGCATAGTTCTTACCTCTGTTGGAAGTATGAACTGTATTGACACCATATTCCTGTAATCTGGTTTGATGACGAGATTCCATCAAATCCTTATTATCGAAATTGCAATAGGCAATTATCTTTACAATCCTTAGGTTCTTGCCTTTGCACCATTTCTGAATCTTTTCAAAGAACCCAAGGCGAAGTAAGTTCTTGTTCTGACTTAATAATGTCTTGTACACATTCTCATAGTCAATATAAATTGCCACGTTATAAAGTTTATTATCCATAAGCCCTCCTTTAATGTAATATACTATAATTATATCATATTTCGACAAAATTTCAGTACAAAAGGAGATGTCCAAAATTATATATGATTATTTATTTATCCTCTTGATATTTAATAATGTTTATATTAAAATAAATTTGTTTGCTTCCCTAGCTCAGTTGGTAGAGCAACGCATTCGTAATGCGTAGGTCGTGGGTTCGAGTCCCATGGGGAGCTTGTCACAAAAGCCTTACAATTCAGTGGTTGTAGGGCTTTTATTATTCTCAGAAAATATTAGAATAGGCTATTAAATACGAAAAAGACGGACAAAAGACGGACTAATTTGAAAAACGGACAAAAAGAAAGACGCTCCTGGTAAGGAACGCCCTCATATGCATGCTATAGTAGATTTTACGTCTTATCTTTTTTCACCAACAAAGCAAAGGCCAATTGCCCCCGGTCCCGAATGGGAACCGATGCTTGGGCTTACAAAGTTAATGACAATCTGCTTATGAGGAAGAGCTTCTTTTATAAGATTAGCTAAATAATTGGCATCCTCAAGGGCGTCTCCATGAGCTATGCATATAATATCATGCTCTTCCTTAAACTTACCCATGCTTTCAATCATATCGTTACAGATAATAGATAGGGACTTCTTTCTGCCTCTTGCCGTATTAAGTGGAACTAGATGGCCCTCTTCGTTGAGATAGAGGATTGGCTTTACACCCATCATTGTTCCAATAAATGCAGTGGTTTTGGAGATTCTACCACCTCTTTGCAAGTGGTTTAGATCATCCACTGTAAATCTAACACAGAACTCCATCTTATGCTCCTCAAGCCATGAGGATATTTCATCTATAGTCTTGCCTTCCTCCTTCATCTGTACAGCCTTCATAACAAATAAGCCTTCGCCAAGCGAAGCATTCAGAGTATCTACAACGATTATCTTGGCGTCAGGATTCTCTTCGCAAAGCTCTCTGGCACCTGCCATTATATTGCTACAGCCACCGCTAAGGGCTGATGAAAAGCTTATATGTAAGATATCAAGACCCTTATCAATATAATTTTGGAAGGTCTCTCTGATGACCTCAGGATTACTTGCCATGGTGGTTGGCATTTGACCTGCTCTCATCTTGTCATAAAATTCCTTTGGTGTAAGATTTATTTCATCCCCATAGGTTATCCCTTCCAAATCATAATAGTGGGGAATGATACCTATATTCTTTTCCTTTATGTAATCATTAAGTAGGTCACAGTTTGAATCAGCAGTAATAACAAAATCCTTCATCTTTCACACTTACCTCCTAAAGTTTGTATACATATTCATTTTACTAGAGATTGCTCTGATAAGCAATATGATTTTATATTTTATTTAGGAGGAGTTTAGAAATTTTTAATAATCGGTGCCAGGTAGAGTAACACCAGGTACGGTGCTAGGTATCAAAAAGTCTGTACCTGGCACCGTAGGAGGATATAGATGGTTTTATTTGGAATACCTTTTTTCGAAGTATGACAATACTTTATACAAACCTGTTGCTACTATAGATAAGATTACTATGCTCATTATAACCCAATCCAAACGAAATACCTGGCTACCGTAGATGATAAGATAGCCTAGACCTGCCTTTGCTGCCAAGAACTCACCGATTATAACACCTACAAGAGATAGACCAATATTTACCTTCATAAGGCTAATCAAGGAGGGGATATTTGCAGGCAGGACTACCTTCAATAGCACATCCTTTTTATTTCCCCCTAATGTATATATAAGCTTGATTTTATCTTCTTCAACTGCTTTAAAATCAGAGTGTAGAGTTATTATGGATCCGAATAATGCAACAGATATGGCGGCCACGATGATAGTCTTCATGTTAGCACCAAGCCAAACTATGAATACCGGAGCAAGCGCTGATTTGGGTAGACTATTTAATACAATCAGATATGGCTCCAAAACCTTTGCTATGCTGTCATTCCACCAGAGTATTACTGCTACTAATAGCCCGACTAGATTAACTAGAGCAAAGCTTATAAGTGTTTCTAATAATGTAATACCGATATGGTAAAACAGCTGACCGTTAACTGTCATTTCCGCAATAGTTTTCACAACCCTGGATGGACTGGAAAAAATAAAGGAATCCACAATACCTATAAGAGTACTGATTTCCCAGAAAGCAATAAATCCTATTAAAATAATAAATTGATAGATTCGGATTCTACGTGTACGTAAAATATGCTTTCTAACATAGGCTTTTTGAGCAGCTGAAATGTTTAAGCTTTCGCTTGAAACCTTTCTATTTTTCCTGCTCATTATGATTTAGCTCCTTCCAAATTAAATTAAAGTAATCTTTGAACTCGGGAGCACTTCTTGCTAAAAATGGAGTCCGATCCGCTACGGAAAGACTTATGTCGAATACCCGCTTTACAGTTCCAGGCCGGTGGGACAACACTATGACTCTATCTGACATACTGATTGCCTCCGAGATATCATGTGTAATCAAAATGGCTGTCTTTTTTTCTTTGCGAATAATTCCCCATATATCATCTGCTACCTCTAGTCTGGTTTGGTAATCCAAAGCGGAAAACGGCTCATCTAAAAGCAGAATATCCGGTTCTAACAAAAGGGTACGTATAAGGGCTGCCCTTTGGCGCATTCCACCGGATAACTCTGAAGGGTATGATTGCTTAAATGTAATTAACCCATAGGTATTTAAGAGTTCATTAATCTGAACGTAGCTGTTACCGGAAAGCTTATGCTGAATTTCCATTCCCAAAGTTACATTTTTTAGTGTGCTTCGCCAGTCAAGTAAATGGTCCTTCTGAAGCATATATCCAATGTTCTTACCGGAGGACTTTAAATCCTTACCGTTAATATATATGGAACCGCTGCTTGGGTTAAGCAAGCCAGCGATTAAAGAAAGCAGAGTGGATTTACCGCAACCACTAGGTCCAACGATGCCCAAAAATTCACCGTCATTAACATGAAAAGAAACATCCATTAATGCCGGTGTTTCTCCTTCTAGGTTATGGTAGGTATAACTAATATGATCTATACGTAGTAGTTCGCTCATACAGTGCCTCCCTTTTTGCTTATATTGTATTATATGAAACCACAAATGATAGGTTACTTGACAATGAGTGATGTTATCACTCAAAAAGCACTGAGTTGTTGACTTTGTATTAGCCAAATAATATAATTAATTTATCCAAAAATAGATAGTATGTATAATAAAGGTAGTAATATTAGATAGTTAGATAATGACAGATATATGAAGTAGAAGCATATTAATAGACAGGAGGGAAATATTATGGATATGAAGACACCTCTTTATGATTGCCATGTAGCTGAAGAAGGAAAAATAGTACCATTTGCAGGGTATCTGCTTCCGGTACAATATAAATCCGGTATCATAGCTGAGCATATGGCTGTCAGAAATGCAGCTGGAGTTTTTGATGTATCCCATATGGGAGAGGTTATAATTAAGGGAAAGGATGCTCTTAATAATATACAGATGCTGGTAACCAATGATTGCAGTCGTATGAAAGATGGGCAGGTAAAGTACAGTCCCATGTGCAACGAGGAGGGTGGGGTAGTCGATGATGTCCTTATATATAGGATTAGTGAAGAGGAATATCTAGTTGTCGTCAATGCATCCAATCGTCATAAGGATGTGGAATGGATGAAGGCTCATCTCTTTGGTGAGGTGAGGCTTTCGGATATTTCCGAGGAATTAGCACTTATTGCTCTTCAAGGACCACTATCTACTGATATTCTAGGAAAGATTTCCGAAGTTAACGAACTCCCTATAAAATACTATGCATTTAAGGAAAATGTAAATGTTTCTGGAATAAGCTGTATGGTGTCGAAAACCGGTTATACTGGAGAAGGCGGATATGAGCTCTGCTGTAAGAATGAGGATGCCGTCAAGCTATGGGAGCTTCTGCTTGATGCAGGTGCTGATGAAGGTTTAATCCCCTGTGGGCTTGGAGCCAGAGATACTCTTCGTCTGGAAGCAGGAATGCCTCTTTATGGTCATGAGATGGATGATGATATATCTCCGATAGAAGCGGGTTTAGGATTTGCTGTAAAGCTAAATAAGGAGAATTTTATTGGTAAGAAGGGTATTATAGATAGAGGAACACCTACTAGGACCCGAGTGGGACTAAAGATAACCGGAAGAGGTATAGCAAGAGAGAATTGTCCTGTATTTATAGGTGACAAGGAGATTGGAAGAACGACCTCGGGCACACATTCGCCCTATCTTGGTTATCCCATAGCCATGGCCTTAGTCGATGTGGACAACAGCATTCTTGGAGCAGAGCTTTTGGTGGATGTAAGAGGGAGAAAAATTACAGCTGAAATTGTAGAAATACCATTTTATATTCGCCAATAAGCAAATTAAGTGAATCGGTTCAGCAAGCTAAACCTTTACGCGAGCGAAAGGACAAAGTCCTTGAGTATTAATCTGCTTATTTATGATATGTTCGATTTTTTTAAATTAGGAGGTCAAAACCTCCGTTGAGAGATAACAATATAAATAAAAATATTTTAGGAGGTTTGTTATGAGTAAGGTTTTATATGCAAAATCCCATGAATGGGTAGAGTTTTTAGATGATACAAGAGCAAGAGTAGGAATTTCTGATTATGCACAGAACGAGCTAGGTGATTTAGTCTTTATTAGTCTACCAGAAGAGGGAGATGAGGTATCAGTAGGCGAATCCTTTGCTGATGTAGAGTCTGTAAAGGCAGTTTCTAACGTATACAGTCCCGTATCAGGAACTGTAAAAGCCATTAATGAGGATCTTCTTGACCAGCCTGAGCTTGTTAATTCCGATGCTATGGATGCTTGGTTTATTGAGGTTGAAAATATTAGTGATAAAGCAGACCTTCTAACTGAAGAGGAATATAAGAAGCTTATTGCTGAGTAGGTTTAGATGGATTTTAGTTTATTACCCAGGATTGGACGCTGTTACTTAAGTGTCTTCCTAGATAAAGGAGGTCGGCATATGGGTACTTATATTCCAAATACAAAAGAAGAACAGCTTAGTATGCTAAAGGAAATTGGTCTTAACTCTATGTATGAGCTATTTGATGCCATACCAAAGGAAGTGAAGCTTGGTGCTCCTCTGGATATTCCAAGGGGAATGTCTGAGATGGAAGTGTCGAGCAAAATGAGAAAGATTGCTGGAAAGAATAAGGTATACGATTCTATTTTCAGGGGATGCGGTGCTTACCGCCATTATATCCCATCTATTGTTAAGCAGGTTACGTCTAAAGAGGAATTCATGACAGCTTATACTCCGTACCAGGCTGAGATAAGTCAGGGAATTCTACAATCAATATTCGAATATCAGACTATGATCTGCGAGTTGACCGGAATGCAGGTATCAAATGCATCGGTTTATGATGGTGCCAGTGCGGCAGCAGAAGCAGTGATTATGAGCAAGGAAAGAAAGAGAAAGAAAGCTCTTCTATCAGCTTCAGTTAATCCTATGATTATTGAAACCATAGGCACATATATTAGCGGAACTGATATGGAGATGGAGATAATTCCTGTAAAGGATGGGCTTACTGATATAGAAAGCTTGAAGAATAAACTGGATGATGATATTTCATGTGTTCTTATTCAGCAGCCTAATTATTATGGTCTATTAGAGGATGGGGATGCTATCGGCAGTATTCTTGCAGATTCTGATATCAAATATATCATGAGTTGCAATCCCATTTCCTTAGGAATTTTAAAGACACCGGCAGAATACGGAGTTGATATAGCCATAGGAGAAGGCCAGCCCCTTGGTTTGGGCTTGTCATTTGGAGGACCTTATCTTGGCTTTATGGCGACCACCGATAAGCTAATGAGAAGGCTTCCTGGAAGAATAGTTGGAGAGACTACAGATTCGCAAGGAAGACGAGCCTATGTTCTGACCTTACAGGCCAGAGAACAGCATATCCGTCGTGAGAAGGCTTCCAGTAATATTTGCTCCAATCAAGCCCTTTGTGCAATGACAGCTGCGGTATATCTTGCTTCTATGGGAAAAGAAGGACTCAAGCAAGCAGCAACCCTTTCTATGTCAAAGGCTCATTATCTTGCTCAGCGCTTATGTGAGATAGACGGATATGAAATGGTATATAAGGGAGAGTTCTTCAATGAGTTTGTTACCACAGTAAACACAGATGTAGATAGGGTGTTACAGGTTCTTTCTGATAATGGAATTCTTGGTGGGTATCCATTGGAAGGTGATGATAAAGGGCAGCTTTTATGGTGTGCTACTGAGCTTAATACAAAGGAAGAGATGGATGCCTTAACCCGTATTCTTAGGGAGGTGCAGGAATGAATAATATGAAGCTAATCTTTGAGAAGGGTAACACGAATAGAGGACTGGATTTAATGCCCGAATGTGATGTTCCAGTAACACATGTAAGCGCGGGTTATGAAAGGAAGAAGGAGCTTAACCTTCCCCATGTCTCAGAGACAGAGATAAGCAGACATTATACCAAGCTTGTTAAGCGTACATTTGGTGTTAATAATGGTTTCTATCCTCTTGGATCTTGTACAATGAAATACAATCCGAAGATAAACAATGAGATGGCAGGACTTCCCGGATTTTCAGATGTTCATCCTCTACAGCCTATTGATACGGTGCAGGGCTGTCTGGAGGTATATCAGTTGGCAGATAAATACCTTGGAAAGATAACTGGAATGGATGCTATGGATTTTCAGCCTGCAGCAGGTGCTCATGGTGAGTTTACAGGACTAAAGCTAATCCGGGCTTATCATCAGGATAGAAATGATAGCAAGCGTGATAAGATTATAGTTCCTGATTCCGCCCATGGAACCAATCCGGCTAGTGCTGCCATGGCAGGCTTTACTGTAGTTAATGTGCCCTCAACTGAGGATGGATTTGTAGATGTAGAAGCTCTTAGGAATGCAGTGGGAGAGGACACGGCAGGCTTTATGCTTACCAATCCGAATACCATTGGCTTATTTGAGGAGCATATTCTTGAGATAACAAGCATAATTCACGAAGCCGGTGGCTTGAATTACTATGATGGTGCGAATCTTAATGCCATTATGGGTGTGGCAAGGCCAGGCGATATGGGATTTGATGTGGTACATCTTAATCTTCACAAGACATTTTCCACACCTCACGGTGGAGGAGGTCCCGGAAGCGGTCCGGTAGGATGTAAGGATATTTTGGTTAAGTATCTTCCGACACCTAGAATAATTGATAATAAGGGAATGCTTGCATTTGAGGATAAGAACGAGAAGAGCATAGGACGTGTTAAGGACTTTTATGGTAACTTCCTGGTGGTAGTAAGAGCACTTACCTATATGATGACCTTGGGAAGTGAAGGGCTTAAGGATGCCTCTGAGAATGCCGTCTTAAATGCCAACTATATGCTGCATAAGTTAAAGGATACATTCGACATACCCTTTGGGAATGGACGCTGTATGCATGAATTTGTTATGTCCCTTGAAGAACTTAAAAAGGAGAAGTCAGTATCCGCATTGGATTTTGCCAAGGCATTATTAGATTATGGTATGCATCCTCCTACAATGTATTTTCCGTTGATTGTACATGAGGCATTGATGGTGGAGCCTACTGAGACTGAATCAAAAGAAACATTAGACGAAGCGATTGAAATATTCAAGGAAATATATAATAAAGCCTGTAATGACCCTGATGCGGTGCATAACAGCCCAACCACAACCCCTATAGGCCGTCCTGACGAGGTTCGGGCTGCAAGAAATCCGATATTACGATATAACTTTTAATTGGTATAATTGGTGCCAGGCACCATTACAAACTTGTTACAGGAGTTAACAGAATCGTAATGGTGCCTGGCACCATTACGGCACCGTTACAAAACTGTTACAAAAACATGAAAGAGGGATCACAATCAACTTAAAATATTATATTACAAATGAAACGGACCCATATAAGAACCTAGCCTTAGAGGAATATCTGCTACTTAATGTGGTAAATGATGAATGTATACTTTATCTGTGGCAGAATGAAAATACTGTAGTTATTGGAAGGAATCAAAATCCTTGGAAGGAATGCAAGGTTAAGGAATTGGAAGATTCCGGTGGAAAGCTTGTCAGGAGGCTTTCAGGTGGAGGGGCAGTATACCATGATATGGGTAATCTCAACTTTACCTTTCTTGTTACAAAGGATAACTACAATGTAGACAGGCAGTTGGAGGTAATCATAAAGGCTGTAAATAACATAGGTATCCCAGCATTGAAATCAGGACGAAATGATATCACTGTGGAGGGCAGAAAGTTCTCAGGCAATGCATTTTATGCTTCAGGAGATAAATGCTATCATCACGGAACAATTCTTGTTGATGTGGACATGCCCAGCCTATCAAAGTATCTGAATGTATCAAAGGCTAAGCTTAAGTCAAAGGGTGTGGACTCGGTAAAATCCAGAGTAGCTAATCTTAATGAATATGTATCTGACCTTACCATAGATAGATTAAAGGATGAGCTAATAAATGCTTTTGGTGGGGTCTATGGATCCAGGCCGGTTCAGATTGATGATAAACAGTTGGCTTGGGATAAGCTACTAGAAGGAGAGAAGAAATTCTCTTCCTGGGAATGGAAATATGGTAGAAAGATAGAGTTTAGCGATAGCCTCGAGAGAAGATTTAGCTGGGGAGATATTGAACTGCAGCTGGTAGTTGAAGGCGGTATTATTAAGAATTGCCGTTCATATTCTGATGCTCTTGATACTGAGCTTATCGAGAAGATACCAGACAGCTTGATAGGACGTGTATTTACTGCTAAGGATATGGAAGAGGCCTTGAAGGAAGCCTTGATAAAGATTAAGGCAGAGGATAGTAAGAAGCAAATGTTAGAGGATATACTGTTACTTATTAATGAGGAAATTTAGTATTATTGCTCAAGCTATGACAACTCTATCAGATAATCTACATGGGCATGATATATTTAAGTGATATTGGAAAGATTATGATATTACTATATCAAAGATATAGTAAGGAGGAATCAAAATATGGATAAATACGATTTGATAGTAATAGGCTCTGGTCCGGGAGGTTATGTGGCGGCTATAAAAGCAGCTAAGCTAGGGAAAAAGGTTGCAATTATTGAAAAAGGAGATATTGGAGGAACATGCCTTAACCGAGGCTGTGTACCTACAAAAACCTTGATGCATAGCACCCATTTTATATCGGAAGCTAAGCGTATGCAGGAGGCAGGCATTTCCTTTACTGACCTAAGCCTTGATTATGGGAAGCTTATGGATAGAAAAGATGAGGTTGTTGCTAAGATCCGTACGGGAATTGAAGGGCTTTTTAAAGCGAATGGTGTTATAGTCTACAAAGGAGCAGCTAAGATTACTTCTAAGAATAATGTTAGGGTTACAAGACAAAGTGAGGCAATGCCTAAAAGTGACATATTAGATTTGGAGGCAAAAAACATTCTGATTGCTACAGGCTCTGTACCTGTTATCCCTAGGATTGAAGGCTCAAGCCTTAAGAATGTGGTGACAAGTGATGACCTACTAGACGGTGAAGGAAGGCTTTATAATAAGCTTCTCATTATCGGTGGCGGTGTCATTGGTATAGAGATGGCTACTATTTATAAGGAGCTTGGCTGTGAAGTAGAAATAATTGAAGCTATGGACAGGATTCTATCGGGCATGGATAAAGAAATTTCCCAGAGTATTACCATGGGACTTAAAAAGAAAGGAATTACAATTCATACTGGGGCAAAGGTAGTTAATATCTCCGAAGGGGGTCCCTATGGACTGGTTTGTGAATATATAGCGAAGGATAATACCATGACAACAGAAGCCGAGGGAATTCTATTATCAGTGGGAAGACGCTCGAATACTGAGGGATTATTTGAAGAAGATATAGCTCCTGAGATGGACGGGGCTTGCATTAGGGTTAATGCAGATTTTGAAACAAGCCTTACTGGTATCTATGCCATAGGGGATGTGATTCGGGGAAAACAGCTTGCTCATGTGGCATCAGCACAGGGGATAGTAGCTGTGGAAAGAATGTTTGGGCATAGGCCATCCATTGATTTGGATGTAATACCATCATGTATATATACAGTACCCGAAGTAGCTACTGTAGGTATGGATGAAGCTGAGGCGAAAGCATTAGGCTACGATGTTAAGGTCGGTAAATATCCTATGCTCGGAAATAGTAAAACCCTACTATCCATGGGAGAGCGGGGCTTTGTAAAGCTCATATGTGATGCCAAAACAGGAAGACTCCTAGGAGCACAGCTTCTGTGTGATAGAGCTACGGATATGATTGGTGAGCTTGCTCTAGCGATATCAAAAAAGCTCACTTATAAGGATTTAGGATCGATTATACGTCCTCATCCTACCTATGAAGAAGCAATCACAGAGGCTG